>CACDVH010000002.1 GCA_902556205.1 uncultured Gammaproteobacteria bacterium | reverse complement strand
AACATTTAAATATCGTATTTTTTTAAATATTTATTGATATCTGGTTGGGTCTTGCACATTAGCATTTTCAAAGCCTATTTTTCTAAGAACACAGGCATCACATTCGCCGCAAGCTTCACCCAGAGTATTAGCATCATAGCAACTAGTAGTTTCTGAATAATCTACTCCGAGACCAAGGCCTTTTTTAATTATTTCTGATTTAGTCATGCTGATCAACGGAGTCTTTATTTGAATTCTATCTCCTTCTACAGACTTCTTTGTAGCCAGGTTTGCCATATTTTCAAAAGCCTCTATAAATTCTGGCCTACAATCAGGATATCCTGAATAATCTAAAGCATTTACTCCTATAAATATTGTTTTACAGTCTACAACCTCGGCCCAGGCAAGAGCAAAAGATAAAAAAATGGTATTTCTTGCGGGGACATAGGTTATGGGTATTTCGTCGCTTTCAGAGTATTTTGGAACATCAATAGATTGATCTGTTAGTGCTGAGCCTCCAATATCGCTTAATGAAATTTTCATAATCCTATGTTCGATGACATTAAATTTTTTCGCAATTGAGATCGATGACTCTAATTCTGATCTTTGTTTTTGTCCATAATCAAAGCTCAGCGCATAGCAGTCATAGCCTTGAGATTTTGCTATAGCCAGAACGGTTGTTGAATCTAAGCCTCCTGATAGAAGAATTACAGCTTTAGACATTCGCTAAATTGCCTTTAGTTTCAAGCCAAGATTTTCGATCTGAGGCTCTTTTTTTAGATAGCAACATGTCCATTGTTTCTGAAATTTGAAGCGGATGATTCAGGGTGAGTTGAATCAATCTCCTTGTATCTGGTTGCATTGCGGTTTCTCGAAGTTGCTTTGGATTCATTTCACCTAGCCCCTTAAAGCGCTGAACTTGTATTTTTTGTCGTTTGTTTTCTTTAATTAGTTTGGCTTCAATCTGATCTTTTTCTGAATCATCTAGTGCATAGAATACCTGTTTACCTGCATCGATACGATAGAGTGGAGGCATTGCTACATAGACATGTCCTTGACTCACTAGTTTAGGGAAATGTTTTACAAATAATGCACAAATTAAGGTAGCAATATGCAGTCCATCTGAGTCAGCATCAGCCAAAATACAGATCTTTCCATACCTTAAACCAGAAAGATCACTGTTGTCAGGCTCTAGACCTATAGCAACGCTTATATCATGAATTTCATTAGAGGCCAGAACCTGCGATGAGTCTACCTCCCACGTGTTAAGAATCTTACCTCTTAAGGGAAGAATAGCCTGATAATCTTTATCTCTAGCTTGCTTTGCTGAGCCGCCAGCAGAGTCTCCCTCCACCAAAAATACTTCAGTTTGTTCTAGGTCAGAGCTCGTACAGTCTGAGAGTTTTCCGGGAAGGGCGGGGCCACTCACTATTTTCTTTCGAACAACTTTCTTAGCTGTCTTTAATCTTGATTGAGCATTGAGAATAGCTAACTCTGCAATTTTTTCAGCAATGTCTGTATGCTGGTTAAGCCATAGGCTAAATGAATCCTTTACAACACCTGACACGAATGAAGCGCTCTCACGAGATGAGAGCCTTTCCTTAGTTTGTCCAGAAAATTGTGGGTCTAAAATTTTAATGGATAAAACAAATGCAATTCTTTGCCAAACATCATCAGGAGTTAGTTTGATGTTTTTTGGAATAAGGTTTCTGAATTCACAAAACTCTTTGAGCGCTTCAGTTAAACCAGATCTGAGTCCATTAACATGCGTTCCACCTCCAATCGTAGGGATTAAATTTACAAAACTTTCCGCTGTCGTATTGCTTGTGTTTTCAGTCCAGGTTAGGGCACAATCTAGCTGCTCCTCTTTGGTTCCAAATGAAATAACAAAAGGGGTGTTTGGCACGCAATCTAACCCATCTAAAGAGGCTAGTAGGTAATCCTTAATTCCATCCTCAAAAATCCAATTATCCTCAGATTCATCAATTTCATTTTTAAAGTTAACTGCAAGTCCAGGACAAAGTACCGCTTTAGACCTAAGATTATGTCTTAATTTTTTAATAGAGAATTTAACAGAATCAAAGAACTGTGCATCAGGCATAAACTTGATTAACGTCCCTGTATTGCGCTTTCCAACCGTTCCTATTTCTTCTAAATCATTTGACTTAACGCTAGATTCAAACTTCATAAAGTAGTGTTTAGCATCCCTTTTAATCCATACTTCGATAGAGCTTGAAAGGGCATTAACAACGGAAATTCCAACACCATGAAGACCGCCAGAGAACTGGTATGAATCATTAGAAAACTTACCACCCGCATGAAGTTTTGTGAGTATAACTTCAACAGCAGGAGTGCCTTCTTTTGGATGAATATCTATTGGTATTCCTCTGCCATTATCCTCAACCGACATCGAGTTGTCTTTATGCAGAGTAACGTTGATTTGAGTTGCGTATCCAGAGACCGCCTCATCGACACTATTATCTATAACCTCTTGCGCGAGATGATTAGGATTTTCTGTGTCTGTATACATCCCTGGACGTTTTTTGACTGGCTCCAGGCCAGTTAAGACTTCTATCGAGGATGCGTCGTAATTTGACATAGTTTATGAAAGATTTAATTGGCAATCATAATACCAAAAAAAAGCCCCAAAAAATGGGGCTTTTCTCTCCAAATCAGCAGATTTACATCATGCCTGGCATTCCACCACCCATGCCGCCCATATCCGGCATTGCTGGGGCAGAATCTTGTGGCATATCAGTAACCATTGCTTCTGTCGTAATCATTAAGCCCGAGATACTTGCAGCATGCTGAAGAGCAGCACGAGCAACCTTAGTTGGATCTAAAATACCCATTTTAAGCATATCTCCATACTCTTCAGTTGCAGCATTATATCCAAAGTTTGCTTTACCCTTCAAGACTTCATTTAAAACAACAGAGGCTTCACCGCCACCATTAGTGACAATTTGTCTTAACGGGGCTTCTAAAGCGCGCCTACAGATTGAGATTCCAACATCTTGATCGCTATTATCACCACTCACTTTATCAAGTGAAGAGATAGCGCGAACAAAGGCTACACCGCCTCCTGGAACAACACCTTCTTCAACAGCAGCGCGAGTAGCGTGAAGCGCATCATCAACACGATCCTTTTTCTCTTTCATTTCAACTTCCGTTGCAGCGCCTACTTTAATGACTGCGACACCACCTGAAAGTTTTGCTAGGCGTTCTTGAAGTTTCTCTCTGTCATAGTCTGAACTCGTTGCTTCAATTTGTGTTTTGATTTGACCAATTCTTGCAGAAATATCCTTTTTAGAACCGGCTCCATCAATAACTGTAGTGTTGTCCTTACCAATTTCGACTCGCTTCGCTGTGCCTAATTGATCTTCAGTAATACCTTCTAAAGATAACCCAACCTCTTCAGAGATAACTGTACCGCCAGTTAGAACTGCAATATCTTCGAGGATTGCCTTACGACGATCACCAAAGCCTGGTGCTTTAACAGCAGCCACTTTAACTATTCCACGCATGTTATTAACAACTAGCGTTGCAAGCGCTTCACCTTCAATGTCCTCAGCAATAATCAATAGAGGTTTTCCGGCTTTTTGAACTGCTTCTAGTGCAGGCAAAAGATCACGAATATTTGAAATTTTAGCATCATGAAGTAGAATGTAAGGATGCTCTAAATCAGCAGTCATCGACTCTTGATTATTAATAAAGTATGGAGATAGATATCCACGATCAAACTGCATTCCTTCAACAACGTCTAGTTCGTTTTCTAGAGTTGATCCTTCTTCAACCGTTATCACTCCCTCTTTTCCAACTTTTTCCATTGCCTCAGCAATGATAGCACCTACTGATACATCTGAATTTGCTGAAATAGTTCCCACCTGTGCAATAGAATCACTGTCTTTACACGGCTGAGATGATTTTTGAAGAGTCGCTACAACTGCTTCAGTAGCCTTGTCAATTCCCCTCTTAAGATCCATTGGGTTCATTCCCGCTGCAACAGACTTAACGCCTTCAGATATTAACGTTTGCGCTAATACCGTTGCAGTTGTCGTTCCATCACCCGCGATATCGTTAGTTTTAGAGGCAACCTCTTTAACCATCTGGGCGCCCATATTCTCAAATTTACCATCCAGCTCAATTTCTTGGGCAACTGATACGCCGTCTTTAGTAATAGCTGGTGAGCCAAATGATTTGTCTAAAACAACATTCCTTCCTTTTGGTCCAAGTGTCACTTTGACTGCATCTGCAAGGGTGTTGACACCTGACATCATTAAATCTCTAGCTTCTGAGCTAAATTTTACGTCTTTTGCTGACATTATAATTCTCCTTTATTCTTCAATTACTGCAACAATCTCATCTTCACTCATCACGAGAAGTTTTTCTTCTCCTACTGTGATTTCTGAACCTGAATATTGTCCAAACATTACTGTGTCACCAACCTTAACATCCAAAGGGATTAAGTCTCCTTGTGCACTTATTCTTCCATTTCCTGCAGCAACAACTTCACCTCTAGATGGTTTTTCAGTTGATGAATCAGGGATTATTAGACCACTAGCAGTAGTCTTCTTTTCTTCTACTCTACGAACGATTACGCGATCGTGAAGGGGACGGATTTCCATGTTTTCTCCTGGTATTACAAAAAAAAATGTCGTAGAAAAAAATTATTCTTCTAGACGTTCTTTAAGCTTCTTTATAGCTTTGTTTTCAAGTTGACGTACCCTTTCAGCGGAAACACCATACTTGTCTGCTAAAGTATGTAGGGTCTCTTTTTCTTCTTTCAAGTACCTTGATTGTAAAATTTCGATACTTCTTTGATCTAAGGAAGAAAGTGCTTGATAAAGCCTTTTGTGTTGGTCTTCTTGACTTTTATCACTAAGAACTAATTGCTCAGGATTTTTACCAGGATCTGCAACATAATGTTCTGGCGTGTAAGCATCTTCATCATCATTAACTTCAAAGGCAACATCGTTCAGCTGAAGCCTTGATTCCATTTCAATGACATCTTTTTCTTTAACGCCAAGGTCATCAGCAATCACTTTTGCTTGCTCATTGGTTAGTGACTGAAAGATATTAGATTTTGCTTTCTTGAGCTTAAAGAAAAGTTTTCTTTGAGCTTTTGTTGTTGCAACTTTAACTATTTTCCAGTTTTTGAAAATATATTCATGAATCTCAGCACGAATCCAATAGACAGCAAATGATGACAATCTAACTTTTTTGTGAGGATTAAACCTTTTAACGGCTTTCATTAAACCAATTGTTCCTTCCTGGATTAAGTCCGCTTGCTCTAATCCATAGCCTTTATAGCCATGAGCAATAAAAGCAACGAAACGCATATGAGACATAACGAGCTTCTTTGCAGCAGAGAGACTCCCATTTTCATAGAGTTGAATGGCTAAATCGTATTCTTCTTCTGGCGTAAGAATAGGTGGGTACTTCTGTACCTCTAGATCTCTAGATACATTGTTTATCGATAATGCAAAATCACTCATTAACTTCCTTAGTACGATAAATTAGGCCTAAATTATACCAAAAAAATGATTTATATCAATTCTTTAAATAAGTATCTATGTCTTGATATTTGGTTTTCAAGTGACAATTCAATATTTTTTATATTATTGTTACAATCTTGAATAATCGCTTTTAAATCATTGAGCGCAGAATCAAACTGATCATTAATGACTAAATATTCAAATTCATCATAGTGGCTCATCTCGCTTTCAGAGTTTTTCATCCTTTTAGAAATCGTCTCCTCATCGTCTTGACCCCTGTCTGTAAGCCTTTGAAGTAATACATTTTTTGAAGGGGGCAATATAAAGATACTAATTGAGTTAGGCATATTCTCTCTAACCTGTCTTGCACCTTGCCAATCTATTTCTAGGATTATGTCAATATTAGCGTCTAATTTTTTCTTGATATTGCTTCTTGCAGTTCCATACATGTTTCCGAACACTTCAGCGTGCTCTACAAAATCATTATTGGAAATCATCTCACCAAATCTCTCCTTGGAAACAAAATGGTAGTTTTCACCATTAATTTCACCTTTTCTAGGCTTTCTAGTGGTATGAGAAACAGAAACAGATAGTTTGCTTGAGCTTCCAAGCAGCGCCTTGACTAAGGATGTTTTTCCACAACCAGAGGGGGCAGCAATAATGAAAAGATTAGCCATATTAATTTATTTTAGTTGAGCTATTTAGGCGTGTAGCCCTTAATCTTATCCACATCACCTCCCTCAGAGAAAAAGTAATTTTCCATTTGTTGCTTGAGATAGCTTTGTGAGGATTCATCAAAAAGATTCAAACTATTTTCATTAATTAGCATTGTTTGATAATCAAGCCATTGTTGCCAAGCTTCTTTTGAGACTGATTCTAATATTCTTTTTCCAAGCTCTCCAGGATAGGGCGCTCTATCTAAACCTTCAAGCTTTTTATTCAATTTGATGCAGTTAACTGTATTCATAGATCTTTAAACCTTACTCCAAAAACAAATAATGATAAAAAATAAATAGACGCTGATATAGCTATGGACTTGAATAATAACCAGCATCTATCAAATATTGAAGAATTAAAATAAGCTTCGATATTTGTATCAAAAAACATAATATATGATGACATCAAAGTCACCGCAAATAAGACTTTAGTTAGCATTTTATAGAAAGCAGCATCAAACTTAAAGATGGATTGTTTAATCATATAGAAGTAAAGTATTGAAGCATTCAATAATGCAGACAGTGAGGTAGCTGCTGCAAGCCCAATATGACCATAAAATTGAACGAGTATTAGGTTTAAAATAATATTTGATACCATTGCTACAATTCCAGCTTTAACAGGAGTTTTTGTATCACCTCTTGATAGGAATACAGGAGCAAAAATCTTAATTGCAATAAATGCCATTAGCCCTGAGCCATAGGCCTGAAGACTCAGTGAAGTTTTAATAGCTGAATCTAAACTAAATTCGCCATATTGAAAAAGGGTAATAATTAGCTCTTTAGATAAGAGAATAAGGCCTAGACACGCTGGAAATCCCAAAATTAAAGCTATTAATAATGCTTTATTAATGGTTTTAACAAAGTTCTCAGTATCCTTAAGTGCATGATAATTGCTGAGTTTAGCAAGTGCTACTGTAGCAAGAGCAATACCTATGAGGGCTAAGGGTAATTCTAGGAGCCTGTCTGAGTAGTATAGCCATGAAACACTTCCAGCAATTAGAGTGGAGGCAATCATAGTGTCTATAAGAAGGTTGATTTGAGAAACTGACACTCCAAAAAGAGCGGGCAGCATTCTCTTTTTTAGAGTACTAAGCGTCTTATGATGTCCAAATTGCAATTTTGGTAATTTTTTTATTTTTCTTAAAAAAGGAATCTGAAAAGCAAGTTGAAGTATTCCTCCAATTAAAACTCCCCATGCAAGAGCCATAATAGGATTACTAAGAAATTGTGATAAAAAAATGGCACTAATAATTAATGAGATATTAAGTAGTACTGGAGTAAATGCAGGTACAGTAAAATTATCATAAGTGTTCAAAATTGATCCTGATAATGCTGTTAATGAAATCAATAGGAGGTATGGAAAGGTAATTCTCAACATATCTGAAGCCAAATGAAATTGATAAGGATCAGCCTTAAAGTAAAAACCCCATGCAAAAATAAAGATCACTAAAGGGGCAGCCATAACTGCAATAAGTGTAATAATCATTAGCACACTTAAAAGTTTTGTAGCCATATGATTAATTACTAACTGAACTTCTATGTCGTTTTCATTCGCCTTAGTTTCAGCTAGGATAGGAAGAAAAGCCTGAGAAAAGGCTCCTTCGGCAAACAAGCGCCTAAAGAAATTAGGGATTCTGAATGCTACTAAAAAGGCATCAGTAAGCTCATTAGCTCCAAATAAGCGCGCAATTATAAAGTCTCTGATTAAACCTAAAATCCTTGATATAAAGGTCATTGCAGAGACAATACTGCTTGACCTTATAAATGACTTGGACATGACTTAATTGAAATTATCTACTCATCTACTGGGCCACGCATGATGCCCACTCTTGAATTTCGAATACATTTGACAAATTGCATTACTTCAGCGCTATCGGATTCTGATGCTTCAAGCTCCTTGAGAGCCTGATCTAGAAGTCTACCTTGAGAGTCTCTATAAACAACTTTAAATGCGCGCTTGATAGAAGAGATTGAGCTTGCACTAAAACCTCTTCGTTTCAAACCTACTGTATTGATACTTCTAATTCTTGGGTTAATGCCAGCAGCAACCATATAGTCCGGTATATCTTTATTGATTTGACATCCCATCGCTGCATAGGCATGTCTTCCGATACTACAAAACTGCTTAACCAGAACAAAACCATTTAATATGGCCCAGTCAGAAATTCTTACGTGTCCAGCAAGTGAGGCATTATTTGACATAATGATATGGTCACCCAGCTGGCAATCATGAGCAATATGAACATAAGACATAAGCATGTTGTTGGAGCCAATTCTAGTTAAAGAGTTTTCCTTTTCAGTACCCCTATTAATTGTGCAAAATTCTCTAATAAGATTGTCATCACCAATCACAAGATTGCTCTCTTGACCATCTTGATAAGTTATGTCTTGAGGATCACCTCCAATTGAAGCGAAAGAATAAATGTGGTTATTTTTGCCAATCTTTGTTGGACCTTCAATAACAGCGTGAGAGTCAACGACTGTACCTGGACCAATTTCAACATGAGCACCAATCATTGCATAGGCTGCAATAATTGCACTCTTATGTATCTTAGCACTTTCATGAACTATTGCCGATGGATCAATAGACATTGTCAGCTATCCGCTTTTTTTTGTGTGCATAAAATATCAGCAGAAGTCACAAGTCCGCCTTCTACTTTAGCGGTGCAGCTAAACTTCCACATTCCGCGCTTAACTGTAATAACTTCAGCATAAATTTCAAGCTGATCACCTGGTTCAACTATTCTTTTGAAGCGAACTTTATCAACACCAACCAACATATAAATCTGTCCAATTTCTGGTCTGCCTACTTCTGATTTAAAGGCTAATATACCCGTTGCCTGAGCCATTGCCTCAATAATAAGGACTCCAGGCATAATGGGCTGATCAGGAAAGTGCCCAGTAAATTGGGGCTCATTAAAGGAGACGTTTTTGATGGCAGTTAAATTCTTGCCTGATTCAAAGCTAATTACCCTGTCAATAAGTAAAAAAGGGTAGCGATGAGGAAGAAAGTTCTTTACCTCGTTAATATTCATTTCCATAAGCTTACCTAATGTTTTTCAATTTAATCTTCAGGAAACTGGCAATTTTATCAAGTTTTGATAACCACATCCCAACCTTTTTCCATTCAGAGTGAAGCATGATAGGCATAAAGCCAGTGTAAATGCCAGGCTTTGAAATATTACGATTCACCGTACTTGTTGCATTAATGACAACATCATCAGCAATATTTAGATGACCAACAATCCCTACAGCGCCTCCAATCATACATCGTTTACCAATTTTTGTTGATCCAGCAATGCCAGTTTTTGCTGCAATCGCTGTATCTTCTCCAATGACTACATTGTGGGCAATATGTATGAGGTTGTCAATCTTTACACCATCATGAATTTCGGTATTTGATATTGACCCTCGGTCTATCGTAGTGTTAGCACCAATTGACACATTGTTTCCAATGGATACATTTCCCAAATGAGCTATAGAGCTCCATTTTTTATTGTTTCTTGCATTTCCAAAACCTTCTGAACCTATTACTGCTCCAGGAGATATGATGCAGTTGTCTCCAATTACGCTGCCTTGTTGAATTGTGACGTTTGATTCAATCAAACAGCCTTCACCTATAGAGGTATTATCTTCTATTACACAATTATGATGAATTATTGTTTTAGTGCCAATCTCAACATCTTTGCCAATTAAAGAGCTTGAGGCAATTTGAGTATTAGGAAAATTAACCGCATTTCCAAAACTTAAATTATTAACACTTTGGCTTTGCTTAAATCTATGAGAAAGTATTGAGTAGGCAAGATAAGCGTCCCTAACAACAATTGCATTTGTATTACAGAGCTGTTTAAGCCCATCATTTAAAATAATTGCACCCGCTTTTGAGTCAATCAAGGCATCTTTGTACTTTAAACTGACTGCATATGAAATCTGATTAGAGTCTGCGTTTGCTAGAGAGTTAAGTCCACAGATTTCTTTAGTATTATCCCCTTCAATTAAGCCATCAATCAAATTAGCAATTTCTTGTAATGTAAGCTTCATAGTTTTTCAATTTCAGCAATTATTTCTTTTGATATATCCACCTTATCACTTGCAAAAGCTATATTTTCATAAAGAATGAGATCATAATTCTCTCTCTTTGCATACTCATTAATAGTTTGATTTACAAGAATTTCAATTTCTTTAAGTAAATCAATTTTTTTATTATTCATGGTATTTTGCCAAAACTCAGTTTCCTTCCTAAAGCTTTGCTCTAAGTTTGAAAGTTTTATTAATTCATCCTCAATAGATTTATTTGAATCAGATTTAAGAATTTCATCAATCTTTGTTCTAACTAATTCAATATGATTATATAAATCTAATAGCTCTTGTTTCTTAGGTTCAAATTCACTTGAAATTTCATCGATGCTTGCTTTGTATTGAGATAAGTTAGTTACAACTTGATTAGTATCAATAAAACCAATTTTGATATTTTCAGCATTTGTCGAAAAGCACAGAAAACAAAAAAAAAATATTACTAAAACCTTCATAGAGGAATTAGAAGCCAGTTCCTAATGAGAAGCCAAAGTCTTCAATAATATCACCATCTTTTTTAAGAATTGGTGTTGAAATAAATGCACCAATAGAACCAATTGGGCTTAAATAAGCAAATCCAAGACCAGTAGACATTCTTAAATCATCAAGCTTAATATTTGAGCTTTTTTCAAAAATATTACCTGCATCAATAAAAGCACTCATTCTCATTTTTTCATTATTATCAAAAAAGAACGCTGGCGTAATTAAGTTAGCACTGCCAAGTATTGAAATTTCACCACCTTTGGCTTTACCATTGGGGTACAAAGGGCCCAATGTTTTGTTGCCAAAGCCTCTGACAGAGCCACTACCTCCTCCAAAATGCCTTTTGTGAAATGGCAGTTCTTCGTCACTATAACCTTGAGATAAATTAATATTGCCCGTAAGCTTCAAAGTAACAGAGTCATTTAAGGGTCTATAGCTCTTATGATCAGCATTCACATTGAAGTATTTGTAATCTCCAGGTGGAATGGAAACGCTAGCTGATAATGAGTTATTTACACCATTAGTTGGATATAGGTAATCATTAAGTGTATTTCTACTCCAATTAGTATTAATCTTAAACTCATCTCTTTCCTTGTTAGAGCACTGACTAGATTCATATCCAGACCCGGAGAAAAGTGTACTGCATTTGATTTCATTATTGGAGTATTCAAATTCAGTATTGATTCTTGAATTATTACTTAGTGGAATTCCATAGCCTAAAGAAAATCCGGTTGTATCAATTTCGTATGAATCCGTTGCTATATCATCATCATTGATTTCACTTTTAAAAGCTCCTAAACTAAAACTATGGCCCTCATCATTATAATTAGGATTCATAAAGTAAAAACTAACCCTGTTGTAAGATTCAGAAACATTTAAGTTCGCGTTTAGTGTATTTCCTGAGCCAAAAATATTTTTTTCTTCAATGCCTGCACCAAAAGAAATACCATAATTATTGCTATGAGAAACTGAAAAACTTACTGAGCCAGTTTGAGTTTCTTCAACTTCAAAACTTATATCAATTTTATCTGGCATGCCTTTGACCTCAGATGTGGCAATCTGCACATTAGAGAAATAGCCAAGTCTTCTTAATTTATTTAACGAATTTCTAAGGATGCTCCTTGAGTACAAACCACCTTCAGATATACCAATTTCTCTTCTAACTACCTCATCTTGAGTGCGAGTATTGCCTGAAATGGAAATACGGTTTATATAAACCTTTTTATTTAATGAAATATCAAAATTAATATTTACAGAATTTAAAAACTCAGAGGTGATCGGATTTATGTTCACAAAAGCATAACCTTTGTCAGCAAACATGTCAGTTAATATTTGAATATCTTTAATTACTATATTACGATTAAAAATATCTCCCTCAGTCATACTGATGGCATTTTCTAAAACTTCAATACCAATAACTTCAGTCTCACCTTCAAAAGTGATTTTTCCTAATTGATACTGTATACCTTCAGAAATATTAATATCAATTGAAATTTTTTCTTTATTTTCATCAAGTTGAGAGTCTATATTGAGAATTTGAAAGTCCAGGTAGCCCGAATCAAAATAGGCATTAGTCATTAAGTCTATTCCTTGCTTGAATTCGGCCTCGGTAAACTGGTCTTTATTTGTAAAGTAATTCATTATGAACATGTCAGATTCACCAATTTTGAATAATTTTAATAATGATGCCTCAGAAAGTTTCTCAGCACCTGAAATTATAAAGCTCTCAATTTTAACTCTATCACCTTGCTGGATAGAGAGATCTATTCCGGCACGGTTTTGTGGGTCAATAGAAACATTTGGGATGATTTTCGCATTGTAATAGCCAGATTCTCCATACTTTGATTCAAGCATAAGAATAAAATTATCAAGCTTTCTTTGAGTATAAGGATTTCCCGCAGAAAGCATATTATTGATAATTTCTTCGTCAAGGAGGTCTTTAGGTATTAACATTTTTTCGCCTTTAAGCCAATTCGTAAAGCCTGAGCCTGAGTCTAGACTGATATCAAAGTACTTGATTATTGGATTTTCTTTTAGAGTTATATTTAAGCTATTTTCATT
The DNA here is from genome assembly GCA_902556205.1 of uncultured Gammaproteobacteria bacterium. Taxonomy (GTDB): domain Bacteria; phylum Pseudomonadota; class Gammaproteobacteria; order PS1; family Pseudothioglobaceae; genus Pseudothioglobus. The sequence continues at coordinate 176,580 of CACDVH010000002.1, read as the reverse complement.
GTTAGAGATACTTATATCAGAAAAAAGCCCAGTTTCAAACAGAGATTCTATAATGCCATCACTTGAAGCGCTCGTATATTCTTGGCCAGCTTTAAAAGGAATTAATTGCAAAAGAGACTCTTCAGGAGCATTATTTAGTCCAATAAAATTAATTTTGCTAATTGGGCTTGAGAAGGACTGGGTAGTAAAAAAGAAGAAAAGAACTGAAGCTAGAATTCTTAATTTATTTTTCATTTTTTCACCTTTGATAGTTAATTTTTTTGAGCTAATAAAACTATTAATACAATTAACTGTATAAGTTTATTTGCATTTTAACAAAATAACTTCAGTAGTTGTTGAACTAACAATAAATAATACTCTTTAGATAATAAATTTAAATTGAAACTTCATGGAAGTTTTGCTTGTTAATATTGTTTTTTTCTACGCGGTCACAGTAATCTTTCCAAAGCTCTTCTTTGTCATTACCTAGGTGATTAAGATAACTCCAAGAGTAGATGCCCGTTGTATGTCCATCACTAAAATGAATTGCAATTGCATAGTTTCCCATTGGAGCTAGATAGCTGATAGTCACATCCTGTTTATTTAATTGAAGGGTTTCCTGGCCAGGGCCATGACCTCTGACCTCTGCTGAAGGTGAATAAACTCTCAGGAATTCGCTGCTTAGAGCAAAATCATTATTTTCAAAAGACACTGTAAGTAACTTTTTATTTTTACTTAAAGTTATATTTGTTGGAGGAGTCATGAAGATCCTAGTATTTAGATTGAGTAAATTTTAACATAGCAGTAGTCAAATAAATTCAAACACTAAAGGTTAAAATATACGTATGATTAATTTTACAAAAATGCATGGCCTTGGCAATGACTTTGTTGTCATGAATAACATAAATGGAGATATTTCTCTATCAATAGATGAAATTCGTAAGCTTGCAGATCGTCGTTTTGGTGTTGGTTTTGATCAATTATTGATGGTGGAGAGCCCTACTTCTAAAGAGGCTGACTTCCGTTATGTAATTTTTAATGCTGATGGCACAGAAGTGGATCAATGCGGTAATGGCGCAAGATGTTTTGCACTTTATATCCAAAAGAAAAACCTCTCATACAAAAATACTTTAATTGTTGAAACGAATGCCGGGCTATTAACTCTAAATATTAATAGCAATAATTCAGTTACTGTTGATATGGGAGATGCTAACTTTGAGCCTTCAAAAATACCTTTAAATTTTGATAAAGAATCTTTAGTATATTTGGTTGAAGGGTATGAGGTTGGGTCACTATCAATTGGAAATCCACATGCTATTTTAATTCAAGATGAAATTAATGATATTGAAAAAATAGCCTCAAAAATTCAATCCAGTGCTGTTTTTCCTGAGGGTGTGAATGTTGGGTTTATGCAAGTAATAAATAGAGAAGAAGTCAAGTTAAGAGTTGTTGAAAGAGGTGTTGGTGAAACCCTTGCATGTGGCTCTGGAGCATGTGCTGCTGTTATTTATGGTGTGAAGAACGGAATCCTTGATTCTAGAGTAACTGTGCATCTAAATGGGGGAGATGCGAATGTTTATTTTGATGGAGATAAGATTTTTTTAACAGGTCCTGGAGAGTTTGTTTATGAGGGCTCAGTAAATCTAAGAAGTGGCTCTACCTAATGCTCTAATGACTGTTGAGAAATAGTTACATTTTTAGTTAAATTGAATGCAGAAAGCTTACCTCCCCAAATACATCCATGATCCAAAGGATAAATATTATCAGTTTTTACATCTTGAAGTGTTGACCAGTGTCCAAAGAAAATCTTTTGATTCTTCATTTGTCTTTTCTTATGCGTAAACCATGGAAAATAATTAGGTGGAGGTTGATCAAAATTTTTATGTGTAAACTCAAGTTCACCATTACTTTTACAGAACCTCATTCTCATTAAAGCATTTATGGTGTAACGCAATTTTTCTTCATTTGTGAGTTGATCATGCCAAGTAAAGGGACTATTACTATACATCTTAGATAAAAAATTTTGAACATCTATAGATTTAAGATTTTTTTCAACTAATTTACTATTTTCTAAAACGTCATTAATGCCCCATTGAGGTGGGACACCTGCATGAACTAGAAGGGCGTTATCATTCTCAATTGCAAGGGGCCTTTCAAGAAGATAATCTAGTAATGTAGCTTTATCAGAAGCTGCAAGTATATCTTGAAAGGTATCTTTTTTATTTGGGCTTCTCTCAGTCATAGCACATACAAGAAGATGAAAATCATGATTTCCCAAAACCATTTGCATGTTATCTCTATTTGAGTAGATCAATCTGAGAACTTCTAGAGAATTACGTCCTCGGTTAACAACATCACCAAGGAAAAATAGTCGATCACTATCTAACCTAAACTGGATCTTTTTAAGTAAAGCTTGGAGGGTTTTAAAGCAGCCCTGGACATCACCAATTGCATAATCCATAAATCTTTATCAATGCAGAGTTCGCGGCTCACTCAAAGTAAATTCAGGTATTTCTGCATCAAACCTATGGCCTGAGTCACTAATCATTCCATAAGAGCCCTTCATTGTTCCAGTTTCGGTATTAATGATGGCTCCAGAGCTATATTGAAAACTCTCTCCAGGTGAAAGGTGAGGCTGTTGACCAATAACCCCCTCTCCGATAACTTCTTCAGTTTGTCCTGATTCGTCTTGAATAAGCCAGCGCCTTGTTCTGAGCTGTGCTCCAACATTACCTTGATTAGTTATTGTTATGGTGTATGCATAGGCATATTGTTTATTTAAAACGTCTGATTGATCAGACAGATATGTGACCTCTACATTAATTTCGATATTGTTTTTCATAATCATTCATCAGGGTTACAAAATTATCAAGACTTAGCATCTCTGCTCGTTGTGATAAATCAATTTGGGTTTGAGATTGATCAAGCACAGACTTTAAACAATTCTTTAGTGTCTTTCTTCTTTGTGAAAATGCTAATTTAACTATTTCTTCAAGTGGCTTTAAATTTTGAACTAAAGGAACACTCTTTGTTTTTAAATAGAGTATAGCAGATTCAATTTTAGGCTGAGGATTGAAAGATTTCCTAGGCACAATAAACATGAGTTCAGTATCAAAGAAAGCTTGAATTACTACGCTTATTCTGCCATATGTCTTAGTTCCTGGAGTTGCCACAATGCGATCTACCACCTCTTTTTGAAGCATAAATGTCATATCAATTATATTTTCCCTATAGTTCAGCAAATGAAATAACAGGGGCGATGAAATATTGTAAGGCAGGTTCCCAATAATCCGCATATTAGTTGGAAAATGATTGAAATCAAAAGTTAGGGCGTCAGCATTGAAAATAGTAATGTTATTGTTATTTTGAGCATTTAGAATTGAAATTAAATCATGATCGATTTCAATAACATTCAGATGATCAAGATATTCAGCAATAGGAAAAGTTAAAGCTCCTTTTCCAGGACCTATTTCAATAATATTATCATCAGTTTTTGGAGCTATAGTGGAGATGATCTGATTTATTACTTGATCATCAATCAGAAAGTTTTGACCAAATCTTTTTCTAGGCGTGTGAGCCATTTTTACTTATTTTTTTAAAAAAAGATAACGCACATTTAAAGCTTCCTAGATCAATTTTTCCTGTACCCGCAAGATATAGCGCAGTCCCATGATCTACAGAAGTTCTAATAAATGGAAGTCCTAGAGTAATATTAGCAGCGTTCTTAAAACCATTTGCTTTTAATACGGGAAGGCCCTGGTCATGGTACATTGCAAGAACAACATCAATATTGTTTAAAGAATCTGATGTAAAAGCTGTATCAGCTGGAACTGGACCAATAAGATTAAAGTTTTTTTGATTTAAGTCATCAATCACAGGACCAATTGTAGTAATTTCCTCATCACCAAGGTATCCATTTTCTCCAGCATGGGGGTTAAGTCCACAAACTAAAATTCTTGGATTTTCTATATCAAAAAACTTAAAGTCGTTATTAATAATATTAATCACCTCAATAAGAGACTCTCTGGAAATATTTTTAGGGACATCTTTCAGCGCAAGGTGAGTTGTGGCAAGAGCAACCTTGAGCTTTGAAGTAGCTAATAGCATGACAGTCTTGGAGCAGTTGGATAGTTCTGCAAAATATTCTGTATGTCCGCTAAATTCAATCCCAGCTTCATTAATAACTGCTTTATTAATAGGGCCAGTCAAAATCCCTCTCGTTCGCTTTTCTAAAGTATTTTCTGTGGCTTCCTGAAGCAAAGACAATACATATTCGGCATTATTTGGATCAAGCTTTCCAGGTACTACCTCCTGCGTGGCTTTGACTGGAAAGATTGATAATTCGCCTATATTTTGTGTAGGATTTTCAGTTAAAGAAAGGGGTAAATTAAGAAGTTTAGCCCTTTTTAATAAGACGTCAGGATCGCAATAAACTTGAAGATTCACATCCCTTTCTTTCTGTGCATAGATGACTGCAATATCTGGTCCAATTCCAGAGGGTTCACCAGATGTATATGCAATAGACTCCATTAAGTTTATTAATTAATCTTATTGATTGTGAATACTGTCAAGGCAGCTACAGCTCCTGATAGAAACATTCCCCAAAGAATATCAGCAATGACAAGCTTTAAACTAAAAATATTCATGGATGCATAAACAGTTAAATCATAGGTTCCATATGTGACCAGTCCAAAAAAAGCACCAATTAAAAAGACATTTAAAAGGGTATTGCTCTGGTTGGGATTTATTACGAAAAAGATTAAGCCAAGAAGGAAAACAACATAAAAAATAAGTGCGGGTGGAACTTTAAGCTCCATAAGTGAGCCAACCTCTTGCTTGTACATCGGCGTGGCTACAAAATAAATCCAAAACACATCAATAATAAAAAAGAATAGTAGGGCGATAAAGAATGTTTTAATCATAATATTAGGATACCTTTAGGCAGAAAATGAGATTTATTTTATCAATGATACTTTAAAACTAACATTTAATTTACCAGCTCGCCCTTAGCTTGAAGATCCGCATGATAGGAAGACCTAACCATTGGACCACTTGCAACTTGAGAAAAACCAAGGTCATTTGCAATCATCTTGTATTCATCAAACTGCTCAGGAGTAATGTATTCTTCAACTGCAAGGTGGTGTCGACTTGGTTGTAAATATTGACCTAGGGTCAGCATATCAACTTTATGCTCCCTAAGGTCTTTAAGCACATTAATAACTTGAGTTTGGGTCTCTCCAACTCCCAGCATTAATCCAGATTTAGTTTTGACAAGAGGATGTCTTTCTTTGAAGTTTTTAAGTAAATCAAGTGACTGTTCATAATCTGAGCCTGGCCTTACTTTTGGATATAAGCTGGGCACAGTCTCTAAATTATGATTAAAAACATCAGGAGCACAATCATCAAAAATATTTAATGCTTTTTCAACTCGACCTCTGAAGTCAGGCGTCAATATCTCAATTTTTACAAGTGGTGTTTTTTTTCTAATATTATCGATACAATCTTTAAAGTGACTTGCTCCTCCATCTCTTAAATCATCTCGGTCAACAGATGTTATGACAACATACTTAAGTGCCATTTTTGAGATTGTATCTGCTAGATGTTCAGGTTCATTTATATCTAAAGGTTTAGGTCTGCCATGGGCTACATCACAAAATGGGCATCTTCGTGTACAGATTTGACCCATAATCATAAAGGTTGCAGTTCCATGATTAAAGCACTCGCTCAGGTTAGGACATTGTGCCTCTTCACAGACAGTATAAAGCTCCTGACTTCTGAGTGTTTTTTTTAATTCATTGACCTTGCTTGAATTTGCATGCCTAATTCGAATCCAGTTGGGTTTCTTTATTGGTTTTCTCTCTGCATCAGGCCTAATCTTGAGTCGACTAACCTTAGATTCGCCTTTAAGCGCCTTTATTTCAACTTCTTGAGACATATTTAGCGAGATTTTTTGTTAATTGTTTTTTAATTTTATCTAAATCAGGCTTATTATCCGTGAGATTAGATATTTGGGTTATCTTTAAATCCTTGTATCCACAGGGGTTAATAAGGTTATAGGGTGAAAGATTCATATCGACATTAAGGCTAAGACCGTGATAGGTTTTGCCTCGCTTGACTTTTAGGCCTAGAGCAGCAATTTTAGAGCCATCAACATATACCCCTGGCGCGCCAGGAATCTTATGGGACGAGATCGAGAAATCGCTCAATAATTCTATAATGGACTTTTCAATAATACTTACCATTTGCTTGACTCCAATACCGAGTCTTTTGATATCAATTAAGCAATACACAATCAGTTGGCCAGGACCGTGATAAGTAATTTGACCACCTCTATCCGACTTAATGACCTCTATCTCAGTTTCTCTAAGTAGATGCTCTGGCTTTCCACTAAGCCCCTGAGTAAAAACACTTCTGTGTTCTAGAGTCCATAACTCATCTTCAGTATGATTATCTCTATTTTCAGTGAAAGAGACCATCTCCTGCCAAGTTGAGTTGTAATCTTGAAGACCCTTTTCCTTTATTTTTATCATCAAGAGTTATAAAAGGTAAGATACAAGAGGGGATTTCTGAAGATCGGCGTTTATTGAGTCTAATTGTTGTCGACTAGTCGCAATAATTCTAATAGTGATCGAGACATATTTACCCTTAGAGCTGTTCTTAATTGAAATTTGGTTTTTGTGCAGTTTTCCAACATAATTTTCAATTATTGAGCAGATAGATTCTTCTAGATTAGGCTGCTTTAATCCGAAAACTTTTATTGGGTATTCACAAGGGAATTTGAAGATGTCGTCATTACTTTCACTCACAATCTAAATTTTACCCATTAAACTTACTCATTAGCAATTGTTAATAATAAAATACAGTTTTTAATTAAAAATTTAAAAGATGTTAGAAGACCTTAATCCTCAAGAATTTCAAGACAATTTAACCAAAGATGGAAACACAATCATTGATGTAAGAGAAAAATGGGAGCTAGACATCTGCAAAATTGAGGGTGCTGTCAATATGCCTATGAGCTCAATTACAGAAACATTTTCTGAATTAGACCCAGAATTAAGCTATTCAATCTATTGTCATCATGGGATGCGCTCTATGCAGGTGGCAAACTTCCTATTATCTAAAGGCTTTCAATCTTTGTTCAACTTACAAGGCGGTATAGATGCCTGGTCCAGAGAGATAGATGATAGTGTTGAAAGATATTAAGTTCTAATTCTGGTTTTTACATTATCTCTACAATTTTTGTATTTCTATAAAAAAATAATCAAATGAATCAAATTGAACAAATGTTTGCCCTCCAAAAGCAATTAAATGACGAGACCAATGGGGTGATTTGGATAGAAGGAATAACGAAAGAAAATAGAAAAATTTCATGGTATAGAGGCATTTATATGGAGGTTGCTGAAGCTATTGATTCTTTTAACTGGAAACACTGGAAAAATATTAATGATCAGCCAGATTGGGATAATATCAAGGTTGAATTGGTTGATATATGGCATTTTATTATGTCTGAATCCATTCGAATTGATGACCAGGCCTATGCAAACAAGCATCTTGAGATAACTGCAAAGGGTGACTTAGATGGCGACATCTTGGTTTCATTGCTCGAAAACATGCTCCAATTATCAGTCTCATCAAGTATCAATCCCAAGATTAATAATATCAGGCAAATAACTGATTTATTCTTTGCAATTATTTCTCATCTAGACATTGATGTTGAGGATTTGTATAAACGTTATGTTGTCAAGAATCAACTAAATACTTTCAGACAAAAAAATGGCTATAAAGATGGGTCTTATAGAAAGAATTGGGGTGGCGTTGAAGATAATGTAGTTGCTTTTGAAATTATGGATAAGAACCCTAAGATCTCTCCTGAAGATTTATATAGCAAACTTAGCTCTGAGTACTCTAATCTTAAATAAATCTAATGAATATTAATGACATTAAATTAACTGAATTTAGCCATGGCGCTGGCTGTGGATGCAAAATATCTCCTAAAGTTTTAAAAGAAATTTTAGGCAATAGTTATGAAAACTTAGATTCAAAACTGCTTGTGGGGCATGAGTCGAGTGATGATGCTGCTGTCTATGACCTTGGGGATGGAAGGGCTCTGATCAGTACTACAGATTTCTTTATGCCAATCGTTGATGACCCCTTTCACTTTGGAATGATAGCTGGCAGCAATGCGCTAAGTGACGTATATGCAATGGGTGGTATGCCCTTGATGGCTATCTCAATATTTGGATGGCCCATTAATCTACTTTCAGCTGAGATTGGGGCAAAAGTTATCGATGGAGGTCGTAAGATTTGTAATCATGCGGGGATTGCTCTTGCAGGTGGTCATAGCATTGATTCCCCAGAGCCGATTTTTGGCCTATCGGTTTCTGGCATAGTTGAAATAAAAAATCTTAAAAAAAATATTGGTGCCCGGCCTGGTGACAATTTATTCCTGACAAAACCCCTAGGAATAGGAGTTCTATCTACTGCACAAAAAAAGAAAGTTGTCACTGAAAGTGATCATAAACTTGCAGTTAATCAGATGTGTGCACTGAATGATATTGGTGCCAAGCTTTCAAGTATTGATGGTATAAATGCGGTCACCGATGTTACAGGCTTTGGCCTAGCGGGACACCTTTTAGAGGTTTGCAAAGGGAGCAAAGTTTCTGCTGAGATTTATTTTGAAAAGCTGCCTTTATTGCCTAACATCCTTAAATATATTGAAAATGACTGCGTTCCAGGGGGCACTATCAGAAACTTTGAGAGTTATGGTAGTGATCTGGGCAATTTATCAGAAATTGAAAAATCTATTGTTTGTGATCCTCAGACCAGTGGCGGACTTCTTGTTTCAGTTTCTCATGATGGGTTGGAAGACTTCTATGATCTTATTAGGTACAACGCTCTTGATCTTCAACCTATTGGGAAAATTTTGGATTATTCGGATGAAAATAAAATTATCATCAAATGATACATCTTAAAGAAATTGATAATTTTTCCGAAATCTTAAGATCAAATACTCCCTTGCTCGATGTAAGAGCGCCAATAGAGTACATAGAGGGTTCTTTTCCTAACGCCTATAACTTTCCATTAATGAGTGATAGTGAAAGGCATCAAATTGGTATTCGCTACAAAGAACATGGTCAAAAGTCTGCTATTAGCCTGGGTCATGAGCTCGTAAGTGGAAAAACTAAAGCTCAAAGAATTGATCAATGGTCCAAATTCGTTAAAAAATATCCAAAAGGAGCACTTTATTGTTTTAGGGGTGGACTACGTTCAAAGATATCTCAAGAATGGATTTATGAGCATTCTGGTGTCTCCTATCCAAGAATTAAGGGTGGATACAAAGCACTAAGAGCTTTTCTTATTGATGAAATGCAACGCATATCCTCTAAAGTGAATTTTTTAGTAATTGGTGGTCAAACGGGTTGTGGAAAAACCATTTTGCTTAATAAGTTTGACAACAGTTTGGATCTTGAGGGTTTTGCAAATCATAGGGGGTCTGCTTTTGGTAATAACGTTACTCCGCAGCCAAAGCAAATTGATTTTGAAAATCGACTGATTACAAACTTAATTAAAAAAGAATCTTTTAATTATTTATTAATTGAAGATGAGGGGAATAATATTGGAACGATTTATGTTCCTGAACCTATTAAAGAGAAAGCTAGGGAGTCGAAAATTGTGATTTTGCGAGCCTTATTAGAGGAGAGAATTGAGATTAGTCTTCAGGCATATGTTATTGATATGACTAAACATTTTATAATTCGAGACCCGGTAAATGGGTTTGAACAATTTTCAAGCTATTGGCTTAATAGTCTTTCTAAAATTCAGAAAAGACTTGGCGGAGTTCGATATCAATCACTTCTAAAACACTTAAATCTTGCCCTTAACAAATACAAAAATAATAGCGATTCCAGTGGCTTTCTTCCACTTATAGAGTCTCTACTTGTGGATTACTACGATCCAATGTATGACTTTCAAATTAGTAATAAAAAACATAGAGTTATATATGAAGGAAACTTCGAAGAAGTAAAGAATTATTTGCAGGAATTTAAATCTTAGTTGTTATCTCTATGTCTGATACGGGTCTTGATTGACAGGCGAGAATTTCCCCTTGAGACAGGGGCACTAGACACTCTTGATGAACCACATCTCCTTTGACAAGTTTTAAAATGCAGCTACCACAATGGCCTTGCCTACAACTGTGGTTTACAAGCACATTATTGGCTTCCAGTTCGCTCAGTATTGAAGCTTCACCATAGACATAGAGTGACTCTGTCTTGCCATTAATATTGTCAACATCAATCTTAAACATTTGATGCTAAGCTGCTAGAGCTTAAAATCGCTAAAATCTTCGTCTTCAGAATCAATAGTGTTGTCGATAGCGCTCACAAGATAGGAGGTAATTTCAGTTTCTTGTGGGGCAACCTGAACGTTATCTGAATCAAGCCAATGATTCAGCCATGGCAGTGGGTTAGTGGTCTGTTCAAATATTGGCTGCATGTTTAATGCTGACATACGAATATTTGTAATATATTCAAGATATTGCTTTAAGATTTGAGCATTTAGACCAATCATTGACCCGTCCTTAAAGAGATATTCAGCCCATTCTTTCTCTTGCTCTGCTGCATCTTTGAACATCTGAATTACTTCTGCTTCACACTCAATAGCAATCGCCTGCATATCTGGATCATCTTTGCCATCACGCATTAAGTTTAGCATATGCTGCGTGCCAGTTAGATGAAGCGCTTCATCTCTAGCAATTAGCTTAATAATCTTTGCATTACCTTCCATTACTTTTCTTTCTGCAAATGCAAACGAACAGGCAAAGCTGACATAGAAGCGGATTGCTTCTAGTATATTGACAGACATTAAAGTTAAATACAATAATCTCTTAAGAGAGTACATATTAATAGTAATAATTTTTCCATCAATTTGCTGCTCACCCTCACCATTTAGGAGGTATGCCTGAGTATGCTTAATTAACTTATCATAGTGTTTCGAAACGCTTGTAGCTCTTTGAATAATCTCTTCAGTCTTCATGATTTCATCAAAAACAGCACCAGGTTCATTAACAATAGCTCTAATAATATGGGTATAAGAGCGGGAATGGATTGTTTCTGAAAAGGCCCAAGTCTCAACCCAATTTTCGAGCTCAGGTAAAGAGACAATTGGAAGAAACGCAATGTTAGGTGAGCGACCCTGAACTGAATCTAATAAGATTTGATATTGAAGATTTGAAATGAATATATGTTTTTCATTTGGCAGCAATTTACCAAAATCAATTTTATCTTTTGATACATCAATTTCTTCCGGTCGCCAAAAAAATGAGAGCTGCTTTTCAGTCAACTTTTCAAACATTTCAAACTTTTGCTGATCAAAGCGGGCAACATTCACTGAATCACCAAAAAACATAGGTTCTTTGAGAGTGTCATTAATTTCTTGATTAAATATACTATAGGCCATAATTAGTTTAAATTAAAGTTTACAAACCCCATCTTCACAATCATCGTCCCCTTTCTTTTCGATGCTCTCATCACTAGCTCCATCTCTTGTTGTATGGTAATAAAGTGTTTTGATACCATATTTGTAAGCTTTAAGAAGATCCATAAGAAAGAGCTTCATTGGAACTCTATTTCCATCATATTGGGATGGGTCATAGTGAGTATTTGTTGAAATAGATTGGTCTACAAATTTTTGCATAATTGCGCACAACTGAAGATAACCTTCGTTATCTTTTATATCCCACAAAAGCTCGTATTTTTTATGCAGCTTTTCGTATTCTGGGACTACTTGTTTAAGTATGCCATCTTTAGATTGCTTAACCGATATAAAGCCTCTTGGAGGCTCAATACCATTAGTAGAATTAGAGATCTGAGATGAGCTCTCACAAGGCATAAGTGCTGTCAGAGTGGAGTTTCTAAGGCCTTTTTCTTGAATATTTTTTCTCAATGTATCCCAATCTAATTCAAGCTTAGTATTACAAAATTTATCAATATCTTTTTTATAGCTATCAATTGGCATTATGCCTTTTGCATACTGAGTTTCTGAGAAAAGAGGGCAGGGGCCAAACTCTTGAGCAATCTCATTAGATGCTTTAAGTGAGTAGTATTGCAGCGCTTCAAACGTTTTATGAATCAAGTCATTTCCTGATCCATCAGAATATTTAGCATCATTCTTAGCCAAATAGTAGGCCAAATTCGTTACTCCAATACCCAATGTTCTTCTGTTGTTACTTGTAATCTCTGCAGACTTTAATGGGTAGTCCTGGTAGTCTAGTAATGAGTCTAGTGATCGAACAATAATATCGGTAATATCTTCTAATTCATCAAGACTATCAAGAGCCCCTAAATTTACCGCTGAAAGTGTACATAAAGCAACCTCTCCAGAATCATCTTGTACGGAATAAAGCGGTTTTGTTGGGAGTGTAATTTCCATACATAGATTGGACTGTTTTATTGGAGCCTGGGCTGGATCAAAAGCGCCATGTGTATTACAGTGATCTACGTTCTGAAGATAAATACGGCCAGTATTAGCTCTTTCTTTCATAAATAAGGCGAATAATTCGCGTGCATTGATTTGTTGCTTACGAATAGAGTCATCTTTCTCATATTTTTCATAAAGCTTCTTAAACTTTGACTGATCAGCAAAGAAGGCATCATAAAGCCCAGGAGCGTCATTTGGAGAAAACAACGTAATATCTTCATCCTTTAAAAAACGCTCATACATCAAACCATTGAATTGAACACCATAATCTAAATGTCTAATTCTATTTTCATCAGTTCCTGTATTATTCTTTAAGACTACTAAGCTTTCAACTTCAAGATGCCACAATGGATAGAATAGTGTGGCTGCACCGCCACGGACTCCGCCTTGAGAGCAAGATTTAACAGCTGTATGGAAGTGCTTAAAGAATGGAATACATCCAGTATGTGTAGCTTCGCCGCCTCTAATTGGACTGCCTAGGGCGCGAATTTTTCCAGCATTAATTCCAATTCCTGCTCGTTGAGAAACATATTTAACAATAGCTCCTGATGCTGCACTAATTGAATCAAGATCATCATCAGTTTCAATTAAAACGCAAGAAGAAAATTGGCGAGTTGGAGTTCTAACACCAGCCATAATCGGCGTTGGTAAAGAAATTTTAAAGTTTGAAGCAGCATCATAAAAACGCTTGACTATACTTAACCTTGATTTACCCTTGTATTCCTGAAACAAGCACATACCAACAAGCATGTACAGTATTTGAGGAGACTCATGGATCTCTCCAGTTACACGATTTTGAACTAGATACTTACCTTCAAGTTGCTTTACAGCGGCATATGAAAAGTTCATATCACGCCAATGATCTATGTAATTATCAAGTTCTTTAAATTCAGAAGCGTTATATTTCTTAAGAATGTCTTTATCATAAATCCCTAAATCAGTAAGTTTTTTTACGTGATCAATTAGGGGAGGGGGCGTGAATGATTTAAACGCCTTTTTTCTTAAATGAAAAATGGCAAGGCGAGCTGCCAAATATTGATAATCAGGAACATCAGTTGAAATTAAATCAGCAGCTGACTTTATGATAGTCTCATGAATATCTTCAGTTTTAATACCGTCAAAAAAAGCAAGTTGAGCGTTAATTTCAACCTGAGAAACAGAAATATTATCAAGATCTTGAGAAGCCCAGTGAACAACACGATGAATTTTTTCTAAGTCTATTGATTCTTTCGAGCCATCTCTTTTGGTAACTAAAATTTCTTGGTCGACAGCACTATCCTTTACTGCCTGGATTTCTTGATTCAAACTCAACTCCTAAAAACTACACTACATTTAGTGCTTACGTAGGTAAATATACACTAAATATAGAATATAATTAAAATAGATGCAATTGTATTTATAAAATATAATCAAAAATTAAGTCTAACTATTTGATAAAAAAGAAGAATTTAATTGTAAATTTTTTTTATTGTTTTGATTTTTTGCGTGAAATAAAAATGCCAGAAATGATAAAAATTAATGCTATTATATTTTGCACAAGGATTTCCTCTCCAAGGAGAATTGCCCCAAGAAAAAAAGCAACAACTGGAATTAAATAGTTGATATTTGAAAGAAAGGTTGCACCAGCTGCATTAATTATTATGAAATAAATATATGCTGCAATACCTGTTGGCAATACCCCTAATAAAATAATAGCAGATCCACTTAACAGAGGAATATCACTAAAATTAAGCATTAATGTTTCAGGCCAAATCATAAATGACAAAACAGAAGCCAAGATTAAGACACAAGTACTAGAAATAATAGGATCATAAGAAGTTAAACGCGCAGCAATAATTGTATTAATAGAATATGCACAAGCAGCCCCAAGAACTAAAAATATCCCAAATGTAGCATTGGAGTCATTATTTATAGATGGACCAAGAATAACAAGCACACCAGAAATTCCAATGACAAATCCAAAAACTTTATAAATATTCAGTTTATCATTTGGAAGAAAGAAATGAGCTAATACTAATGTAACAAGTGGCATAAAGGCCATAAGTAGGCCAGCCATTCCTGATGTAATGGTAGTTTGACCTATTGAGATAAGTAAATAGGGCAATATATTACCAATTACTGCATAAATAGAAAAATGAAACCAGGAGCGTAAGGGAAGAAAAAGCTTTCTACTAAATACAATCGAAATTACAAGCATAGTAAGTGCACCAATAGTCAGTCGATAAGTCACAACTTGCTCAGGTGAAAAAAAAAGTAATGATCGATCTGTAAGAAGAAATGATGACCCCCAAATCATAATTAGTGAAGCAAGAAGGAAGTAATTTCTTTTATTCTCTGACATATAAAACTAGTGGGACCAAGTGATTAAAGACCCATTAGACTACATAATAGGGCGGGACTAAGATTTACATTATCCATATTTTTGTAAAACTGATAATAAAATGTAAATATTAATATTATTTAACATAATATAAATTATACGAATTAAATATGAACAAAAAGAGCTAAATTAGTGAATAAGTTGATAAAAAACAATGACTTACACAAAGGGTTCGAAATTCTTCAATTTAGCAACTATTCTTGGTAGAGACAGAACGTGAATAGAAATAATTGAAAAGGTCGCTTATATTCAAAATTTAAAGCAAAAGGGTGTTTTGTAGCTAATTATTACTCAAAATTGAATCTATGAGTCTAAATCTATTACTCTTCTCCTTACAAATTTACCTGTAAGTCTATATTTTTGACTAGGACTTCTTGGACTTCCAGGAATTGTAAGTTCTAAAAACTGATGATCAATTAATGGATTAATAATTGCTGTTTTGAATTTAGATTTATTTGTTCGCTTTAAAATTTTCATTAACTCTAAAGCTGTACTTTCTTCTTTGCATTTTTTTAGAATTTTAAGATGGTCCCTACTTAGTCCCTTCTTAGTCCCTATATCCTCATTTATGCTTTCAGAGTCATATAAAAATGATAATTGCTCAACTTCTTTACCTATCTTCTTGCTTCGTTTAATATCTTTTGTCCAGTCCTCTGTTTGGATGACTTCTTCTATTTCTTCTTGCTGTAGATTCTCTTTTTTTAAGAACTTAAACATTTGTGATTAGATTATTAGTTGTCACTAAAATTATAAACTTATTCCGAATCCTCTAACTATCATTATTCAGTATAAGTAATTGAAATGCTATTTTGCTGATTTTAATGCGTTAAAATTTGGTTTAAGAACAGCTGCAACCTTTCTGATTCTGCGTTATTAAAGAAGTTTTCAGGATCATTTTCTTCTACAATTTGCCCATCATCCATAAATATAATCCTATTAGCTACTTTTCTAGCAAACCCCATCTCATGGGTCACGCAAATCATTGTAATTCCCTCTCTGGCAAGCTCAATCATTACATCTAATACTTCTGAAATCATTTCTGGATCGAGAGCTGATGTAGGCTCATCAAATAGCATTATTTTAGGATTTGTGCACAAAGATCTTGCTATTGCAACCCTTTGTTGCTGTCCACCGCTGAGCTGATTTGGATACTTTTCTGCCTGATCTTTAATACCCACTCTATCTAATAGCTTCAAAGCTTTCTCTCTAGCCTCTTGCTTTGTTTCATTATGAACCCATATTGGAGCTAGTGTTAAATTGTCTACTATGGTTAGATGAGGAAACAAATTAAAGTGTTGAAAAACCATAGAAACCTCACTTCTGATCTTTCTTATCTTTTGAGCATCATCTGTTAGTTCTGTTCCTGAGACTAAAATTGATCCTTCTTGGAACTTCTCAAGAAAGTTAACACAACGTATTAATGTAGATTTACCACTGCCTGACGGGCCACATACGACGATTATTTCACCCTCTTTTATATCTAAATTGATGTTTTTAAGCGCATGAAAGTCTCCATACCACTTATTTAATTCAGATATTTCAATGATATTTGTTTTATTATCACTCATATTTTATAACCTTTAGTTTTTGTTTTCCGTATTAAAGCGAAGCTCCAATTTCCTTGAATAGCGTGACATTGTATATAGTATAGCCCACATAACCATAGTTACAAAGACAAAGCCTTCTGTTTCTCTTCCTAGCCAGTATGGGTCATTACTAGTTAGATTCACCATTGCAAGCATATCGAATAGTCCAATAATGAGTACAAGTGTTGTATCCTTAAACAATGATATTGATGATCCAACAATGTTAGGTATTGATATTTTTAAAGCTTGGGGCAGAATGATTAGAACATTTTTTTGAAAATAGCTCAGCCCTATAGCATCTGCAGCTTCATATTGACCTCGAGGAATTGCTTGAAGTCCGCCTCTAACTACTTCTGCAAAATATGCTGCCTGAAAAAGAGCTATTCCTATAAGCGCTCTTAAGAGTTTATCAAAATAATTTCCTGACTCTAAAAACAGTGGCAATACAAAAGATGCCATAAATAGTATGGTAATTAATGGAACAGCCCTGATAAACTCAATAAAAAGAGTTGAGAATAGCTTGATTACTTTGAGGTTTGATTGTCTTCCAAGGGCTAAAAGAACTCCAATAGGAAAAGAAACGATAATGCCTACTGATGCAATAATCAATGTAAGTAGTAGGCCTCCCCACTGATCAGTATCAACTGGTGTAAGCAGGCCAAACCCTCCAGCAATCAGAACATAAGAAATGAGTGGGTATAAAATGATTAGAGATAAAGTCACCCTGTTCTTATATTTATAATTTTTAATAAGAGGAACTATTACAAATAGCAATCCTGTAAGAGCGAATACTGTGTTGGGTCTCCAGGTCTCTGTTCTTGGGTAGAAACCATAGGTGTACATATAGAGTTTTTCGTAGATGTATGGCCAACATGCGCCTACCCTTCCACAATTATCATTTGTAGCCATTTCCTCACTAAACTTAATTTCAAAACCGAAGAAATTAATAGTGCCAAAGCTGAAGCTTGCATCAAATATCATCCAATTCAGCAAAGGTGGAATCATGATATAGAGCAAGTATAGAGAAGCGAATGTAAGGATAGAGTTGATCCAGCTTGAAAAGAGATTTGTTTTAAGCCAAAGTACAGCTCCAATTTGAGATATTGGTGGCTTCCTTGTTTCTTGTTGATCGAATACTGGCATAGTTATCTTCCCTGGATAGCCATTTTATTATTTACATAGTTTAGCAACAAGGATATAAATAGGGATATCACCAGATAAACTAGCATCGCCATTGCTAAAATTTCAACAGCCTGACCAACCTGATTAAGAACTGTGCCTCCAAAAGCACTCATAAGCTCTGGGTACCCAATTGCTGTAGCAAGGGATGAGTTCTTTGTCAGATTCAGATACTGATTAATTGTTGGCGGTATTGCTACTCTTAATGCTTGAGGCAAAATAATTAATTTGAGCGATTGAGTTGGTGTTAGCCCAATTGCTGCAGCGGCCTCTTTTTGGCCTTTGTCTACTGCCTCAATACCTGATCTAATTGCCTCTGCAATGTAAGTCGCAGTATAAACGCTCAAAGCAAAAGTTAAAGCCAAGAATTCTGGGACAACATTCATCCCCCCTCTTAAGTTAAATTTTCCTAATACAGCTATGTCGAACTGAAGAGGTGATCCTAGAATAAGAAAAACAATAATTGGTAGGCCAAGAATTAGAGCTATTGAAAAAGGCCAAGTGCTGGTATGTATCCCAGTCAATTCATGCTTCTTCTTGTAGTATTTTTTAACAAAATAAGAAGCGATTATGCCCAATAATAATGATATGGCAGCCAGCATAAAACCATCCTCAGGAATTGGCTTTGGAAGATAAAGCCCTCTTTGATTGAGAAACATTATGTCAAAGAAAGCAAAGCTCTGTTTAGGGTGAGGAAAAAGATTGATAAATAAGTTGTACCAAAAAAGAATTTGTAGAAGTATGGGTACATTTCGAAAAAGTTCTATATATCCACCTGCAAGCTTCGCAACTAGATAATTGTTTGAAAGTCTAGCGATACCAATGAGGAGACCGATCAGGGTAGATAAGATAATTCCAACAAATGCAACGACTAGGGTATTTACAAGTCCGACATAAAAAACGCTGAAATTTGAGGATTCGGGCGTGTAGTCAACAACATAGTTGCCTAGAAAAGGAAGAATATCAAATCCAGCTCTATTTTTTAGAAACGTGAAGCCTGTATTAATTCCCCTCTCATCAATATTTTGAAAGAGGTTTCCAATTGCTGTGTAGAATAGTCCCACGACAAGGACAAAGGTAACAATTTGGAAGAAAAATGCTCTTGCCTCATTGTTATAAAGCATGTCACGAAAGTTTAACCCTCTGTGTTGAGATTTGCCTAAAGAGTCGAGGATTATTTTTTTCATATACATTAAACGATATTAATCAGCTCATTTTACTAAAAATGAGCATTTGAGAATAAAAAAAAGTATAAAAAAACCAGCCTGCTAAAAGCAGGCTGGTTTAGGTTCTAACTAGATAATTGCTTATCTAAATGGAGGTGAGTATAAGATACCACCGTCAGTCCATAGTGCGTTAACACCACGAGCAATACCAATTGGAGTATTAATACCAATATTACGCTCAAAGCTTTCAGAATAGTTACCTACTTGCTTAACGATTTGGTAAGTCCAGTCTGGAGTCAGACCAACATACTCATGAGTACTACCAGAACGACCCATTAAGCGCTCACGCTCAGGGTTGTTTGAAACATCGTCAACAGTTGCGCTGGTTACACCTAGCTCTTCAGCAGTAATCATAGCATTTAGAGACCATCTTACAATGTTAAACCACTGGTCGTCACCTTGACGAACAACAGGGCCTAAAGGCTCTTTAGAAATGATTTCTGGAAGCACTACGTGCTCAGAAGGATCTGAAGCAGCAGCACGCATTGAATATAGACCAGAAGCGTCAGTTGTTAATACATCACAACGGCCAGCATCATAGTTAGTTAGAGTTTGAGCATTTGTGTCAGAAACAACTGAGTTGTATTCGATACCATTTGCTTTACCCCAGTCTGCTAGATTTAATTCAGTAGTTGTACCTGCCTGAATACATACAGCAGCACCACTTAATTCCATAGCACTAGATACGCCTAGTGAAGATTTAACCATGAAGCCTTGACCATCATAGTAGTTAACACCAGCAAAGTTCAATCCTAAAGAGGCATCACGAGTAATTGTCCATGTAGTATTTCTAGACAACATGTCGATTTCACCAGATTGAAGTGCAGTAAATCTTTCTTTAGCTGTTAAAGGTACAAATTTAACCTTTTGTGCGTCGCCAAGAGTTGCAGCAGCAACAGCACGACATACGTCAACGTCTACACCAGTCCAAGTACCAGAAGAGTCAGCAGAAGAAAATCCTGCAAGACCTTTAGATACGCCACAAGAAACGTAGCCTTTTGCTTGAACGTCGCCTAAAGTAGAAGCCTGGACACTAAGAGCGCCAACAACTAACAATGAAGCAGCAGACAATTTTAATAATTGTTTCATATATATCTCCTTAATGAGTTTCAAAGTATAACAATCCTTCACAATTGAATGAGGATTAGAGAAATTTTATCACTAGTTCAATAAAGAATACCAATTAATTTGTAAAAAAATAATTTAAATCAATTCAACCTTCTTTTTTAATTTAATCCCATTAATACAATATATTTGTAGTTTTGAACTTATATAAAATTGAATTTAATTCAACTAACGATTCTACTAATATAGATCATCTTTAGTCATCAAAGCACTATTAATTAAGAGAATATCAGAATTAAAACATAATTAAATAATAGTATTTTATTCATTTAAATCAATAAGTTATACTAATTTTAGGTATTTCTTACATGTATTTTTCTGTATCAATTTAGTAATATATAGTTATTTTTTACCTATAGTGGTATAAAATAACTAATATTGAGTTTAATTAATGAAGCCTATGCATATTAAAACAACTGAATACCTTGCTATGGTGCGAAATAAGACTGGTTTTTCTGATTATAAGATCTCTAAAGAATATGAGATAAACCAATCTAACCTTAGTAAATATAGCTCTGGAAAGGCTGCTTTGAGTGAAACTCATGCCTGGCTTTTTGCTAATATACTTGATATTGATCCTGCTGAAATTGTTGCCAATACTAAATTAGAGCATGCAATTTCAACGGGAAATAATTTGAAGGCCAAATTCTGGCAAGAGCAACTAGATAAAATATTTTCTGAATCATTACCAATCAAAATCCAAATCGCCCAAATTAACCCTATTGTTGGAGATATTCAATCTAATGCTAATAAAATTATTGAATTGTCTATCGCCGCAAGTGAGAATGGTGCACATCTTATTGTTTTTCCTGAGCTTGCTCTAACCGGGTACCCCCCAGAAGATCTATTGTTGCGAGATGGATTTATCAATCAAGTGAATAAAGAAATTAATCGTTTATCTGAATCGGTCCCCTTTAGTATTTATGTTCTTTTTGGGGCGCCTAGTCAAATTGATAAAAGTTTATACAACAGTGCTTATTTAATTCAAGAAAATAAAATTCAACACATTTATAACAAGCAAGAACTGCCTAACTATGGTGTTTTTGATGAAAAACGTTATTTTACCTCCGGTAATGAGTCTTTAACTTTTGACTGTCAAAACACTAAGATTGGAGTTCTAATTTGTGAGGATCAATGGGTTGATGGCCCTATCAAGAAAGCTTGTAGGGAAAATATTGATATGGTCATTTCTATAAATGCATCGCCTTTTCAACTTAATAAGCACTCTGAAAGAGTATCTATTTGCCAAAAATATTCTCTAGAGTTTGGTATTTCTTTTGTTTACATCAATATGGTTGGTGGGCAAGATGAGGTTGTTTTTGATGGAAATTCATTTGTTATTGACAATCAAGGCGAGTTAATTTTTGAAATGCCTGCTTTTGAAGAAGTTTCACTCTCTTATAATGATTCCTCATTAAAGCCAATGCTTACTAGTGATGAATCATCTATATACTCGGCGCTTGTATTAGCTACTAGAGACTATATTACTAAAAATTCTTTTGGCGGTGCTTTAATAGGATTATCTGGAGGCATTGATTCAGCTTTAACTCTTGCTATAGCAGTTGATGCAATCGGTGCTGAGAATGTTCATGCCGTAATGATGCCTTATGAATATACATCTGAAATTAGTTTGACTGATTCTGAGATGCAAGCAAGAACTCAAGGTGTCCACTTTTCAAATATAGACATTCATAATATGGTTGATTCTTTTAATACTTCTTTATCTGATTTTTTTCAGAACAATTCTGTTGATACTACTGAAGAAAATATTCAGTCTAGAGTTAGAGGAACTTTACTGATGGCTCTTTCGAATAAACATCATAAAATTGTCCTTGCCACAGGAAATAAGTCTGAAATGGCGGTTGGTTATGCCACACTCTATGGAGATATGTGTGGCGGTTTTGCTCCACTCAAAGATATTTCTAAGAGTATGGTGTATAAACTGTCTAAATATCGTAACACGATATCAGAAGTTATCCCATCAAGGGTTATTACTAGACCTCCTTCTGCTGAACTTGCTCCTGATCAGGTCGATCAAGATTCTCTTCCACCCTATGACATATTGGACGATATTTTAAAAAGATTTGTTGAGGAGAAGCAATCTGTTAGTGAAATTATTGCACATGGGCATAGCCCTGAAAACGTCAAAAAAATTACCTCTTTAATTCTTAGGAATGAATACAAAAGACGTCAATCCGCTCCTGGCCCTAAGGTTAGTAGTAATGCCTTTGGAAGAGAGAGAAGATATCCTATGACCTCTAATTTCAAGCCTTAAATAATAATTTATTGAAAAACTTTTATAAGACCTTGAGCCTTATGTCTTGTTTCAGCTAGCTCGTTTTCTGGGATAGAGTCATAGACAATGCCTGCTCCAGCTCTAAATGTAAGAGTTTTGTCTTGTTTGGTAAAGCTTCTAATAAGTATGTTGAAGTCCATTTTTCCATTATTACTTATATACCCAACTGAGCCTGTGTAAGCTTCTCTTGGCATTTGCTCAAGTTCACTAATTATTTCCATACATCTAACTTTAGGGCATCCTGTTATTGTTCCGCCAGGAAATAACGACTCAACTATTCCCTTTATACCAATGCTTTCTCGAAGGTTTCCCTTTATATTGGATACAATATGGTGAACGTAAGGATATGTCTCTAATGTCATAATTTCATTGACATAAACACTCCCATATTCACACACCCTACCCATGTCATTTCTTTCAAGGTCTAAGAGCATTACGTGCTCCGCAATTTCTTTAGGGTGACTTATCAAATTTTCTTTTTGAGTTTGATCAGAATCGCCTTGACCTCTAGGATGTGTTCCTGCAATTGGCCTAGTCTCTAAAATGCCTTTATTAACACTAAAAAGTCGCTCCGGTGAAGATGAAATAATACTAAAGTCATTGTATTGAATAAGAGCTGAAAATGGCGCTGGATTAGCTTTTTTAAGCTTACTGTAAATAATAGAAGAATCAAGATTAGAATCAAGATCATAATTCCACTGTCTTGACAAATTAACTTGAAAAACGTCTCCAGCAAAAATGTAGTCTAGGCTACCTTTAACCCCTTCAATAAACTTCTCTTCGTTTTCTTCTCGAATTTTTCCCTTAATAGGCTGATTTGGAGCGTTTACTAATGAATTTATATCAGTTAATATTTGACTAATACGAGATTGATTATCTTCTTCATCATATAGGAAAGTTTTTCCAAGCTTGTGATCGGTATAAATTACTGTTGGTATTTTTACTGCATAGGCAATTGGCAAATTAGAATCGTGGCTTAAAGGCTTTAATGTTGGTTCAATTTGACCAATCAGTTCGTAAGAAAGATAAACAAACCAACCACCAGTAAAAGGAAGCTCTGAGTTGATATTATTTTGAATACAATAATTATCAAGCTTCTTTAGGAAATTAAAGTCTGAAAGATTGTTTAAAACTACACTTTCTCCCGGAAAGGCAAACAATAAAGAGTATCTATTATTTTCGTTATGATTAACGCTTTCTAGCAAAAATGGGTATCTATCTTTATTACTATAACAAAAAGAAGCCAAATCAACTTTTTGTATCTCATGAACTGCCACTTTTTAAAGGTTTTGAAGCAATGCAGATGCCTTACTTGATAGAGTATGACCAGGATATTCACTAAGCATTTTATCTAATAATAGTTTTGCTTGAACATTCTCATCTAGCTCAATAAGAACTTTAGATAATTCATAAAGAGAGTCAGCAAATTTAGGATGATCTTGACCCATTGCTTGATATTCCAGATAAGAGGCTTTAGAATCTAAAAAAGATTCACTATAAAAATAGGCACGACCAAGCCAAAGCATAGTGTCTGTTATTCTCAACGAGCTTGGAGAGGTTTCAAGGTAAGCTAAAAAGAGTTCAATTGATTTTTCATAATCACCAAGAACAAATGCATTTTTACCATCACCAAAGAATTTAACTGGCTCTGTATTTTGGGTTGTTGAAGCTGACTGAACAGTTTTTTTGTTGCTAGATTGATTTATTTCAATCATCTGAAGCAGTTCATTAATTTTTTCTGAGTTTAATCTCTGATTTTCTCTAAGAATTTCAATCTCATCATTTAAAGAATGGATTTCTTTTTCAAATTTATTTTCAATATACTCTAATTTGTTTAACACTAGAATTGGGTTTAAGCCCTCACTAGCAAATACACTAATACACGATAGGATTAGTAAGTTAAAAAATAAACAAAATCTAAATAATATCTTTTTCATCACACGAGAAAAAGGTGATTTTTAAAAATAAAGTGAAACTTATTGTTTAATAATAGACGAGCTCTACCCTTCTATTTTTTTCCCAGGCTTCTTCATTGCTACCAGTAAGAATTGGCTGCTCTTCCCCATAGCTAACAACAATGATTCTATCATCTAAATTATAAAGACCAAGAACCTCTTTAACGCTCAGGGCTCGATTTTCACCAAGGGCTAAGTTGTATTCCCTAGTTCCTCTTTCGTCAGCATGCCCTTCCAGGCGAAGATTTACTGATGGATTGCTTTGCATAAAGTTTGCATGTTGAATGATAATTCTAGTGGCTACTTCGTCAATTTCAGTGTCATCATAAGCAAAGTATAAAGTGAATGAATCAGCATTATTGCTAAACTCACTGATTGCAGCTTCAGTTGCAGCAGCATCCTCTAGTAGAGTTTCTATAAGCTCTTCCCTATTAGCTAAGTTACCATCAGCATCAAGAACTATCTCTTCACTTAAGCCTTTAGCAACAGCGACTTCAATTAATTCATCATCTGACATTGACTCAAGTTCATCTGATTTACTTTCAAGGAGTTCAGCGCTCTCAACAATGGCATTAATTATTTGGTCTCTGTTAAGTAGATTGCCATCTTCATCAAGAAGGATTAAGTCTTCAAGCCCTTTTTCTTTAGCAATTGCTATAAGCTCATCATTAGATAATGCCTCTAGTTCATCAATAGTGAAGCCTCCAGTTTGGTCCATTGCAACCAAGGTTTCTTCTCCACTCAACATAGCGACTTCAGTAGCATCATCAGATGGATTAATTAAGTCTAAGAATTTATCACCAAGCTCAGATATGTTTGTTGTAGCACATGAACTCAGAAAAATTACACTTGACAATAATAGAATTTTTTTTGACATTTTATGATTTCCTTAATTTGAATAGTTTGACCAGCTTGGCTCTCTTACCTCGCCCTCTTTTTGCATCAATTCTACAACTTGGTTGTTATAGAGTGAAATTATAGACAAAATTCCTTTGTTGTCTCTATTAGTTGAATAAATAATCATACCACCATTTGGAGAAAAATATGGCGACTCATCAGATTTATTTTGAGTCAATACTGTTAAATCTCTTGATGCAATATCAAGCAATGCAAGTCGATAGTCTTTTCCTACGCGATGGATTAATGCAAGATCTTTTCCATCTGGTGAAAAAACAGGTTTGGCATTGTATCTACCCTCAAATGTAGCTCTTGAAATTTTTCCTGATTTTAAATCCTTAATATAAACTTGAACTTGTCCTGTTCTGTTTGAGGTGAAAGCTATTTTGCTACCATCAGGTGAAAAACTAGCTTCAGTATCGATAGAAATATTCTTTGTTAATCTTTCTAGTTTTTTTGACTTAAAGTCATAGAGATAGATATCTTTATTTCCTTGCTTAGAGATAGTTAAGGCAATGCTCTCCCCATTTGGATGCCAGGTTGGAGAAGAAGCAATCCCATCAAATTTTGGTAATTTTATTGGCACAGTTTTCATAAATGGTGTCATTACAAAAACTTCAGATCTATTATTCTTAAATGAAACATAGGCTAATTTTTTTTGATCTCTTGACCATGCAGGAGATAGGATTGGGTTCGAGGACCTTACAACAGTTTGAGGGTTGTAACCATCAGAATCAGAAATTTGCAGTTTGTATGTTCTGCCATCATTAGAATTCTCAGTCACTGTGACATAAGAAAGCCTAGTGTCAAAAGCTCCTTTTTGACCCAAAAGAACATAATAAATCTTATCACTTAAGAAATGAGCAATTCTCCTAAATCCACTGTTGTGAACCCTAATTTTCTTTTGATATAAGCTCTTTTCAGAAAAAACATCATAAATGTAGATATAAACGTTATAGACCTTAGAGCTTACTTGTTCAATTTTCCCAAAAACAACTGCATCTTTTTTATGCTCCTGCCAAAAATTAAAGTCAATTTGGTTGGTTATTAAAGCTTCAGTACTTAAAGCATTAAACTGGCCAGATCGATTTAAGTTATTTCTGATAATTTTAGCTATATCAACACTATTTGAGCTCCCTACAACCTCAAATGGTGCGATAACTATAGGGAATGCAGCTTCTCTTGTTTTAATAACATTCACCTCAAGAAGCGCATGCGCTGAAAGTGAAATGAAAACAGAAGAAAAGATTAATAACCTAATTAATTTCACTCTACTTCCTCAATCCAATTCATTTGTATAGCCTCAAGAACTCTCTCACCGCATTTACTCTCTCCTTCTTCAAATTCATCTAAGTCCATAACCATGTTTCTTAAGTCTACAAAGTTGATAGTTTTAGGGTCAACATTAGGGAATTTGTCAGAGAGATTAATTGCTATTTCTAAAGAGTCGGTCCAGCAAATCATTATTTCTGAGAGCAAATTAAATCGAATGATTTGATTTTAATCAATTCAGAGGTTTTAATTAAACAATTTTTCTAATTAAAGTCTTCCAGCAGACACAACATGAGCAAGATTATTGAGTTTATCCAAAACGTTATTAAGTTCAATAATATTCGAAACAACAACAACTATGTGAAATAGTCTTGTTGAGTCAGGCCTTCTTTGCTGCTCAATGTTTTCAATATTAACTCCAAGATTAGCAACAGTATTGGCAATCGCTGCTAATCTTCCACTTCGATTCTCAACAATGCAGCTAATACCCACCTCAAACTGCTCACTATCATCAGACTGCCAGTCGACCTCCATCCATTGAGAGTTCTTTTCTTTGATGTGCTCAAGTTGGGAGCAGTTTGTTCTATGGAGAACCAAACCCCGCATAGTAGTTAAGACGCCAGTAACTTCATCTCCAGGAATGGGATAGCAGCACTGGGCAAAATTAATAGCCATACCTTTTGTCTTAGTAATAGATAACTTATTGACTGTTTCGTTATTTATGTCTTGAAGAAGTTTATTCACAACTACTGCAACAAAAATTTCTGAAAGACCAACTTTGATATATAAATCTTGAAAATCTTGGCAATTGAGCTCTTGAAAACATTTATTCCATTTATCAAGAGGAACATCATTAATTTTAATTTTTTGAAATTTAAGAGCATCCGCTATTAGAAGCTTCCCTAATCTTGCAAGTTCAACCTTGGAGTTATCTTTAAGATGAGCTTTAATAGCAGTTTTAGCTTTGGAGGTAATAACAAACTCAAGCCAGCTAGGCTTTGGTTTGACAAACCTACCAGTTAAAATTTCTACAGTTTGACCTGATTTCAAACGTGTAGAAAGTTCAGATTCAATTCCATTAACAGTTGCTTTTTGAGCCTTTTTTCCAATATTGGTATGAACAGCATAAGCAAAATCAAGCACTGTTGCCCTGAGAGGAAGCTGAATAATTTTTCCAGCAGGTGTGAATACAAATACCTCATCTGAAAACAAATCTGACTTTGTGCTCTCTAAAAAATCAATTGAACTGTCTGTATTTTGCTGGATATCAATCAATGAACCCATCCAGTTTCTGGCAAGCTTTGTAGACGTTTTATCTGTATTTTTATAATGCCAATGGGCAGCAATCCCATATTCTGAAATAAAATCCATCTCTTGGGATCGAATTTGAACCTCAATAAACATGTTTCTGGGTCCAATTAAAACAGTATGCAGAGATTGGTATCCATTAGGCTTGGGAGCAGAAATATAATCCTTAAATTTTAGAGGTATTGGTTTATAAAGGCTATGAATATGGCCTAAGGCTTGATAACATGCATTTGTATTTTCAACCACCACTCGGAAAGCGTGCATATCAAGTACTTCAGAAAACTTTCGTGATTTAGATTTCATTTTGTTGAAAACGCTGGATGGCGGTTTTTGACGACCCTCGACTGATGCATTAATTTGCTCAAACTTCAATCTATTTTCTATTTCTGTTTTGATAAGATTGATGGTTTTCTTTTGATTGCCGTACTGCTTTTTTATTTTTCTTTCAATAACTATATGTTTTCTTGGATGAAGCGTTTTGAAACAAAGATCATCAAGCTCTACTCCAATACTGTGAAGACCGAGTCTCCGTGCGATAGGAGCATGAAGCTCTGAAGTTTCTTTGGCCTTGAGAATCTTTTTTTCTTCGCTCATTGAATCTAGAGTTCTCATATTATGTAGCCTGTCAGCAAGCTTAATGATCATTACTCTCATGTCTTTTGACATGGCCAGTATCAATTTTTGAAAGTTTTGAGCTTGCTTCTGTGAGCTGGATGTAAATTCAAGGTTTGTAAGTTTTGACACTCCCTCTACTATATGTGCAACTTGCTCTCCAAACTGATCTTTAACATCATCTTTAGTGACTGATGTGTCTTCAATGCAATCATGAAGAATCGCTGCAACAATGCATAAGTAGTCTAATTTTAGTTCAGCAATTATCAGGGCCACTGATAATGGATGACTGATATAAGGTTCACCCGACTTTCTAAATTGCCCTGAATGTGCTTTTTCAGCAATTTTGTGGGCTTTTTTAACCAGTTCAATCTCTTCTTTAGGTAAGTATTCTTCTAAAACACTACAAAGATAGGATATCTGAGATTTAATTTGAAATAAGTTAGCAGCCATTAATGTTTATTAATCATTTTTTAATATTGTTTATAATTATATAATCATGCGGAAGGTCCTTTTAAGTTCTTTATATAAAGGTTTCCAGATAAAGTGCACGATAGTATAATCTGATTCTTCAAGGTTATTATCTCAATACTTATAATGAAATTTCGCTTACTTTTTACTCTAGCTTTAATGTGTTTTTTGACTGGCTGCTCTGTTTTTGGCAGTAACAAAGATACAAAAAACCTTGTTGCAGATGGTTTAACACCAAAAGAGCTCTATGAGCAAGCAGAAGACAAGGTCGACGCAGGATCAATAGAACAGGCCATTGATCAGTATGAAATGATTTTATCTTCCTATCCTGGATCTAAATATGCAATTCAAGCTAGACTTGATATAGCGTTTAATCTTCTTAAACAAAAAAAATATAATCGATCAATAACTACGCTTAATCAGTTTATTAAAAAATACCCTGATATTCCAGCAACACCCTATGCGTACTACCTAAGGGGAGTGGCTGCTGAAAAGAAATCTAGTTCAATTCTTGATAAATTGATAACGGATAGCGCACAAAGAGATGTTGAAAGTGTCAGAGATGCGTATGACTATTTTATTGAATTAATTGAAGTTTTCCCTAACTCAAAGTACGCTGAAGATGCTAAGACAAAGTTAGCTGTTTTAAGGAATACGCTCGCCAGACATGAATTTTATGTCGCGCTTTACTATACTGAAATCAGTTCTAATATTGCAGCCATTAATCGCAGTAAATATATCATTGAAAATTACCCAAATAGTGCAACTATTCCTGATGCGCTCCATCTTATGGCCTATAACTATGGCGTAATTGGTGCTGATGATCTTGCAGTAGATGTTAGGAAAGTTTTGAACTCAAGTTTTCCAAGTTATTCTCCCTCCTATTCGCTTAAATAATCAGTTAAAACTTTGAACCTATGAATTCTTTAGAAAGAATTTTTGCTTTAAAGATTTCTCTCATCATGTCAGTTCGAATGTTGGGATTATTCATGCTATTTCCTGTGATGAGCATTTATGCAGTCGAATATGACAACTCTACTCCTTTTTTAATAGGTATGGCAATTGGAATTTACGGCCTTACTCAAGCACTTTTGCAAATTCCTTTTGGATATCTATCTGACCGATTTGGAAGAAAGCCAATTTTAATTATTGGACTTTTGATATTTTTTTTAGGAAGCGTTTTGGCGGCAAATACTTCAAATATAATTTTGGTAGTTTTAGGAAGAGCGCTCCAAGGCGGTGGAGCTATTTCTGCCGTTTTGATGGCATTCCTTGCAGACTCAGTAAATGAAGAGAACAGAGCAAAGGCAAACGCCTTTGTTGGTTTTCAGATTGGAGTCGCCTTTATGCTTTCGCTTTTAATTGGTCCGATAATAAGCTCTAAAGTTGGCCTTCAGGGACTTTTTTGGACAATTGCCCTGTTGTCTTTAATTGCTATGCTGATTGTATTTTCTCTTGAGCAATCAAAACCTATTTCATACTACAAGCTTTCTTTTAAGGCTTTTAGAGAGACATTTACAAAAGAATTAGTTGCATTAGATTTGAGTATTTTTAGTCTTCATTTAATACTTGCTGCTGGATTTATTGTTATGCCAATTTTAATAGTTGAAAATCAGATTGTTAGTATGGTAAACAATTGGCATCTCTACCTGCCAGCTATTTTTCTGTCTTTTCTAGGAATGCTTCCACTAATTATCATTTCAGAAAAATTCAAAAAAACAAAATACATTTTATTGCTATGCATCCTCTTATTAATTATTAGTCAATTTATTTTTTTAAACGCCTCATTAAGTTTTCAATTATTTTTAATAACCTTAACTATTTTTTTTATTGCATTTAATTCAGTTGAGGCATTATTACCATCATTATTATCAAGAACAGCAAGCTCTGCAAAGAGAGGTCTAGCTATGGGAATTTTCTCTACATCTCAATTTTTAGGCACATTTTTTGGAGGAGCAATTGGGGGTTTGATTTACGACATTTACGATTTAAATAGTGTATTCTTATTCACAATATTTGTCGCATTAATCTGGTGGTTTTTGATCCTTTTAATGCCACTTAAAACTAAAACATCAAAGGAGAAATAAGTACAATGGCAGGGATAAATAAGGTAATTTTGGTAGGAAATTTAGGTGCGAAACCAGAAATTAAATATGCATCAAATGGAAACGCTATTAGTAATTTATCCGTTGCAACGAGTGAATCTTGGACTGACAAAAGTACTGGTCAAAAACAAGAAAGGACAGAGTGGCATAGAGTCAGTTTGTTTGGGAAAGTAGCTGAAATCGCTGGACAGTATCTAGATAAAGGATCTAAAGTCTATGTAGAGGGCAAGCTCCAGACTCGTAAATGGCAAGATCAGAACGGTCAAGATCGTTATACAACCGAAGTTGTCATTAGCGGTTTTAGTGGAACTCTTCAAATGTTAGATCGTAGGGATGACATGAATTCAAGTGCCCCATCTCAGCAATCACAGCCTCATGCAAAAAGCGCTCCTCAAGCTGCACCAGCTATAACGCCCGTTGCTTCAGATGAGTTTGAGGATGATATTCCTTTCTAGTTTTTTTTAAAAGAGTTATTCACTAGGTTCAGTTTCAAACTCCAGAACAACAAAGGCTAGAGCGTTTAAACTTTCATCAGAGATACTTAAATGCCCTTGCTTTATCCCCTTTTCTTGAAGATACAATCTTAACTTTTCACTAGGCATAAAGTAAGGCTTTCCATTTTCATTTTTTCTTACCGTTAAGTCTTGAAAGCTAACAACTCTTCCAATGCCAGTTCCTAAAGCTTTAGAGAACGCCTCTTTAGCTGCAAACCTTTTGGCACAAAAAGCCGCACTATCTGACTTGTTTGCAAATAGAGCTCTTTCATGTTCTGTTAAAACGCGATTAATAAACCCATCCCTATTCTTGTTTAGGATTTCTTGAATACGCTTAATACTAACTATATCTGTCCCAACGCCATAAATCACTAGCTTCTTGCCTCTTGGAGTAGTTGTTTCATTTCAGATGTTGCATTTGCAAGTCCAACAAATAAAGACCTGGCAATGATCGAGTGCCCAATATTTAGTTCAACCATATCATTTATTGCTGCAATTGCTTTTGTGTTATCCATAGTTAGACCATGACCTGCATTCACTTGCAATCCTAGGCTATGCGCGTATTCACTCGCCTTAATAATTCTTTGAAGCTCTAAATTCAGCTCTTCGCCATCAGAAGCATTTGCATAGTGACCCGTATGAATCTCAATAATTGGTGCACCGCACTCAACGGCTGCATCAATTTGATCCTTGTCAGCATCAATGAATAGTGAAGTTTTAATATGATTTGAACTAAGCTCAGCACACACTTCTTTCATCCTTGATAATTGTGATACTACATCTAAGCCCCCTTCTGTGGTGAGTTCTTGTCTTTTTTCTGGAACAAGGCAGCAGTCCTCAGGAGAGATATTAGTAGCAATTTTGAGCATTTCATCCGTGGCCGCCATTTCAAGATTCATTTTTGTAGTGAGTGATTGCTTTAATGCCTCAACATCATCATCCTGAATATGTCTTCTGTCCTCTCTTAAATGAAGCGTAATGCTGTCTGCACCAGATTCTTCACAGATTCTGGCTGCCTTAATTAAGCTTGGATATTTTGTGCCCCTAGCTTGTCTTAGGGTGGCTATGTGGTCAATATTGACACCTAAAAATATACTCATAAATTTACCTATTTCACAAAAAATAACTCTTTACTTTTGAGTGGCTTGTCACCAAGGAGGGATTTTAATCTTTTTCGATTCATTTTTTTTTAGAAAACTTAGCTCAATTTTATTAGTGATTGTTTCATGTTTTGAAAGATTGAGAAGAGTTTTTCCTTGAACAGTGCCATTGCTATTTATTGAAAAACCATGGTGCTCATCAAATTCATAGTGCAAATCTTCATTGATTGGCTCACTATTAATATCAAAGCCAAAGTCTATACCATAGCCCAAATCCTCTAGCATTTGATTTTCAAAGTTTCGAAGCGCAAATTCCTTATCATTGGAGTCTAGATCAATTAGATTTGATAAGAAAGCCCAATAAGAGCTAAAAGTCTGAGAATATTCATCATTTTCTGGGAGTAATCTAAGGATAAGTTCGTTAGCGTACATTGCTAGAATTAAGTCATCTCCTAGTATTCGCCTTGGCTGATCAGCTATTTCCCACTGAGAGAGGCTTTTCAGCTCACCCCTACCTTTAAATGAGATGCTTAAGCACTGGAACATTTGCAGTGATGTTTTACTTTTTCTAGCGCCTCTGGCAATTAATCTCAACCTGCCAAAGTCTTTTGTAAAGAAATCCAATAAAAGAGAGCTTCCCTGATACATCCTGCGATGGATTAAAAAAGCTGGTGTATTCTCGATTTTAGTCATAGCCTAGTGATGCCAGAGCTCTCTTGTCATCAGACCATCCCTGTCTGACTTTGACCCATAACTCTAAAAACACTTTTGCCTCTAAAAAACCCTCGATTGATTCTCTTGATTCTTGGCCAATTTTCTTAAGCATGCCTCCATTCTGACCAATGACAATACTTTTTTGAGAGTCCTTATCAACAAAGATGCGTGCAGCTATTCTGTAGAGCTTACCATCGAGTTCAAATTTTTCAATTTCAACAGTAATATCGTACGGTAACTCATTTGATAAGTTTCTCATGAGCTTTTCACGAATAAATTCAGAGATTACAAATTTTTGAGATCGATCCGTTATGTACTCTTCGTCATAAATTGCCTCTTGCTCAGGCAAATATTTGAGTATTAAATTTCGCAATTTTTTAACATCTGAGCGATTAAACGCTGAGATAGGAAAAACTTCATCTGCTTGAAATTTTTCACCTAATGACTCAAGAAAAGGTAGTATTTTTTCAACTGTGCTCGCTTTATCTATCTTATTAATACACAATAGGACTGGAATATTGACTTTACTAAGGTGCTCCAAAACTCTTGCATCCTCTTTCGTCCATTTAAATACTTCAACAATCCATATGATTATATCAACTTCGCTAAAGCTTGAGCTTGCCGCCCTATTCATGTATGAATTGATAGCTTTATTATTGCCAATATGAATTCCTGGTGTATCTACAAAGACCATTTGATATGTTTTTTGGGTGTCAATAGCATTGATACGATGCCTAGTGGTTTGTGGACGATGAGAGGTAATTGATAGTTTTTGACCAATCAACTCATTCACGAGTGTTGATTTTCCAACGTTTGGACGACCTACAACTGCAATAGAGCCTGACTGAAAATTCATTAGGTTTTAATCTCTTCTAAAATTGACTGAGCACAAGCCTGCTCAGCCCTCTTAATACTTTTGGCATTTTTTTCTACCTTAATTTTTAGCGCCTCAACGTGACAACTGACATAAAAGACAGCGTTATGATCTTTGCCCCTAGTTTGCAATAGTTCATATTTTGGAAGATCATAGCCTTTCTTTTGAAGCAGCTCCTGTAGCTGAGTCTTAAAATCCTTGAGGGAGCCTTCTGACCCAGCTTCATTTAAAAGATCACTAAAAAGATTCAAAACAACCTTTTTAACAGTCAAATAATCAGAATCTAGAAAAATCGCCCCTAAGATGGCCTCAAATGTATCTGCTAAAATTGACTCACGTCTAAATCCGCCGCTTTTTAACTCTCCCTGACCAAGCTTAAGGTTTTCAGAAATATTCAGCTTTTTGGCTAAATTTGCTAAGGTATTACCCCTAACCAAATGAGATCGAAGCCTTGATAATTGTCCTTCATCGATATTTGAATGCCTGGAGTAGAGCTCTTCTGAGATGATTGAACCTAAAACGCTATCGCCCAGAAACTCAAGTCGCTCATTATTGTACTTGCTGGCACTGCGATGAGTTAATGCTTTGGTTAGTAATTCAATGTCACTAAATTGATAAGAGAGATTTTTTTGAAGTTTCTCCATCAATCAGACTGCAACTGGAGCTTTAATAGGTTCGTCATGGACATAGTCAATTAATTCAAAATCATCATATTCATAACCAAAAATACTCTCAGGCTTTCTCTTGATTGAAAGTGTTGGAAGTTTTTTTGGATCCCTTGCAAGCTGCGTATCAACCTGCATAAAGTGGTTCGTATAAATATGACAGTCACCACCACTCCAAACAAAATCTCCAACATCCAGATTACATTGCTGAGCAATCATATGAGTTAGAAGTGCATAAGAAGCAATATTAAATGGCACACCTAAAAAGATATCGGCACTTCTCTGATAAAGCTGACAGGAAAGCTTTCCATTAGCAACATAGAACTGAAAAAGAGCATGGCAAGGCTGCAGCGCCATGCTTTCTAATTCGCCAACATTCCAGCTTGACACAATAATTCTTCTTGAGTCTGGAGAGTTATTGATAAGATTGACAGCTTTATTAATTTGGTCAATTTCAACTCCTTCTGCATTTTTCCATTTCCTCCACTGGGCCCCATATACTGGGCCTAAATCACCATTTGCATCAGCCCACTCATTCCAAATGTTTACCTTATTTTTGGTAAGGTATTTAATGTTGGTGTCTCCTTTCAAGAACCAGAGTAGTTCATGAATAACAGAAGGCACATGAACTCGCTTAGTTGTAACGATTGGAAAGCCTTCTGAGAGATTGAAGCGCATCTGGTGGCCAAAAATGCTTTTGGTTCCAGTGCCAGTTCTATCGGTTTTTTCTGCACCGTTGTCTCTCACAAGTTTTAAAAAATCTAAATATTGCTTCATGTTCTTCCTTCTAAACGATAAGATTTAATTAACAAATAAATTCCGATAAAAATCATTGGAATGCTCAGTAATTGCCCCATAGTAAGCCAATCAAATGCGAGGTATCCAATGTGTGAATCTGGAGCCCTTACAAATTCAATTATAAATCTAAAGATGCCATAAAATATTAGGAATAAGGATGATGTTGCCATGACTTGTGGTTTCTTGTTACTAAATAGCCACAATATAGAAAATAATACGAAACCTTCCAATAAGGCTTCATATAATTGAGTTGGGAAGCGTTTTTCCCATAGTCCACTCTGATCGGGCGCTAATATACCCCATGAGCTGTCAGTCACTCTTCCCCAGAGCTCACCATTGATGTAATTACCTATCCTTCCAAAGCCCAGACCTAGAGGAATTAATGGGGCTATAAAATCAGTGGTCTGAAAGAAAGTAAACTGATACTTCTTATTAAAAATCACCATTGCAAGTAAAACACCCAGAAACCCACCATGAAAGGACATTCCACCGTTTTGAAAATTGAAAAAAGTGAGTGGGTTTGATATAAAAACTGACCAGTTGTAAAACATCAAGTACCCTAATCTGCCGCCTAAAACGGCACCTAGGGCGCCATAAAAAATGAGGTCATCGACATGCTTCGTATTCCATAATACTTCTGACTTGATTCGATACCTTGCTAGTAAGTAGGCCGATAAAAAAGCTAGAAGATACATCACTCCATACCAATAAACCTTGACAAATCCTAAGTCGGCTATTACTGGATCAATAACAATGTACTTCATGGATTAAGATTATCGTTAATTCTAAGATGATTCTTCTGATATTTAAGGTTTAATAAATTATATGCATTATTAATAAATTAATGTACCTAACTCAAAGGGATATAAAGAATTATTTAACTACTAAAAGGTTTTGGATTAATGTCTTTTTTTTGATAGAGTGGGTGCGCGGGCTGTCCAGTTTTATTCATTTTCAGGCACATTGGATTTGAGATTATATCCAGCACCTCAGTATCCCTTTTGTGTAGACTTCCATCATTGCCCCAAGCTACAATAGTTCTCGATGCTTCGTTGTGGGCATTGATGATGAATTGATTGTTGTCATCACCGACTGGATGCTTTGCAATTTTTAAATCTTTTGGTAGTGTCGCTCTGTAAGCAAATAAATTGACCATGATTAAACCTCCAAAACCCCATTTAGAGGCATAAAAAAGACACCTTCTTATTGTTGGATCATCATTTCTTTCATCTGCTGTTGAAGGGTTTAGGCCAATAAATAAAATTATTTTTTGATTGATATCCCATGCTCTTGACAGAGAATATCTATATTTTTTACAAGGCGAGAAAACGGCACTTTTTTTAATAATTTTCATTTGTTTTAAAAGTTTAACTATAAAATCAATTTAAAAATAGTTATTCAGATGAATCTCTTAATATGATTGAAAATTTTCAAAGAGTAAACCTAGGGCACTTTCCTACCCCTATAGAGCATTTAAAGAGTATTTCTGACTATCTAGCTGGACCTCAGATATACATCAAGAGAGACGACTGTACTGGCTTGGCAACTGGGGGTAATAAAACAAGAAAACTTGAATTTATCCTTGCTGATGCTTTAGATAAGAATGCCAGCCTTGTAGTGACGGTTGGAGCTATTCAGTCTAATCACGCCAGACAAACTGCAGCAGCATGCGCAAAACTAGGGTTAAAGTGCCTTATCATTCTTGAGCATAGACTCAAAAATGCGCCAGATATTTATAACAACTCTGGTAATGTCTTCCTAAATAAAGTTTTTGGTGCAGAGATGGTTATGTGCCCAAATGATAGAGTTGTCGAAGAATATGCTGATGAAATTATTGAAGAAAGAATACAAAATGGTGAAAATCCTTATTTTATTCCAGTAGGTGGAAGCAATCATCTTGGAGAGCTTGGGTATATTGAATGCTTCAGAGAAATTATTAAGGATCAAAACTCAGAGGCTTTTAGCCATATCATATTGGCAACTGGAAGTGGCGGAACACATGCTGGTTTAATAGCAGGTAAAACTATTTTTAAAAGTGATATTCAAGTAATTGGAATAAGCATAAAAGGTTCAAAAAAAGATCAAGAAGATAAAGTATTTGAATTAGCAATTAATTCACTCGAATACGTTATGGGGTCCCCTCCTGCTAAAGAGGATGTTATTATAATGGATGGCTTCGTTGGGCCTGGATACGCAGAACCAACTGATGGTATGAGAAAAGCTTTAAGTTTGATGGCAACCAAAGAAGGAATATTATTAGATCCTGTATACTCTGGCAAAGCTTTCGATGGACTTATTGGATTAATCAAGTCAAACTTCTTCAAACCTTCTGATAAGGTTCTATTTCTTCATACTGGAGGATCTGCCGCTATTCCAGCATTTGAATGGGCTTTTGAATAGGCAATTAACTTAGTCCTTTTTCTTTCCTTGTATAACCCTGTCAAGGATTAGAGCACAAAATAGGATTGCAATTCCAGCAAGAATTCCCTGACCAACATTGGCGTACTGTAGAGCTTCTAAGACATCTTGGCCTAAGCCTTTCGCTCCAATCAGTGAAGCGACCACCACCATTGCAAGGCTGAGCATAACGGTTTGATTAACTCCAGCTAAAATCGTTGGCATCGCTAAGGGTAAATCAACCTTTGTCAGCAAATACCATTTAGAGGCGCCATAGGCAATTGCAGCCTCTCTAATAGACTCAGGAACACCTTTTAGCCCAAGAACAGTCAGCCTAACAACAGGCGTGCCTCCGAAAATCATCGTAATAATAACTGCTGAAACCTTTCCTGTTCCAAAAAAAGCAATGACTGGAATCATAAATACAAACGCGGGCATAGTTTGCATAAAGTCCATAATCGGCCTAATAAAGGCATAAAACCTTGGTCTTGTTGAGCAATAGATACCGAGAGGGATGCCTATAGATATACTAAGGATTGCTGCTGTACCTAAAAGAGCCAGAGTGGTCATCGCCTTAATCCAGAAGCCTAAAAAGCCCATATATGCTAGAAATGAGAGAGAATAAAGTGCTGCACGAGGCCCAGCTGAGAGTCCTGTCATTAACACAATAGCACTGATTACAACTATCCATGGAGTTGTAACAAAGAGCATTTCTAAAGAGTCAAGAACTGAGCGAATACCAACAGTAATAGCACTAAAGAGGACATCACCCTTTATCACTGCATAATCAAAAGTTCTTTCAACACCATCAATAGATGCAAGCCTGATATCAGGATGCGTAGGGAAGTCGGAGAATACTTGAATGAGCGTTGGAAAGCTATAATGAATCGCTGAAAAGACAATGATAACAAGAGAAAAAGAAATACTCAATAAGTAATTTTTAAACTGCATTCCAGGGCTAATCAATTTATTTGAAAGCCATTCTGAGAATCTTTTTTCTAAGATTGAATTAGCAAGAATGCCTTGAGCAAATCGAATAAAAAGAAACAAAATTATGCCACTAATTGCAATCCAAACTCCGGAAGCTTCAATAGCCTGAGCTTCCTGTAAATAGCCTTCAATCGAATCCTCAAGAGACTTAATCGTTCTTTTGAACATCTCCACTTTGT
Organism: uncultured Gammaproteobacteria bacterium; assembly: GCA_902556205.1. Lineage (GTDB taxonomy): Bacteria > Pseudomonadota > Gammaproteobacteria > PS1 > Pseudothioglobaceae > Pseudothioglobus. The sequence continues at coordinate 137,501 of CACDVH010000002.1, read as the reverse complement.
CTGAATTCTTCTCGATTGCAGCTTGAAGTTGCTTCTCACGAAAATCAATTGTGGACTGAATCTTATCAATTTTTATATAGGCTTCTGAACTAATATTACCAAAAAAACCTCTGACAATTTGAACAATAGCAAAGGTTTCAATAATGAGGAATGCTAGAGCCCAATTCCATATGTTTCTGATACCAAACCAGATAGACCCAAACAAGAAGGCAAATAAATTGAATGATAAGACAAACTTAGAGTTGTTGTTAATTTTTTCAAATTCATGAATATAGTAGTCGTGACTTGTCTTTACAAAGCTTCTAATTTGATCAGTGTTGATATATTTATCTTTACTCATCTTGACCCTCAACTATAGATACAAGAAGGTCTTTTTGAGTCACTACTCCAAGCTCACTTCCTTCTTTATTACAAATGACTATAGGTTTGTTGCTTGATACTGAATGCTCAATAAGGCTACTTAGATCATCGTTCTCATTCATTCTGAGAGCCTCATTGGGAATAGCGCCACTCTCTTGGACAAACTGATCAATTGACTTCATGATTGATTTAGCTTTGACCACTTCAAGCCTTGAGATGCCTTTAACAAAGTCAGCAACATAGTCGTCCTTTGGATTCATAACAATTTCTTCAGGTGTTCCAACTTGAATAACCATTCCATCTCGCATGATAGCAATACGATGACCAACCTTTACTGCCTCATCTAAATCATGAGTAATAAATACTGTTGTTTTCTTTAATTGTTTTGATAATTTAATGAATTCTTTTTGGAGTTGCCTTCTAATAAGAGGGTCAAGTGCACTAAAAGGTTCATCCATTAATAGGATTTCTGGATCAGCTGCGAGAGCTCTAGCCAATCCAACACGTTGCTGCATTCCGCCAGACAGCTCGTGTGCGTATTTATTTCCCCAGCCCTGCAACTCTACGATATTTAGTATTTCGTTAGCTTTTCCATACCTGTTATTTTTGTTGACCCCTCTAATTTCAAGAGGCATAGCAATGTTATCTATTACTGACCGATGCGGCATCAATGCAAAATTTTGAAAAACCATGCCTATTTTTTTGTTTCTAAAATCTTGTAGGTCTTGTTTCTCAAGTGCCATAACATCTTGACCATCGATTAGAATTTTTCCCATCGTTGGTTCCAGTAGTCTATTGATATGTCTTACAAGGGTAGATTTGCCACTTCCTGACAAACCCATAACGCAGAAGATTTCTCCAGGATTGATATCAAATGAAACGTCAGAAACACCAATAACTGAATTGTATTTTTCTAAAGCTTCTTGCTTTGTAACAAGCTTATTATTTATAGCATCTAGGGCTTCTTTAGAGGTATTTCCAAAGATCTTTGAGACATTTTGAATCTGTATAGAGCTACCTGAATTTTCTGTAGACATGGCAAATTTATTAATTGAAAAAAAACCGGCGCCTATAAAACGCCGGTTCTAGGTCGAACTAGTTAGATTATAGACCTAACCAGCCATCAACTGTATCTTCGTTCTGTGACATCCAGTCTCTAGCAACTTCAGCTGGATCTCTTTGGTTAACAGATACTTCATAAGCTAACCAGGATACGTCGTCTGACGTCAACTGAAAATTGTTAAAGAATTCAACGATTGCAGGAGATTTGCCTTCCAGTGAAGTGCCCCATCCAATCTGAATGTTCTTAAGGGCATCCTTAGAGGCAACATAAGATTTTGCATACCAGTCAGCATCTTCTGAAGGTTGAATCATCTTGTATGCCGCTGGGTCATGAGTTGGCTCAGTTAACATTACAACATCAGCCATACCCCATATTGCATGTGGCTTATAGCAATAGAATGCGTAACCCTCACCCTTTTTAATAGAGTCAAGGACACGAGCATTTTTAACAGCTTCAGCAGCTCTAATTGGCTCAATACCAGCATCTAACAATTTATAGTCTCTGACTTTAACTTCGTTAACATTTGCTGACGCCCAACCATCCGCACCAATCCAAAATTCACCTTTTCCGTTACCATCACTATCCATAGCGGCAACTACTTCAGGTCTACCAAGATCAAAAATTGATGTAATGTTCATTTCATTAGCAAACGCTTGAGAGACGCAGTAACCTTGGTTACCTTCGTAGCTCTTATCACTCAGTTTCAAAGTTCCTTTAGGAACCAGATCATTTGTGTAGGCTTGTTGATTTGGAAGCCAAATGTCCGGATGAACTTCAATTTCGCCTTTGCTTCTATCGATTGCACCATAGATGGCTGTATTATTACCAGGCACCAAGTCAACCTCACCACCCATTTTTTCAGTAATAACAGCAGATAGTAGGTTTGCAATTGCTGTTGCACCAGTCCAACCTGGATCACCAATATTAACTTTTTCAGCATAGGTTGTCATTGAGGCAGAAAGCGCCACAACAGCTGCAATAGCTGTTTTTTTCATTATTTTCATTATTTTCTCCTTTGATTAACGTAATTTTTCAATCTGACAGTCATAAAATTTACAGCTTGAAAGACTTGAGTATACATCAATTAATATATATGTTTCAACACTAATTGTCTATAAAAATTAAATGTAATTCAAAATGAAACATAACAAAGATTTTTTACTAAGTGAGGAACTGTTTAATAGAATTATTTACTAGTTTAGGCTGTTCCATATGTGAATTATGCGCGCAGTCTTTTATGATCTCTAATCGAGAATTTTTAATCCCTTGAATGAGAATGTTTTGTTGGTTTAAATCATAAGAGCGATCTTTGTTTGACCAAAGAATTAAAGTAGGTGATGTAATCTCTGACAACTGCCCTCTTCCATCCCAGCAATCCCAGGCATCAAGGCTTGCCAGGGCCGCTTGAGTTGTTGCTTTAGCACCCTCTTGAAGACATAGCTCATATCCTTCAGCTTTAAGATAATCAATAAACCAAGTCTTTGCTATGTTTTCTCGAGTCTTTTTAATTCCGATAGTTTTAATTTTTGTTCTAGACTCCTCTATAGTTTCAAATCTATTTGGCAGGATGCCAATCGATCCTGTACCAAGACAAATCAGCTTCTCAACTCGATCAGGTTTCATCGCTGCCATCTCTTGAACGATCATGCCGCCCATGGAGTGACCCAGCAAATAGAACTGATCAATATTTAAATGATCAAGGAGTTCGTAAACTAGATTGGCATTTTCTCTAATTGTTGAAGGTGCAGTCATTTCAGCGCTCTCTCCATAACCAGCAAGAGAAGGCATAATTAACTCAAAATCATTTTTTAGCTCCTCCTGAAATTTCCACATATTTTGACCACCAAGGTAACCATGGACTAGAACAAATGGCTTCCCTTTGCCTATTTTTTTATAAGATAGATAGCTCATAAGCCTAAATGATAAGGTATTTTTTGGAAGAGATTATATTAGTGATGTAATGTCGCCATCACCCGGAACAAATTCATACTTTAAAAAGTCTTGTTTTTTGACCCATTCTATTGCTTCGTGTTCTGACAAAACAATATCTGTATCAATTAGTGAGCATATGTAGTAATGCAAAGTAATATTGATCTCTTCATCCTGGTATCTCTCTTCAGCGACTTTGCTATGAATCTGTATGTTGACATTGAGCTCTTCAAGAATCTCTCTAGACAAGGCCTCCTTAAAGCTTTCATTTTGCTCAACCTTGCCGCCTGGAAACTCCCATTTGAGACCCATGTATTTATCTTTATTCCTTTTAGCAAGAAGGTAGTAATCCTCCCTTTTAATAATTGCAGCAACAACATCTATAGGATTCATTTGATGCATCAATTAATTGCTCTAATAAACAAAAAGCTCAAATCTTTATTTTTCATTATTTTCTTCTTTCAAAAATGGCACCATTGAAGACCAGACCCCGTCTCTTTTTAAGCGGTGATAAACGGCAGCTAAAATATGAAGACCTATAAGCCAATAGATAACCGACACTAAAAGCTCATGAAATCCAATAGCTAAATCAATTAAAAACCCGTCTTTTAAGCCCAACCAAAAAAGTAGTCCAATTAATAGCCCAGTTAGCGGAATTAATGCAAGACAAATATACATTCCAGAATGAACAACCTTAGCAGCTAGAACTTGTGACTTTGGCGCTGAATCAGGAAGTGATGATTTTTGTGTTGTTTTCATGTAAACAAAGCGAATCAAAAGTAATAGAACAAATACTCCTGCAAAAATTACTTCAAATCTTAGAAGAGCCACATCCTCTAATTGATTAAGTTCATCTATCTGCTTAAGTAAGGCATAGATAAACAAAAGTACAAAGCCCCAATGCATTAGCCTGGCCGTATAACTAAACTTTTGATCAGGATTGAGATTTTTTTTATCCATATTCTAAGTATCTAACTTTATTTTAGAATTTATACGCATAAGTTAATTTGAGCAAGCAATATACACTCATATGGCTAAATTGGAGGATTAATTCTAGTGCTATGATGCATTAATTAAACCTTAGAGATTGATTATGATTAAAAAACAATACTTTTAATCATGTTTATGGAAATTCCTAAGTAAAATTAAATTTTATTTATATTTTAATACTAGAATTGTTTTTATGAAAATAGTAATCCATTTTGGTCTTCATAAAACTGCCTCTAGCTCATTTCAAACATTCTTATATTTAAATAGAGCTGCCCTTCAAGATGTGGGAGTTTTTTATCCTAAAATTGAAAATGATAAAAGTCATTTTCAAATACCAAGTGGAATAATAAAAAATGATTGGGATTTTGTTAAGAATTTTTTAAACAAGGCTTTTGAGGAAGCATCAAATAACAAAATAGAAACAGTTTTCATTTCCTCAGAAGATTTTGAAACAATCCTTATCGAGAATTATAGAGCCAATCAATTTGAACAATTGGCTTGTGAAGTTGGCTTTTCTGAAGTTCATTGGGTGGGGGTCCTTAGGAGCCAATGGGATTACTTTAATTCATTGTATGCTCAATTATCAAGTGATGGGGCATCTCTTAATTATTCAGCTATGGGGCATGACATCATTCATTATGGCTATATCTCAATAGGTACGGGAACATTTAGGTGGCAATTTGCTTTTGACTATGACTTATTTTTTGATAGATTTTTAGAAAATATTTCAGGCTCTTTATCTCTTTATACTTTTGATAGCTTTGTTGAGAATGAATTTATAGGGGATAAAATTATTAATAGTATCATTGACGATAAGAATTTAGAGATAATCTTTTGGGAGTCAATAATAAAACAAGTAAATAAGGCAAATCCTCGAATTGACTCCAAAACAGTTGAAATAAACTACCTTGCTAATTTCCTTGGAATCAAGATGTCAAATGAATTTTATTCACAAAATCAAAAAATTTTTGGTCCACTTGTAGAATACCGACAAAGTTTAATTGGTCCAGCTAGAGAAGAATTGCATAAAAAATTTTTAGAAAGATTTCCAATAATCAGTAACAAAGTTTAGTTAGTTTCTCCATAATCTATGCAGTTGATTTTTTTGTTTTTTTAAATTTTCATTCTTTTTATTAATAATGAAAAAGAATATATAAGAAATTAAACTTAATAATAAGAAAACTGAAAATGCTGTTTGAAATCCTGTTATTTCAGTATAGCCAAGACTTTTAATTAAATCGATTACAAAGCCAATAAACCACTGCATTATAAAGGCTCCTAAGAATATTAATAAATTGAATGATGTAAGCGCTTTACCTGCCAAATGACTTTGAAAAGATAAACCCACGGCTGGCTGTATTACAGACAAGAAAATCGAAGTTAGGATAAATAATGTAATAAATAAAGCACCTGCTTTTGATCCTAAAACAATTATAGTTAACATAACCAAAAAACTAATTGGCAAACCAAGTTTTAATATTTTTAATGCGTTAAAACCAAGGTCTGTAATTTTAGGTAAAAAATAACCCCACAAAAAAAATGAAACAAGCATTGTAATATTTATCGAAAATAAACCTGTAGCACTCTCAAGTGGAGTATATCCTGCAACTCTAGTCATCCAGGGTCCTGCCCATAAAGTTTGAATTGCCATTAACCCACCGTAATTAAATAATCCCATTGGAATAACACTGATAAAGAATTTATTTTTCCAAACATCAGCAAATGAATCTGATTTTATTGGGTTTTTCAAAGATTTATCTTTTTGATGGTCCCACTTAGGAATGAAAGCTAACATCAAAATTATGCTAATTAAGAGTAATACTGAAATCCCACCAAATACCCATCTCCAGCCTAATGAAGGTAACAGAAGTTGAATAGGTAATGTTGATGATAAAAATCCTAATGAAGCCATCATAAACATCCAAGAATTGGCTCTTTGCTGTTGATTTTCTTTAAGCCAAATTCTATAACCAGTTAGTGGAGCCATTAAACAAGCGCTTGATCCCACTCCTATTAATATCCTAGAAATTAGAAGACCTGAAAAGCTTTGAGCAAGGGCAAAAGATACTGTTCCAATAAATGCAATTAATAGAAATATAGATACAATTTTTTTGGGTCCAAGCTTATCTAGTAAATACCCAAGGGGAATTTGCATAGATGCAAAACCCAAAAAATAACCTCCGGCAAGCAATCCTAAATCAGCCGCCATTAAGTCAAATTCTAGAGTAAAAACTGGAGAAAGAGTAGCTGTAATTGCTCTTAATAAGCAAGACAAAAAATATCCAAATGCAAACACAATAAAAACAGTAATAACTTGTTTTCTTGGAAGGATGTAATTATCCATATATATAAATGATTGACTTTAGTCAATATAAAGTTTGGTGCGCTCGAGGTGATTCGAAAAACTCAAAACCCCTTGTCACAGCTGGCCTGTAGCGCTAGTTTTCATAAAATTGGCATGTTTTCATAAAAAATTTACTCCAAAAAACTATCTTTTATTATTTTCTTTTTCTTCTTCAACAAGAGTTTCAAATCTTGCTTGTTCTTTTACTTTTTTCTCCATCATCTGTTTTTTTGTATCTCCAAATAAACCAAGAAAGAATAAATGAATCATTGCAATTGGAGAAAGAAAAATAATATACGCTACCACTAAGAGAGTATTGTGCTTATAAAACATCTTAACTCCACCATTCCAAAGAATGCCAATAATAACGGCAACAACTAAAAGAATTATAAAATTAGCGCCAGCTGGCAATCCATCTTCCATGATTGAATTATATTATTTAAATAAGTCATAGTTAAGAGTTTTTGTTCCTGAACAATATGGGCATTTTGAACCATCACTCCTATCTGCTATTCTTGCTTGCCATTCGTGTTCATCCAGCTTGGGACATTGCCACCAGACTTTTTTGTTAGACTTAAATGTAAAGTTGTCTGGTTTCAGATTTTTATTTTTTGTTGGATGCCATTCACTTGCTATTGCTGGACACTTTAGTAGAAAGTTATTTGACTTATGAGCTCTTCTTCCTGAACAGAAGGGACAACCATCTCCTCGAATTCTATTTTTTATAATTGCCTTCCATTCATGATCATCTCCCTTAGTGCATTTCCACCAGACTTTTGAATGTGAGCCATGAGTAAAGTCTTCAGGTTTAAGAGGACTATTTTTATCAAAATGCCATTGAGCTGCGATTTCAGGATTAGTTTTTAAAATAGAAAATTCTGGTGGAGGCGATGGCAAGTAGCTAATATATCTATTAAACTCCTTTTTATTACAGAACGATGAACTATCTATATAAGATTCAAAATCAATCTTTATTGGTTTTATCATGATTGATTTTATTTTTAATACTAGAGAATTCAAGTCATTCTTAGTAAAAGATCTACTTGATACAACCAAATCATTTTTTGAAATCACTTTTAAAGGGCGCTCTCTAACTCTTATTATCTCAATATCTTTTTTTGAAAAGAATTGATTTTTATCTGTATCTGACTGAACCTTTTTCTTGTGCCAGTATGAACCATCATATTCAATTCCGATATTATATTTTTTAATAAAAATATCTATCTCGATTCCATATTTTCTGCTCTTCCATAAAACCATTTCAGAGCCAAATAAATATTTCAACTCAGAAAGAATACGAATTTCAGGTTTAGAGGTTCCTGACCCTGAACAAAAAGGACATCCATTTCCTTGAATGTGCCTATTAAGGATTCTTGCTTGCCATTCGTGCTCATCAACTTTGGAACATTGCCACCAAACTTTTTTACTTACTCCAGAAGTAAAATGTTCTGGCTTGAGATCATTATTTTTTGTTGGATGCCATTCACTCGCTAGTTTTGGATTAACTGCAAGTAAATTATTTGTCATACTTAGTCTTTTTCCACTGCAAAAAGGACATCCTCTACCACTACTTCTATGCTTAATAGATGTTTCCCATTCATGGTCATCCCCTTTTAGACACTTCCACCATACTTTTTTTCCAGCACCAGATGTAAACTGTTCTGGTTTTAAAGCTTCATTTTTGGTTGGATGCCATTCACTTGCTAGTTTTGGATTAACCGCTAGCAAATTATTTGTCATACTAACTTTTTTTCCAGAGCAAAAAGGACATCCATGACTATTACTTTTATGTTTTATCATCTGCTGGTATTCATGATCATTGCCTTTAGGACACTTCCACCATACTTTTTTTTGTGAACCAGAAGTAAACTGCTCTGGTTTTAAAAGTCCATTTTTAGTTGGATGCCACTCTTCTGCAATCTTAGGATGCATCACCAGAAAACTATTTGATTTGTTAACTTTTTGTCCAGCGCAAAATGGGCATCCATGACCTCTACTTCTATCGCCAATGATTGATTCCCATTCGTGGTCATCTCCTTTTGGACACTTCCACCATACTTTTTTATCAGACCCAGAAGTAAACTGTTCTGGTTTTAAAACTCCATTGTTGGTAGGATGCCATTCTGCAGCAATATTAGGAAATCTCATCAGAAAACTATTTGATTGACTAACTTTGTGTCCTGAGCAAAAAGGACATCCACGCCCATTAACTCTGCTATTTATTTGAGCATGCCACTCATGATCGCATTCTTTTGGACACTTCCACCAAACTTTTGTATGGCTACCGTGAGTAAAATCATCAGGAGTCAATTCTCCATTCTTAGTTGGATGCCAATCTTTTACTATGTCTGGGTATAAAGATAGTTTCATGATTGGATTATATTTCAACTTGAACTAAAGTCCAAATTTACGGATCTCTGTACTAAAACTCAAAAATTCTTGGAGTTTGTAGAAAATGATTAATTTTAGATACAGTTTTCATAAATCTTTCATAAGTTGAGGGTAACCTATAGGCATCTATAGGCATCTATAGGCATTTAGCTAAAAAAGAAAAAATATAACTTATTGATTTTTATTAAAAAATGGTGCGCTCGAGGTGATTCGAACACCCGACATTCGGCTTCGGAGGCCGACACTCTATCCAGCTGAGCTACGAGCGCAATGATTAATTAATGCGCCGCAGTTCATTATTACTAAAGGTTTTATATTTTTTGCTCATATAAATCACACATCAACTTTGAGTGTGATTATATGCAGTATTTGATGGCATTTAGTCCTAAGTGAATGAAATTTATGGTTTGCAGCAAAATCAAGCTTCTCACTAATTGATGGGTCCTGATTTAGCTTTATTCAAAACTTCAATACCATCAACTATATCATAAGCATTCATAGTGCAAGGTATATCATTTCCATCCTTATCCCAAGATAAATATTGGATCTTTTCAGTCAATTTAAACTTATAGTCTTGCATTGGAAAGTCACTATAAACTCTCTCATAAAGTTCTTCCATAGAGCCACAAGCACCTCCAGATGACATAACTCTAATTGTCTTGTTATCCCAATCAAATTGGGTGGTTTGATCTATATCTTTATAGGGCTTCACATTAGATAAATTAACGACATTAAAGTACTCCGTGTCCTCAATTTCTTGAAGGAGATAGATCTTATAGGCATCATGACCTCTCTGCCCACCTCGCTTCTCGGATATAACTAGTTCTTTAATGTCATCAAAGTTCATGTCTCCAAATGCAAAAGGTGGGTTTGCAAGATGCCAATACTTCATTTTTAAAACTTCTTTTTTGGTGATAGTCTCAGCATTCATTCGATAATTTGGAAAGCTAAAGATTCTCTGTGCAATATGGAATAATTCAGATTTGATTGTAAATTTAATGTTAGTATCTTTAACTCTAAAGTTGATGTTGGCTGGACCAGTTAAAAGAGGCGCCAAACCCCAATTTGGAAACCACTCTACGTCAACTAGATAGCGATCTTGAATGACATCTGTAAACTCAATATATATTGGCGTCTTTCCATTCATATATTTGAAATGAATGGGCAAGCCGTTATTCATATACCCTGCAGACTCTTCATTAGCAAACGTGTTGATATTTAATGAAATTAAAATAAGTACTAATGTTTTTAAGTATTTATTGAGCATATTTTCAGATATATAACCCTTAGCTTGGGTGGGCATCAAAAACTGCAGCTGATAGCAATGATAGGAGAAAGCCTAAAAGAGCACATAATAAAAAACCAAAAAAAATTATTACTAGCGCAGTACCGACCCTACGAAACTTAGTGAGTTTGATTAGAAGTAGCCCAAGGACAGGTACAAACAAAAAACCAATGGCAAATGGGGTTGGAATAAGAAAGTCTATCATTTGCTTAGAAAAACTATATTTTGATTTGGATTTATGAGTTTACTCATTTCCATCACCAACGTGATTAATGTTTATTTCACCTTCATAAACTTCATAATCAAGTTTATTGGGGTTACAACATACTTCACAATCATATATTTCTGAGTTATTACCGTTAAAAGATGCTCTAACTTCTAATGAAACTTCAATCTGTTCAAAACAAAAGAAACAGGTAATTAACTTATACGTCATCGTTCAAAAGATTTAAATGTACTATTAATGTTGTCAATAAATTTTTTTAAAATCATTTTGAGTTTCTTCATAAAAACTATGACAAACATGTGTCTTCATTCTCACAGCTAAATACATAAATCTCGCCCTGATTTTCTATTTGTATGTTTTCAATATCACAAAAACTAGATGAGTGGTATTTTCTGAAATCCGTATCCTGGCAATACTCTTCAATCACATCCTCCATATTACTGACAAAGTATTTATCTTTAAGGTCGTTGAGGTAGATAAACAGAACAACTAGAACAGGTAAAAGGAAGTATAGAGTCTTCTTCTGCTTGATCACAGATAGGTTGGTCTGCTCTTCTGTCCAATTGTTATTCATTGATATTTTGTATTTTATTCATTAAATCGAAGTTTAGAGTTTATTGTTAGTCCGCTGTAAATCTAATTTTTACCTCATTGTTGAACAAAGCCTCATTTGAGGGCAGAGGAATAGGTGATGATTTAAAGACGGCTCTCCTAATTGAGCTACCAAAGGGCTGAGATATACTTTTAGACAGAGTTTGATTCTCAGTATTGCCAGAACTGCAACCTAAAATTTTGACTGCCTCAACTGCACCATTATCTGCCTGATTAATTAAAACATCACAAAACCAGCTTTTTTCAGCATCATCATAACGCCAAAAAGATCTAATTTTTTCTTTTACAGTTCTCAAATAAGATGACTTGAGAGCTTTTAGTTCAGGAGTCATCTCGACATCATCTGTCTGAAGTGCACTCAGACTACTCTCATTTTCAAGCGCTTCATTTCTTTTTGTTAAAGCCTCAATTCGAAGAGTTTTCTCCTCAGGGCTTAGTCTAGACATTTGGCAAATGAAGTTGAGTAGTACTTCAAAACCAGTATTGGGCTGGTAGTACTCCCACGCGCCGTTGACCTCTCTTTCTAAGCCTTCACCCTCCCCCATTGGAAAAGAGTATCTAGTTCGCTTGATTACTCTAAATCCCTTTAACTTGCAGTCACCTTGGGCATAGGTTTTCTCACTGCCTTTGCCCCAAGAGTCTAGATACCACCAATATATGTAGCCATCTTTTTCTATTAAAGTATCAAAATCAATAAATAAAGAGGCATTATTTCCTGGAAGAATTTTAGTCCAATCAGCATAAGAGTTAAAAGAGACCAAAATAGAAACAAGTAGTATTATTTTTTTCATATTATTTGCACCAACTCGATTTTTTGCCGCCCTTATATCTGTAAGCCAAATCATTTTCTAAGAGTTCTTCCTCAAGGCTTACTCCATCAATAAACACTTTGGCGACAACTCTAAAGTATTTACCTCTTTGAATTTCATTAAGTTTTATTTCTTTAGCATCAAATAACTTGTCTCTAACAAAATCCCTAGCTAGGATTGCCAAATCATTTTCATATTGACACTTCCCTTTAATTTCAGGGGTGTCTACTCCTTCAAGCCTTATGGCAATATTTTTTCCAACGATAGGAGATAGTGAATCAATATCAACTCTAAAAGTATCGCCATCATAGACACTTAAGACTTTGGATACTATTACTGACCCAAATTGATTTGCAGCCAGAGAAGACTGAACACAAAGACAAAGTGTTGTTAAACAAATTTTTTTTAAAGGCATCATTTGAACTAGTAAGGATCTATTTTTGAGAATTTATTTAAATTATCGATTTTATCGAACTCTATAAAAGTTACAATGCTCTTCATAAAAACTCTATTATTTCTTCATAATTAATAAATAAAATATTATTACAATTCAACTTTCTTAAATAATTTATCACTTTTCAGATGACTAATTTAAATTTTATTTCTAAAGCCCTTTGCATTGCCCTAAGTTTAGTTATTTTGTCTTCTCCTTCAATAGCTGATGACGACAATTACTCACCTCTTGATTCTCCTTCTTTCTTCGAGGGGCTGAATACGTTTACTGCGGTTTTTTCTCAAATCAAACAAATGTATGTTGATGAGATCGATGATGAAACCCTATTTAATAATGCAATTAGGGGTCTGATTGAGGGCTTAGATCCTCATTCAAGCTATCTTGAGCCTGTTGCTCAATCAAAGGTAAGTGAGAGCACTATGGGCAAATTTGGCGGCCTTGGAATAGTTATTGGTACCAAAGGTGATTACATTGAAGTTGTTTCGCCTATTGATGACACGCCGGCATATAGAGCGGGTCTTAAGGCGGGTGATATTATTCTACAAATTGGTGACCAAAATGTAAGTCAAATCAATCTTGAAGAAGGTGTGAAGTTAATGAGGGGTGCACCAGGAACAACAATTAAGTTGACTATAGGTAGGCCAGATATTGCCCCATTCGTTGTAGAGATTACGCGCGAGATCATAACAGTTACTTCTGCAAAAGGACTTCTTCTGGAAGAGGGTATTGGATATCTTAGGGTTGCTCAATTCCAAAGACCTACAGCCGAGGTAGTTGAAAAGATTATTGGAGATTTAGTAGAAAAGAATGAGGCAGATCTTGATTCACTGATTATTGATCTAAGAAATAATCCTGGTGGATTGTTAGATTCTTCAATCGATATTTCAAATCTATTTATTGATGAGCCGGGTATTGTTGTTTACACTGAAGGCAGAACGCCAAGCTCAAACATGTCGTTTCCAACCAAACCTGGTGATATATTGAACGGGGCACCTATCGTTGTGCTCATGAATGTTGGCTCTGCATCAGCCTCTGAGATTGTAGCTGGGGCTCTCCAGGACCACAAGCGTGCAATCATTATGGGAGAGGAGTCTTTCGGTAAAGGGTCTGTGCAATCAATGATGGGTCTTCAAGATGGCTACGGTCTTAAATTAACCACAGCAAGATACTTTACGCCTTCTGGAAGATCAATCCAGGCCAAGGGGATATCGCCTGATATTGAACTTGATAACATATCTCTTAAAGGCGATGAAGAAGAAGAGTCTATAGATTTCAGTTCGCAGGAAAAAGATCTTAAAAACTCTTTATCTGCTCAGGACGAAGAAGAGACAACCTCAGAAGATCCAACTGAGTTAAGCCCAGAAGAAATCTTAAAGTCTCAGGATGAGATTACGGATGCACGTGACCAGGAGTTTGTTGATCTGTTGATGGAAGACTACTATGTCCATGAAGCTGTCAATGTATTGAAAGCTCTAAAGATTTATAAGAATAAATAATAGAAAAGTCCTCTATCTAAAATGGAGGGCTTTTTTAATTAAAACCACCTATTCTTCTGAATTGCATAGTGTTGTAATTCCAGTCCCAGTGCATCCAAATACCAATTGCTCGTCCAATTATGTACTCTTCTGGAACAAAACCCCAGAAACGAGAATCACTACTGTGTGCGCGATTATCGCCCATAACAAAGTAGTGCCCTTCTGGAATCGTGATTTCTGGTATACCTTTTGACTGGGCATTAGGATTTAAAAGCACCTCATGAGGCTGTGAATCCATTAATTCCTGGACAAGCTTATAATTATTCATCGCTTTTCCAGAATCTACACCAAGGTAGGGGCCAATATTTTTAATTGCTAACACTTCACCATTAATGTTTAGTTGGTCTTCACTGTATGAAATCACATCTCCCGGAGTTGCAACAATGCGTTTAATAAAATCAACACCTGAGTATCCAGGATTTTTTTCATAATTTGGATACCTAAATACGATAACATCGCCTCTATTTGGCTTTGAGAACTCGACTAGTTTAGTGTTTGTAATTGGAAGTCTGAAGCCATAATCAAATTTATTCACCACTATAAAATCACCTGTCAAGAGAGTTGGCATCATAGAGTTTGATGGAACACGAAACGGTTCAAAGATAAAACCCCTAAAAACGAATACTAAAAGTAGAACTGGAAAAAGTTCAATCGACCATTGGACAAGCTTATGTCTGTGATTGTACTTTTCAGATTTAGAGAACTTTAAAAAAATTAAAAAGTAAGCTATCCGTCCAAATTTAGATTTTTCTTGAGCTGTATCTGAAACTGAGTCACTTGTTTCTTTTGACAGGAAAAGATCAATTAAAACAATAGCAATGGCAAGAATCATTGCAATAAAGAGCCAGGATAGAACATCCCAAGCAAAGAAAGGCTCTGCGTTTTTTAATACTGCTTCGTATATAGACATAGGAATCGAGCTATTTTTTTAAAGGGCGTATTATAACAACCTAGTGCTTCTAGTGCTTGCCATAGTGACTATCCTACTTGTTTAATGCTCATCCCAATTGAGTTTGCTAACACTTCAAAGTTAGGAAAAGAAGTTTTAACGTTATCAACTCCCTCAATCTCTATGTCAAATTTTGATCTCACAGATGCAATTGCAAACGCCATAGAGATTCTATGATCGTGATGAGATTTGATAGAGGAGTCTTGCTTAGTGAACTCTCCGCCCAGAATACGAATTCCATCTTCCAAAACATGATTTTCTATCCCTAGCGAGGTGAGTCCATCAGCCATGACTTGTATTCGATCTGACTCTTTTACTCTAAGTTCTTTTGCTCCAGTCAGGACTGTTTCACCATCTGCGCAGCTAGCAGCAATAAACAATACAGGAAACTCATCTATGGCAAGTGGAACAAGGTTTTCAGGAATTTGAATCCCTTTAAGGTTTGATGAGGAAACCTTAATATCTGCAATCAGCTCTCCTGCCTGAAGCCTTTGATTAAGTAGTTCAATATTTCCGCCCATTAACTTGAGAATGTCGATGACTCCAGTTCTAGTTGGGTTTATATTGACTGAATTAAGAGTAATGCTAGAGTCTTTTGAAATACAGCCTGCAACCATAAAAAATGCTGCAGAAGAGATATCGCTTGGCACCTCAATATCACAACCCTTTAATGAGCCACCGCCTAATAATGAAATTCTATTGTTTGATGATATGACATCATAGCCAAAGCCTCTAAGCATTCTCTCTGTATGATCTCGCGATATTCCATTTTCGATAACTGTAGTTATACCCTCGCCATATAGGCCAGCCAAAAGTAGGCAAGATTTAATTTGAGCAGAGGCGACTGGAAGAGTATATTCAATACCAGATAACTTGCTTCCACCTTTAATTGTCAATGGTGGCCTTGAATCATCTCCAAATATGTCAGCTCCCATTTCTCGAAGCGGGTTAATGACTCTTCCCATAGGTCTTGTTGATAGTGACTCGTCACCGCATAGCTTTGAGTCAAAATTTTGAGCACTGAGCAGACCCGACATTAAGCGAATTGAAGTTCCTGAATTTCCCAAATTAAGAGGATTTTTAGGTTCCTTTAAGCCTCTCATACCTACACCATGTATGACTACATTTGATCCATGCCTTTCAATTTGGACCCCCATATCCCTAAAAGCATTCAAAGTCGCAAGGCTATCCTCACCTTCCAAAAACCCTGAAACCCTTGTCACACCCTCGGCAATAGAGCCTAGCATAATTGATCTGTGAGATATTGACTTGTCTCCAGGCACTTTAATCGAGCCCTTTAATGGCCCAGAATTTGATGTTAAAAAGTTTGACATTAGAGAGCTATCCTAACCATGAATCCCGAGTTTTTTTTGCTGTTGTGAATAAGTGTTCTAGCTTTTCACTATTTTCATCACCAATCGCTTCCAAGAGATCATTGAGAGTCGATTGATAACCTTTCAAATGGCTAATGATTTGATCTTTGTTCTGGAGGCAAATATCACGCCACATGATCGCATCTCCTGATGCAATTCTTGAAAAATCCTTGAATCCTCCACCCGCGTATATTGAAGCTGTTGGATTTTGATTCACAAGATAGTTCACCAAAGAAAAGGCAAGCATATGAGGAAGATGTGATGTCATGCCGAGTAGATTATCATGAGACTCTGAGCTCATAAAATCTACCTCTGCGCCGACACCTTTCCACATCCCCTCTATCACTTTAATAGATTCAGAAGAGTTATTTTCTTGAGGTGTTATGATGACTTTCTTTCCATCAAAAAGCATTGAATCACTCACTTCAAAGCCGCTTCTTTCTTTTCCAGCAATTGGATGAGCTGGAATAAAGCAGTTTGACTTAACTTTTAAAACATTATGAACAATATTAACTATATCTGTTTTAGTGCTTCCTACATCAGTGATAATGACATTATCATTTAGTAGAGGTTCAATCTCTCCAAGTATGCTTTGGAATGTTCCTACTGGAGTGGCAATGACGATAATCTCAGCTCCAACGATAGCCTCTTCAATGCTAGTTGAAAATTGATCTATTACATTTAATTTTTGAGCACCTTTAAGGCGAGCTTGGTCTCTTCCATAGCCAAAAACAACCTTAGCTAAATTCCTTTCTTTTAGAGCTCTTGCGAGAGACCCTCCAATTAGTCCCACACCAATTATTGTGATCTTATTAATCATAAAACTTTTTTAAGAGCTTCAAGTAAATGATTATTTTCATTCAGTGTGCCGATAGAAATTCTGAGGTAGTCTTTCATTTCAACTGGACGCACTATAACTCCTTCTTTCAGAAGACTATTGTAAATACCCATGGCATCATCAAATTCAACTGCTATAAAGTTAGCAAATGAAGGAATATAGTTTAATCCGAATGCTTCAAATCCGCTTACTAGCTGATTATAGCCATCAGAATTCATTTTTACTGAGTCTGCAAGGTACTCGTCATCACCTAGCGCTGCAATAGCTGCCATCTGAGCAGTATGATTGACATTAAAAGGCTCTCTTACTCTATTGATGTAGTCTGCAATTGTATTGCTACAAATCGAGTATCCAACTCGAAGACCTGCAAGACCATAGGCCTTTGAGAAAGTACGAGAGATAATAAGATTTTCAAATTCACTTAACCAGCTAATAGCTTGATCGTCTATATTCAAATATTCAAAATAGGCCTGGTCTAATACGACTGGAATATGACTAGGAACTTGTTTTAGAAAGCTATAGACCTCCTCATCACTCAAAAGCGTACCTGTTGGGTTATTAGGATTTGCAACAAAGATTAGTTTTGTTTCATTAGTTATTAGGCTCAGCATTGCGTTTAAGTCATGCCCAAAGTTATTAGCTGGAGACACAATAGCAGTCGCACCTAATGCCTGAGTCACTAAAGGGTATACAACAAAAGCATATTGAGAGAATATGACCTCATCAATTTGCTTTGAAACAAAAACCCTCGCTATGAGCTCTAAAAGCTCATTTGAGCCATTACCCAAGGAAATCATGCTTGATGAAACGTTGTGTTTTTTTGCAATTGCCTCTTTAAGCTCAAAGCAGTTTCCATCAGGGTAGCGATTTAAACTGGATAGAGAATCATTAATTGCTTTTTGAACTTTAGTGCTAACCCCTAGGGGGTTTTCGTTAGATGCCAGTTTAGAAATTTTTGTTAATCCAAGTTCTCTTGCAAGCTCTTCTATTGGCTTTCCTCCTTGATATGGACTCAAGCCAAGAATTGATTCACAGGCATTCATAGAACAGCAACTGGGTAGGACCCAAGTATCTCCAGTTTAGAAACTCTTGATTCAATTTTTTTAATAGCATCATTAACATTCTTTTCATCCTGATGCCCTTCTATATCTATGAAGAATAGGTACTCCCATTTAACTCCTGGGATTGGATGTCTTGCCAACTGAAGCATATTAATATTATTTTCTTTGAACGGTTCAAGTAAGTTAAAGAGTGCGCCAGATTCATGTTTAGTAACAACCAATAAAGAGGTTTTATCGTTCACTCCTTTGGGCACTTCATCCTTACCGATGACTATAAAGCGTGTCACGTTGCCGGCATTGTCCTCAATATTCTTCGCCACCCTTTGAAGCCCATAAATGTTGAGCGCGACTTTTGATGCAATTGCTGCCGCATTTGGCTCATCCTTGACCATTCTAGCACCGAGAGCATTCGAGGCTACAGGTCTGAGTTCAGTATTTGGGTAATGATTTGCAAGCCATCTGTGACATTGATCAAGTGCTTGTTGATGGGCATAGATCACCTTAATTTCTTTCGACTGATCCTGCATCATCAAATGATGCGCAACCGCTATTTCAACCTCACCACAAATATTTAAGTCATGACTATAAAGCATATCAAGCGAGGTACCGATAACGCCATTGGAAGAGTTTTCAATTGGAACTACCCCATATTGCGCATTATCCGTCTCTACCTGATGAAAAATCTCATCCACAGTTCCACAGTCAAGCGGAGAAACGCCATGACCGAAGTGCTTGAGTGCTGCCTCTTGAGTAAACGTACCCTCAGGGCCTAGAAAAGCAATTTTTAGTGGCTGTTCTAGAGCAAGGCATGCAGACATAATCTCTCTAAAAATGAGAGCAATATCTTTGTCCTTAAGAAGACTTTTGTTTCTTTCAATCACTTTACTGAGAACTTCAGCCTCTCTCTCAGGACGATAAAAAGCATTTTGAGTATTTGATTCTTGCTTTACTAGTGCTACCTCTGCAGCAAGGTCTGCACGCTCAGAAATAAGGAGCTGAATCTTTTGATCCAGTTCATCAATTTCTGACCTTAAATTTTGAAGCGACCTACTTTTCATCAGTAAAGCTTTAGTTTCATGTTTTGGGTGTATTTTACCTAAGACTTAATATACTTCAAAGCATTGTTATTATTATGTTTGAAAAGTAAAAAAAACTTTAGAAATTAACTATTGCGCAATTTATAAAAAAAGATATAATCTCCATAAATTTGATGACGGAAGTTGGTGCGAATCCGACGCTGCCCTCGCAACGGTGTTTCTTTAAGATGAGTCCGATACGTATCAAATTGATTTACTTAATACTACGATGGGTGGTGAGTTAAGGATTCATAAATGTTTGATTCTTTATCTCTCAATCCCTCTTTTAATTCAATTTATAAGGGGTCAATATGTTTACTAAAAAAACAATCTTTATTGCTGCTTTATCAGCAATTTTTATGGCTAATTCAGCGCTAGCTGTTATTGGACCAATTAAAATCACTTTAAATAATGAATATAGAACATCTTCCCCAGTTATTGGGCCTGTTGCTACTTCTATCAAACTTGACAAATCAGATATAAAAAAAACTGGTGCCTCAACTTTTGTTGAACTATTGGAAAATATCCCTTCAATCAGTTTTGAGGGTGGTACAGGAAATATGGCTTCTGTTCGCTTAAGAGGTAATGAAGCTTCTCATACTTTGCTTTTAATTGATGGTCAAAAAGTAACTATCACTGGTGGTCAGCCAAATTTTAAAATGATTCCACTTAATCAAATTAGCAGTATTGAAATTTCAAAAGGGCCTTTCACTTCTTTATATGGTCCTGGTGCTATTGGTGGTGTGATTAATGTTTTTACTGATAAAGATGAGAATGCAATTACAAGTAATACAATTGACACTTCTTATGGTTCAAAAGGAACAAAGCAATCAAGTTTCAACTCTTATTATAAAGATGAAAATGGTTACTTAGATTTTACCTTTTCGGACTTTATAACTGATGGTATTGATGCTAAAGGAGATGGAGATTTGGACCCAAGTGATAGACAATCATTTGGTTTAAACATTGGTGGAGATATTGGTGAAAATACATCAGTGAGTCTTAACATGATTGATTCAAAAGCTAATATCATGTATGACGAAACCTTTGGGAATGAAAATTATGAAAATGATTTAAGACAAATAGGTTTAGGTTTAACTCAAAAGTTTAGTGATAGATTTCAGACAAGAGTTGAAATTAATGACCAGAATATTCTTCGACATGGAAGTAAGTATGAACTAAACACAATGTCAATAATTAATGAACTTGATTTTAATTCTAGCAAACTATCCATTGGCTTAATGAATTCAGTTGATAAAGATGTTGGTAATTTAAAGGAAATTAAACATACTGATGTATTTAGCCAATGGCAAGGATTAATTGGTACCAATGAATTATCTATTGGAGCAAGAATTATTGATCATGATAAATTTAGCTCCCATACAACTTATAACTTCAATTGGGCTAGGGACTTAAGTGCAAATTTAAGATTAAATGGGTCTTATGCTACTGCGACTAACTTACCAAATCATTATGCCAATAATGCTAATGTTAAAGCTGGAAAGACTGCTCTAAAGCCTGAATTATCTCAAAATATGGAGTTAGGTTTAAATTCTTTAAATGATTGGGGAAATGTTGAGTTAAAGATTTACAAAAGTAAACTCAAAGATGCATTTAAATATAACGGAAGTAATTGGCCACTAGATTATTACGAAAATGATGGAATTGTAAATATTCAAGGAGTTGAATTGGTATTAGATACTGAATTAATGGGATGGGACCTTGATAGCTCGCTCAACTTTAACAAAGCAATTGCTAAATCTACTGATTTACAAAAAGGTAGAAGGCCTAATAGTACAATTTCATTAAATCTTTCTAAATCTTCAGGCAAATGGAACAGAAATATTAACTGGACAGCAAGGTCTTGGGCCTGGGATAAGGATGATCATTCAAATGGAAAAAATGGTGGATATGGGCTTCTTAACCTAAGTACTAGTTATGATTTTACTGAAAACTTGAGTGTTTATTTGAACAGGAATAACGCTTTAGATAAGGATTATGAAATGGCTAAAGGCTATAATACTCTTGGAAAAACATCAACTCTAGGGTTAACATACACTTTCTAGTAATTTGTTAATAAAAAGGGGTTTAATAGATTATGAGTACGACCTATAAAAAACGCATGCAGCGTAAGAAAGAATACATTGATTCTAGAATTGATGCTGCAAATATTGATAAAGGGATTACTGTTCTATTAACTGGAAATGGTAAAGGCAAATCATCCTCAGCCATGGGGATGATCTGCAGAGCCTTGGGCTATGATATGAATGTTGGTCTTGTTCGTTTCTTGAAAGGAGATCAGCAAACAGGGGAGGATCTTTTTTTAGAGGATCACCCAAATATTCTGTCTTCCCATATGGAGAGTGGTTTTACCTGGGATACTCAAGATAAGGAACAAGACAAGATAAAAGCAACTGCTACTTGGAATGAAGCAAAGCAATTTCTATCTAATCCAGAGATAGCATTAGTGGTTCTTGATGAAATTACTTACATGATTAACTATAAATACCTTGATGAGGCTGAAGTATTGAATGCCCTATCAAACAGACCAAAGGATCAGCATGTTGTTATTACTGGTAGAGCTGCTAGCCAGGGCTTAATTGACGCTTCAGATACAGTGAGCGAGGTTGAAGATATAAAGCATGCTTTTAGGGCTAATATTAGAGCTCAAAAAGGGATTGATCTATAGTTACTAGCTATTTTCAAGCAAATACTGGATCGCTTGATATAGGTACCCTACTGACACAATTTTCAAGCCTTTAATGCTTTTCTTTGGGTGATTACCCTTGGGAATGATTGCCACTTCAAATCCCTGTTTTTGAGCTTCAGATAGCCTTTCTTGGGCGTTGTAGACAGGTCTTACTTCACCAGTTAAGCCAACCTCACCAAACGCAATCCAATTATTTGGAATTACCTTGTCTCTTAGGCTTGAAACAATAGAGAGCATGACAACTAGGTCTGATGCAGTTTCGCTGACCTTAATTCCACCAACCACATTAATAAAGACGTCTTGATCAAAGGTTGATATTCCAGAATGCTTATGAAGAATGGCTAGCTGAAGAGCCAGTCTGTTTTGATCAAGACCAACGCTCACTCGCTTTGGAGTGCCATTGGACTGGTCAACTAATGCTTGAATTTCAATTAAAAGTGGTCTTGTAGCCTCTCTAGTGACCATCACCATAGATCCGGAGGAAGGGTTTTCTTGATTTGATAGAAAAATAGAGGAAGGATTGCTCACTTGTTGTAGGCCTTTCTCACCCATCGCGAATACGCTTATTTCATTCACTGCTCCAAAGCGATTTTTTACCGCCCTAATAATACGATAACGGCCTCCTGCATCACCCTCAAAATAAAGTACTGCATCAACCATATGCTCAAGTATTCTTGGTCCCGCAAGCGCTCCACCCTTAGTTACATGGCCAATCATCAAGAGAATCGTGTTAGTTTGTTTAGCATATTGAGTGAGCTGCGCAGCGCAATCTCTAACTTGAGTTACTGAGCCAGGAGCTGATGTTGAAAGATCAGTCACCATGGTTTGAATTGAGTCAATGACAATGACTTTTGGTTGAACATCTTTCGACAGTTTAAGAATTTTCTCTAAGTGTGTTTCACCAATAAAAAGAACATCCTCCTTGATTCCAAGTCTAACCGCCCTTTCACTCACTTGCTCTGCAGATTCCTCTCCGCTCACATACAGAGTTGTGTTTGCTTTATTAAGAGCTGATAAGGCTTGAAGAATCAGAGTCGACTTACCAATCCCGGGGTCTCCACCAATAAGGACAACAGATCCATCAACAAGGCCCCCTCCAAGAGTTCGATCAAGCTCTGTGAGTCCTGTTGATAGTCGGTCTTTGTTTTGAGATTTAATTTCTGATAGGTGCTGAACTTTAGAGGCTGGAAGATCTTGTAAGCTCTCAGGCTTGGATGCTGTAGCTTGAGATATGACAACCTCTTCCAGAGTATTCCATGCCTTGCAATCTAAACACTGGCCGGCCCATTGATGGTGTGAAGCACCACACTCTCGGCATACAAACTCAACTTTTGTCTTTGCCATAAGCTTACTTGTTCATTAATTTGTCAATTTCGCTTTTGAATGCCTCAATATCTTGGAATTGCCTATAAACCGAAGCAAAACGAATGTATGCAACCTCATCGAGCGCTCTAAGCTCTTCCATTACCCACTCACCTAGGATTGAGGAAGGAACCTCTCTGTCATTCTGTGCCATCAACCTTCTCTGAATCTTTTGAATGGCTGTTTCTATTTTTGAGATCTCGACGGGTCTTTTTTCAAGAGCTTTCAAGAGCCCTGATCTAAGTTTGTCCTCACTAAAGGTTTGTCTTGAATCATCGCTCTTAATAAGTCTTGGGAGATTCAAATCAACCGTTTCTCTTGTTGAGTGCCTCTCACCACAGGCTATACACTCTCTTCTTCTTCGAACCTGAGAGCCATCATCTAGCAGCCTAGTATCTAAAACCTTGGTGTCATCAGATTGACAAAAAGGACAGCGCATTTAGTTATTTATAGACTGGAAATCTTAAACAAAGCTCTTCGACTTTAGCTCGAACTTCATTAACAACTTCTAGATTCTCAATGTCATCACAAATGTCACAAATCCAGTGAGTAATATCTTTACACTCACTTTCACCAAAACCGCGAGTCGTGGCAGCAGGTGTTCCAATTCTAATACCGCTTGTTACAAATGGAGACTGAGGATCATTAGGTACAGAGTTCTTGTTGACTGTTATATGGGCTGATCCTAACGTTGCATCAACGGCTTTTCCTGTGAGCCCTTGCTCAATAAAGCTGACGAGAAATACGTGGTTATCCGTACCACCTGAGACAACATCGTATCCCCTTTCCATGAAGACACTGGCCATCGCTCTTGCATTTTTAACTACCTGCTTTTGGTACGACTTAAAGTCATCGCTCATAGCCTCTTTAAAAGCAACCGCTTTTGCTGCAATAATGTGCATCAAAGGACCTCCCTGAATACCAGGGAAAATAGCAGAATTCAATTTTTTTTCAATTTCCTCGTTCGCCCTTGCAACAATCAACCCCCCTCTTGGTCCCCTAAGAGTCTTATGGGTGGTTGTCGTGCATACATCAGCAATATGAATGGGTGATGGATAATCTCCAGTAGCAACAAGGCCTGCTACATGAGCCATATCAACAAGAAGATAGGCTCCAACCATATCAGCAATATCTCTAAAGCGCTGCCAGTCAATAATTCTAGAATAAGCAGAGAATCCAGCAATCACCATCTTTGGTTTATGCTCTAGGGCTAACCTCTCAACTTCATCATAATCAATTTCGCCAGTATCCTCATCAAGACCGTACTGAAAAGCCTTGTAATGCTTTCCTGAAAAGGATGGTCCTGCACCATGCGTCAAGTGGCCACCATGTGCCAGACTCATTCCTAAAATAGTATCACCAGGAACTAATAGTGCTTGAAACACAGCAGCATTAGCAGTTGATCCAGAATGGGGTTGAACATTAGCATAGGCAGCGCCAAAAAGCTCTTTTGCGCGGCTTATTGCAAGATCTTCAGCAACATCCACGTGTTCACAACCTCCATAGTATCTCTTTGACGGATACCCTTCTGCGTATTTATTAGTTAACTGTGATCCTTGTAAAGCCATGACTGCAGGTGAGGTGTAGTTTTCTGATGCAATTAATTCGATATGCGCTTCTTGTCTTGCTTCTTCTGCCGCAACAACATTTGCTATGTCAGAATCAACGTCGTTTAGTGTAAGATTTTTATTAAACATGGAGGCTTCCTAGAAAAGATAAAAAATGGTATTTCAACGTAAATATTTTTTAACAAGAATATACCTTAATGACACTCTCATTCTAAATGATTTTGGTTGATAATTCTATGATTTTATTTAATTTTTTTTAATTAATAAAAATCATCTTTCAATCGCATCATTGATAAGAAGAAATTAAAAAATATCATCTATCCTTTAAGAAGATTTATAAGAATAAAATAAAACATTTCAAGTGGTAAAATTTAATTTTTAACCTCATAATTATTCAATGAAAGTAGTTGTTCTTGGTGCTGGAATTATTGGCACGACATCCGCGTATTTTTTAGCTAAACAGGGCCATGAAGTCACTGTCATAGATAGGCAGGATAGTGTTTCAATGGAAACTAGTCATGCCAATGCAGGCTGCCTATCATATGGATTTACATCGCCTTGGGCTTCTCCAGGGCTACCCTTTAGTGTGCTCAAGTGGGTCTTAACTGGCCGCTCTCCACTCATCATTAATCCAAACATGAGTATTGAGACCATAAAGTTTTTATATCGCATGTATAAAAACTGTAATTCACGTAGTTATGAAATCAATAAAAGTCGAATGCTTAGGGTGGCCAATTACTCTCAAAAAGCGCTCTTAGAAATTGAGACAGATTTTGATCTTTATTATGAACAAAAGAAGCAAGGCTCTCTTCAACTTTTTTGGGATTCAAAAGAGATCGAAAAAATGCAAAAAGATATTGCAATTTTAGATAAATTTAATATTAATTCTCAGCTTCTCAGTGCTGAAGAATGCGTCAAGATTGAGCCTGGGCTCCAATACGTTAAAAATAAACTCGCTGGTGGAATCCAATTTTTGGATGACTTTACAGGTAATTGCTACTTGTTTTCAACTGAAGTCTATAAAAAATGTGTTGAAATGGGGGTCAATTTTGAATTCAATACTGAAATTGAATCCTTACAAATCAGTAACGATAAAATTGCCTCAGTTTCAACGGATAGTGGTGAAATTAAAGCAGATTGTTATTCAGTATCACTCGGAAGCTACTCAACTAAAATCCTCTCAAAGATTGGCATTGAGATTCCTATATATCCTGTTAAAGGTTATTCAATTACGCTGCCCGTCTTATCTAATGAGGATGCTCCTCAGTCTACAATTATGGATGAAAAAAACAAGATTGCCATAACTAGGCTAGGAGACAGAATTAGAGTTGCTGGTATGGCTCACCTGACTGATTTTGATAAAAACCTGAGAACCAAATCATTAGATTCATTAATGAGCGGTCTTGACCTTTTATTTCCCAAAAGTTATGAATCTTCAAAAGAGACTAATTTTTGGACAGGTTTTCGACCCAGTACTCCTGATGGCACTCCCATTATTGGCCCTACTCCCTTCAATAACTTGTTTCTCAACACGGGCCATGGAACGCTTGGATGGACAATGTCCGCTGGTTCTGGCAAACTGTTAGCTAACCTTGTCTCAGGAATTGATCCTGAAATCTCTACAGAAGGGATTGACATGAGTCGATACAGTTTTTCAAACAAGATGATAAAAAATTATGGCTAGGAATTGCGTTGCATCAATTGATCTAAATGCAATCAAAAAAAACTACCTTTACGCTAAATCTCTCGCTCCTAAATCTAATGCCATAGCTGTCATTAAAGGAAATGCCTATGGCCATGGTGCAATCAAAGTTGCTAGCCATCTTGAAACATTTGCTGATTGCTTTGGAGTGGCATGCATCGAAGAGGCTTTAGATTTAACAAATGCTGGCATTTTGAAAGTGCCCATCCTACTTTTAGAGGGAGTTTTTGAAGAATCTGAGCTGAGCTTGGTTGACAGAAATAGCTTCTGGATGGTAGTTTGCAATACCGCACAGATTGAATGGATTCTGAAAAGTAAGCCAACCAATAAATATGATATTTTTGTAAAGATTGATACAGGAATGGGACGATTAGGCTTTCAAGAGGAGGACTCAATTAAAGTCATCAGCGACTTAGAAAAATCAAATAACGTTAGAAAAATAACATTAATGACTCACTTCTCAAGTGCGGACAATCAAGAAAGTGATTCAACAAAGACTCAAATTAATAAGTTTAATCAAATTATTGAAATAAAACAAAACGATCAATCACTTTCAAATTCAGCTGCCATATTGTCTTTACCTGAGGCTCACAGTGAATTCACTCGACCTGGAATTATGCTCTATGGATCATCTCCGTTTTTGTTTGATGAACAGCCTAATGAATTAATTCCAGCAATGACACTTGAAACTTCACTGATCTCTCTAAAAAAGTTCAAATCAGGAGATACAATTGGTTATGGTCAGAGATATGTTTGCAAGAAGGATACTTTGATTGGTGTTGCTGCAATTGGCTATGCTGATGGATACCCAAGAAGCGCTCAAGATGGAACCCCTGTTTATATTAATGGGGGTATTGCAAGGCTTGCTGGAAGAGTTTCGATGGACATGATAACCATTGATCTTACTGGCATTAATAGTCCACAAATTGGAGATCGTGTAGAGCTTTTTGGTTCGAATGTTTCAATCGACGAAGTTGCACAATATTGCAATACAATCTCCTATGAAATTTTTTCTCAAATAACGAGTCGTGTTTATAGAACTTATGTGCAATAGTTTTTCAAATACTAATATAATTCAAGTCATATTCATCAAACCAATTAAATATGTTGTCTCAAAATCAAATTTCCTCTTTCAATAGAGATGGCTATCTAGTTGTAGAAGATTTTCTAGATAAAAAGCAAAGGGAGCTTATCATTAATCGTGCTCAGGATATGATTGAAGACTTTGACCCCGCTACATCAAGCTCTATCTTTACGACCAATGAGCAGGAAAGAGCAAGCGATGAGTATTTTTTAAAGTCTGGAGATCAGATTAGATTTTTCTTTGAAGAAAAAGCGATAGATAGCAAAGGAAACTTTACAGTCCCAAAACAGCAATCAATCAACAAAATTGGACATGCTCAGCACGCTTTAGATCCCGTGTACAAGAGAGTCATTAATTCACTTGATATTCCTTCAATGGGTAAACAGTTGGGGATAAAAAAGCCTAGACAACTTCAATCTATGCATATTTTCAAGCAGCCTAACATAGGTGGCGAGGTTAGGCTTCATCAAGACTCAACCTTTCTCTATACGACTCCGATGAGCTGTATTGGCTTTTGGATGGCGCTCGAGGACGCTACTATTGAAAATGGTTGTCTTCAGGCTATGACAGGAGGACACAAATTACCTCTGAAAAAGCGCTTTAAATTGGCTCAGTCAGGAGGCACAGAATTTGAAGTTCTAGATGAAAGTCCTTGGCCAAATCATCAACTTGACCTTCTGGAAGTTAAGGCAGGCACTCTTGTAATTCTTCATGGACAGTTACCTCATTATAGCGCAGAGAATACTTCAAATAAATCCAGGCAAGCTTTCAGCATTCATCTGGTCGATTCAAATTGCCATTACGCAGAAGATAATTGGCTACAATCTGAAATATAAATTTATTAATTCAATGCTTAAATATGAAAGATAGACAAGTTATAGATATTCACAACATAGAGTTTAAACCTTTTGATCGGTATGGCTCAACTGTTCCAAAAATGAGTTGGCATATCATAAGCTATAACCAAACTAGTGGCCAAGGGAGTTACGTACTTAAAATGGAGCCAGGTGCTCAAACTATCCCGCATATGCATATGGGTTTTGAAGAATTTTTAATGATTGAAGGCGAGTTGATTGATTCGGATGGAACTGTCTTTAAAAGTGGTGAATTTGTTTCCTTTGAGCCTGGAAGCAAGCACTCTTCATATTCTAAAAAAGGGGCATTGATTGTGGTCTTTCAAAGAGGGCTCAATGAGGCCCTTGATCAAAACTAATTAATACGAGAGCCAAATAATGCCAGCAGAAATAAGAAAAACTCTTTTACATGTTGAAACAACCATGGTTGAGGGTAACAAAAAAGCTCAAAAACCACTGATTCTAATTGCAGCAGTTGCAGTTATTAAAAACCCATGGGTTGACTTAAATAGCCCAAATAAATTTGTTGATGACCTCAAGCCAGGTATTTTAGATGTTGCGCCCGGCCTCGGAGAAATGCTTACATCTATGATCATTAATGAGACTGGATCTGGTGAAAATGTTGAGGGATATGGAAAGTCAGCCGTGGTTGGCCTAAAAGGTGAAATTGAGCACGCTTCAGGAATCATTCATACTCTTAGGTTTGGTAATTATTATCGAGAAGCAGTTGGAGCTAAATCTTATCTTTCCTTTTGTAATACTCGCTCTGGTGCAAATGCCCCTATTATGATTCCATTGATGGATAAGAACGATGCTGGACGACGATCTCACTACTTAACCATTCAGCTTTCAATTCCAGACGCGCCAAATGATGATGAAATTGTAGTTGCTCTTGGAGCTTCCATTGGAGGTAGGCCTCATCATAGGATTGGTGATCGATACCAAGACCTTAAAGACTTAGGTCACGATCTAGATAACCCAGCTAGCGTCTAGGTTTTCAACTTTCAGTATCGAGTTGAGATTCTAGTGCCTCTTCAGCGATTACCTCCATTCCAACAACACTCGGTCTTTGAGTCATGACCTGGAAGTTGGCTTGATCAGATTCATCCACATCGTCAGTGATGAACATCATTGAGAAAACGATAGCTGCAATCAATAGGTGAACAAAAATGAGATAAATGAGGAAGCCTGTGCTATCGAATAAGTCAATAAAGTAACTCATTGAGAGAGGTCCTAATGATGCAAATACACTGTAAACCAATACAATGGTCCCACTGGCACTGACCATTTGACTTGGCCTTAAACGGTCATTCGTTTGAGCAACTCCGAGTGAATACAAAGGCAACGTGCTGGCTCCAATGAAACCATTTAGAATTAAAAAAACTGTTTTTGAAAATTCAAATAATGAAAGTAAAACACAGATCACTGTAACCAAAGCACAACAAAGAAGGATTACTTTTCGACGATCTATCTTGTCTGAGAGCCACCCAAGGGGCCACTGAGAGGCAGCTCCAAAACCAATGAATAGAGTCATAAATAAAGCAGTCTCAGAAACGCTAAGACCCGACTTAATTGCATAAATCGTTCCAACTCCAAAGAAACCAGCTGAGGCAAGTCCTGAGACTCCAATTGTTACTAAACCTGAAGGAGATGCCTTCCATAATTCACTGATTCCAAGAGACTCCTGTATTTCCGTATCTGGAGCTTTAATTTCGGTCAAAAGGATGGGAATTAATGACACTGAGAGTAAAATAGAGGCTAGAAGAAACAACTGGAAGCCAGAGGGATCATCAATTGCAAATAATCCCTGGCCAAGGGCAAGACCACCCCAAACTACACCCATATGGATAGAGAAGATTTGACCCCTATTTTCGTTGGAAGATATCGAGTTCAGCCAACCTTCTACAATAATCATTATTCCTGCAATACAGAATCCCGATAAAAATCGAGAAACAAACCATACTGGGGGTTCGATAAACAATATCTGCATAAGGATTGCTGTTGATGCAATTGATGCATAAGCTGCATAGGTTCGAATTTGCCCAGTTTTTTTAATCTGTCTTGGCGAAATCATAGAGCTTACAAAAGCGCCTACAAAGTAGCCCGACATGACCAAACCTGTTGTCAAAACTGAAAAACCCTCATAGTCTGCTCTCCAGCTGCTCAGGGTACCCTGAAGACCGTTACCTAGTCCAATAAAAAGAATGCCTAGAAATAGAGGCCAAATTGTACGCATCACAACTGTTAACATATTCTATTGCCCAGAGATAGATTAAAAAAAACGCGAATTATAGAGCAATTTATAATTCTAATTTAAAAATATGCAAAAAAGTTTTTAATGATTGATATTCCTAAGAAAATTTGGACTGTATACCTGCTTGAATGCAGTGACAAAACGTTGTACTGTGGGATCACTAACAACTTAAATAATCGATTGAAACAACACAGAAGGGAATTACCAGGTGGAGCAAAGTATACTCGCTCTAGAGCACCATTCAAATTGGTATATCAAGAAAAACGTGATTCAAGAAGCGAGGCACTGAAAAGAGAGTTGGTGATTAAGAAAATGTCGAGAAACGCTAAGCTTGAACTAATTAGAGATAGAATTAGTTCTGAAGTTGATTTAAGTCATTAAGGACCATTTGGGAGTGTTTTCTGGGCTTGACTGAAAGATATATTTTGGCAATCTTGCCTTCAGGATCAATAATAAAAGTGTTTCTCTTGGAGGACTTAAAGCTGACGAAGTTGTTTAGTGAATCATACGCCTTGGATACGCTACCACCCTGGTCTGAGAGCAGTGAAAATTGCAAATTATTCTTTTCAGCAAAACGCTTGTGTGATTCTACGCTATCTAGGCTCACTCCAAAAACAGTAGATCTGCTTGCGATAATTCTCTCTACCGCGTCACGAAAGTCACAGGCCTGAGTGGTACATCCAGGGGTATCGTCTTTAGGATAAAAATACAAAATTACCCAACTGCCCTTGTAATCACTTAAGTCATGAGAGATATTGTTCTGATCACTAAGAATAAAATTTGGCGCCTGACTACCAACGCTTAAAGAAGCGAAACTGCCCAAGGAAATGGACAAAAAAAGGAATGAAACAATTGATTGCTTTAAATATCTTAACATATGTAAAAAAATCTTATACTAACTGATTAGGGCTTTGTAAAAGAATTCATGTCTGAATAGTCTTTATTGCTGCCTTTGGCACTTAGATACCAATTCATAGCCTTCACAAGCTGCTTTTCATCAATATTGTTTCTTCTACAATATGATATGGTTGATTTTTTTAGCGTATTTTTTGTCATTGTTTTTTTCATTTTTTAATTGTTAAGTTGCTTTGGTTGGCCGGTAGGAGTAACCTGCCAACCAGAGCGGGTACCTCAAGAGCCAAACGGAGAGAGAATGGCATAGGTATTCGAGGTTCTTAAAAATTACACTTAAATAATCTAAATATTGTTTTAGGTATTAGAGACTCACAAAATGGTTATGTATAATCTAAGCTAAGCATAGAGAAAAATAACGCTCTGTTTAATTAGCAACTTAAAGGGGTAGTAGTTACCAAACAAGTCTCTAATAAACTAAAACAATATGCACATGATAAGCTGCTACCTGTGCCGTCAAATGTTTTCTATATGGAGTTTTGATGAAGACTTAATGAAGATTCTTTCTTTTATAAAGTTTTGATTTACAATGCAATTTTTATTTCAATTTTAAACGCTCATTATGCAAACAATTCTGATAGTAGAAGATGACAAAACCATAGCTGAAAGTATCTGCTTTATTCTCGAAAAAGACTCTTTCAATTGCAAGTGGTTTGACAATGGATCCGATGCGATAGAGTTTCATAAAGACAATGAAGTTGATCTTATTTTATTAGATGTTGGGCTCCCTGACATGAGTGGCTTTGATTTACTTAGAAAAGTTAGAGAAAAATCAAATATTCCAGTGATTATTATCTCTGCAAGAGACGATGAGTCAGATCAGGTTCTTGGACTAGAGGGTCTGGGTGCGAATGCATATGTCACAAAGCCTTTGAGCCCAAGGCTTGTGGTTGCCCATGTTCGAGCTCAGCTCAGAATGGTCAAGCCCGAAGTCAAAAGTGGTGACTCAAAATTCAGTATAAATCACGCCATGCAGCGAGTGGTATTTTTAAATCAGGAGCTAACTTTAACCCCTGCAGAATACAAAATACTTTCACATCTAGTTAAGAATCCAAACAGAGTCCATTCAAGAGAGTATTTAATGAGTATTATTTGGGACAGGCCGCATGGCTCAGATATCAAGACCATAAACACTCATATTAAATCAATACGTAAACGCCTTCATGAGTTGGATGAAGATAACGAATATATCGAGACTCATCGAGGGATAGGATACAGCCTTATTGAATGAAGCGCTTTAGGCTCAATATTGGTACCAAGTTATTTCTGCTTTACTTTATTGTCAGTTCAAGTCTTTTATGGGTCTTTGCCCAAAGAACAACCTTTGAGTCTGCAAAATCAGTAATGGTTGAGGTCTCTAGCCTCATGAGTAGAGTTGCCTCTCAGAATAACCAAGATGGTGAGATTGATTTAGAAACCTTCGAAAGCCTTATTGTGAACTATCTTCGTTCCCAAAGGAATACCATTGATAAAAACAGTCCACAAAAACTAGAAAATCTAGCAATCTATGTGACTGATAGGGACGGGCTTCTGGTACTTGACTCAAGAGGACTTACCTTGGGTACAGATATGCGCGAAGTTAATGAAGTGGAGTCTGCCCTTAGCGGAGTGACAGACACAACCAACATCATTGTTGAGGAGACACGAGGCACCAGAAAAGCAAGAGGCGCCGCGATTGAGTACTTCCTTAAATCAAGATATCTTAATGCTTCTAACCCAATTTATGGTGACAATGGTGAAATTTTAGGAGCAGTAGTGGTTGTCGCTCCTCTTATCGATTTAATGGGGGAGAGTTATCTTTTAAGGTTTATCTTTTATATTTTTGTTATCGCTTTATTATTTGGATTCCTTGGGAGTTATCGAATATCAAGAAACATCAACAGAGTCCAGAAATATACCTCAAATCTCTTTAGTGGCGAGGATGTATTGATGCCTGACCTTAATAACCAGTTCAATAAGCTAGCCAGGACCATAAGAGATGCTCGTGCAGACGTTGAGCTGAAGGACGATGTAGAGCAGTACATTGACACTCTTGCACACGAGCTAAGAACACCCATAACAGGAATTCAACTTACAGCAGAAAACCTTTTAACTCCGATGTCAGATCCCCAAAGGAAGCGCTTTGTTGAGAATATTCTTGAATCCAACAAGCACATGGATCTATTGGTTAATAGGCTTTTAGAACTGTCAAGGATTGAGCGCCGTGAAGCTCTTAAAAATGTAGAATCTTTAAACATTAGAGAGGTTATTCAAACTGTTTTGAAAGCACCAAGCAGAGTGAAAACGATTAATGACAAAGATTTAAGGATAGACCTTCAGATTAATTCAAGTGTATCTCTAAAGGCTGAAAAAATTTTATTGGAACAGGCTATTGGAAACATTATTAATAATGCTCTAGACTTTAGCCCCTCATCTGGAACGATCACTATCAAAGCATCTCAAACCAATGCAGCTATTTCAATCATCGTTTTAGATGATGGACCAGGCATTCCTCCCCAGGTCATCAACAAATTATTTACAAGATTCTTCTCAGTTTCTAGGCCTGATACTGGTGTCAGGGGAAATGGTCTTGGTTTAAGGTTTGTTCGTAAGATTATGAAACTTCATGGTGGTGAAGTGAGTCTTCAAAACCGCTTTATACAACAAGGCGCGGAGGCCAAACTCAGGTTTCCGATAAATATAAAATAACCAATAATAATCAAACCATTAGGACATGAACAATTTGCACTCAAAAATAGTATTTTCTAGTTATAGACAAAAGTTTTTTATATGGTATTATTCGCGGGTTTTGTAATGAATTTTTAATCTAATATGAAAATAATTATCCCAGTTAAAAGAGTTCTTGACCCATACACTCAAGCAAGAGTAAACAAACAAACTCAACAAGTTGACCTGAGCAATGCCAAAATGGCGATGAATCCATTTTGTGAAATTGCAGTTGAGGAGGCTTTGACCCTTAAAGAGAGTGGCTCAGCTTCAGAAACCATTGCTGTCAGTATTGGAACGGACAAAACAGTTGACACCCTAAGAACTGCCTTGGCTATGGGTGTTGATCGTGCTATTTTTATTAAAACTGACTCGGAGCTAGATCTTCAGCCACTTCATGTTGCTAAGATTCTGGCTAACATCATTAATCGCGAAGAAGCAGAGCTCGTAATAATGGGCAAGCAAGCTGTTGATAATGATAACAACCAAACAGGCCAAATGTTATCGGGTCTTATTGACTATTCGCTTGGTACGTTTATCTCAAAATTCGACTTAAGTTCTGATGCAAGTAGTGTTGAAGTTTCTCGTGAAATTGACTCAGGCATTGAAACGAGAAAACTTAACCTTCCTGCCATCGTTACGGTTGACCTTAGACTCAATGAACCAAGGTATGCCTCACTTCCAAATATCATGAAGGCTAGATCTAAGCCCCTGGAGACTATTGAGTTATCAAGTCTTGGAATAGACACAGCACCGCGTATCAAAGTTGTTAGTGTTGAGGAGTCTGGGACTAAAGATAGAGCTTCAAAGCAGATTAGTTCTGCTGAAGAGTTATTTACAGAATTAAATCAAATGGGAGTTCTTTAATGTCAGCACTCATATTAATCGAGCTGAATGGCTCAGAGGTTAGCGCAAATAGCAGAGCTGCAATTACAGCGGCTACTCAATTATCAGACACTATAGATGCATTGGTTCTTACGAATGACGCATCGAATGGCTCATCTGTTTCAGCACTTGCAGGAATCAATACTGTAAAGATGATTGTCGATGATTCTCTAGAAAATGCCAATGTTGAAGTGGCCAGTAAACTCATTGCTGATGTCATGTCGGGTTATGGCTATTTAATCTCAGGCTCATCAACATTTAGTAAGAATATTTTGCCGCGAGTAGGCGCCCTTCTAGATGTTCAGCCTATCTCAGATGTTTGTGAAATTAAGTCGAATAACACTTTTGTTCGTCCTCTTTATGCTGGAAACGTTATGGCAACAGTTGAAACCTCTGATGAAATCATTGTTATGACCGTCAGAGCAACTGCCTTTGAACATTCTGGAGATGGTGGTTCAGCTTCTGTAGAAACGATTTCGTCTTCAATGCCAGGGTCTAATTCAGAGTTTATCTCACTTCAAGAGTCTGAGTCTGAGCGCCCAGAACTGACTACTGCAGAGCGAATAGTGTCTGGCGGAAGAGGTCTTGGCTCAAAAGAAAACTTTACTCTGATCGAGCAATTAGCTGACAAGTTAGATGCAGCAATCGGCGCTTCAAGAGCAGCAGTAGATGCCGGTTTCATTTCGAATGACTATCAGGTTGGTCAAACGGGCAAAGTGGTTGCTCCTAAACTGTACCTAGCCGTTGGTATTTCAGGTGCCATTCAGCATCTTGCTGGCATGAAAGACTCACAAGTAATCGTGGTGATCAATAATGATCCAGATGCTCCAATGTCTAGAATGGCTGATTTAGTGTGGCAAGTTGATTTATTTGATGCTCTTAATGAGCTGAATGCTTATCAGGTATAAAATAGTAGTTAATGGAAAGAGAATCAATTGAATATGATGTAGTAATTGTTGGAGGCGGTCCTTCGGGTCTTGCTTCTGCTTGCAAACTCAAACAGCTCAATCCAAACCTGTCTGTATGTCTTCTCGAAAAAGGCTCTGAGATTGGCTCTCATATTCTCTCAGGCGCAGTCTTTGAACCTAAAACACTGTTTGATCTTTTTCCTGATGATGCTAAGGACTGTCCTACTCTTAATACACCAGTTGCAAAAGATGATCTTTTCTGGCTAACAGGAGAGAGTAAAAGCATTAAAGTTCCTTCATGGCTCATGCCTAAAAGCCTTCACAATAAAGGAAACTATATTATTTCCTTAGGTGAGCTTTGCCAATGGATTTCAGAGAAAGCAATGGAATTGGGAGTTGATATCTTTCCAGGATTCCCTGCACAAAGATACCTTAAAGATGAAAGTGGCCGAGTTATTGGAATATCCACAGGTGATATGGGAATTGACAAAGAAGGCAATCAAAAAGGCACCTATACGCCTGGTATGGATATTCTGGCTAAGCAAACCATTTTTGCAGAAGGCGCTAGAGGCCATCTAGGAAAGCAGTTAATCAAAGAATTTAACCTTGATGAAGGAAAAACGCCTCAACATTTTGCTATTGGCTTTAAAGAAATTTGGGAAGTTGAGAATGACAATCACAGCCCTGGAGATGTCGTTCATACGATGGGCTGGCCTCTTAATGAGGGTACAACTGGTGGCGGCTTTCTTTACCATTTTGACAATAAAAGAGTTGCCGTGGGTTTGATTGTAGATCTGAACTATACGAACACAAGCCATAGCCCGTTCCAAGAATTTCAACAATTCAAAAAGCATCCAAAAATTAAACAGTTTTTAGATTCAGGAAAACGTGTTTCGTACGGTGCTAGAGCCATTACTAAGGGGGGCATCAATTCCCTCGTTAAGATGGATTTTAATGGGGGAATGATCATTGGTTGTGATGCTGGAACGCTCAACCCTAGTAAGATAAAAGGGAGTCATTGCGCCCTGCAGTCTGGAATTCTTGCTGCAGAATATATTCACAAGATTCTTAACGAAGAAATCTGTGATTTTGATGACTTATTTAAAGGTAGCTCTCTCTATCAAGAGTTATACAAGTCAAGAAACTTCAGCGCTGCAATGCATAAGTTTGGTTTTTATTTGGGCGCGGCATACAATTTCATAGAGTCCAACATCTTTAGAAATTCGCTGCCTTTTACTATCAAGGATGAGCAGAGAGATTGCGACTCTTTGAACCTTAACAACCCTCTTTATGCGAAAGAGTACCCTGCTCCTGATAATGTTCTCAGTTTTGATATAACCTCATCTTTATTCCTGTCTGGAACAAACCATGAGGAGGATCAGCCTGTTCATCTTAAGTTGACTGACCCAACAATCCCTCTGACAAGAAATAAAGAGCTCTTTGATGAGCCTGCCCAGAGGTATTGCCCTGCCGGTGTTTATGAAATAATTGACAAAGAAGGTGAAGATTATTTTCAAATCAACGCCCAAAATTGTCTTCACTGTAAGACCTGTGATATTAAGGATCCGTCACAAAATATTAATTGGACACCACCAGAAGGTGGAGGTGGGCCCAACTATATTGGAATGTAAGCCTATCTAACTTGATTCGCTGTTACAACAACCGTATCCACAATCTCATCTATGCTGCAACCTCTTGACAAGTCATTCACGGGCTTAGATAGTCCTTGAAGAATCGGTCCAACTGCTTTGGCGCCAGAGAAGCGCTGAACAAGTTTGTATCCAATGTTTCCCGCATCAAGGTTAGGAAAGACAAAGACATTAGCTGGCGCGGAAAATGAAGAGCCAGGATCTTTAATTTTTAAAACTTCTGAATCGAGCGCAGCATCGAGCTGAACATTTCCGATAATTTGAGCATTTGGAAGCCTAGAGCGGACCATTTCAGTTGCTTGCCTTACTTTGTCTACTTCGCTATGTTTTACGCTTTGATTAGTAGAGAAAGATAGCATTGCAAGTTTAGGCTCTTCATCTAAAAATGATTGAGCCGTCTCATAGGCGCTAAAAGCAATCTCAGCCAGTTCATCTGAGTTTGGTGAGATGTTCATAGCACAATCTGTAAAAATTAAGTTTTCACCGTGCCTTTTATGGTCTTCATCAAACACCATTAAAAACAAACTCGAAACAAGATGTCTGTTCTCAGAGACGCCAATAATTCTGAGCGCACTACTCAAAACTTCCTGGCTTGGAGTAATGGCACCTGTAACAACACCATCCACCTCAGATCTGTGCAGTGCAATCATAGCGCATACGCTTGGACTTGAAAGCATTTCTAGTGCGGCCTCAAAGGAGACGCCCTTGTGTTTTCTGAGCTCAAATAATGTTTGAGCATATTCAAGCCTCAAATCTTCGTTTTTAAGGTTTATTGAATCAACACCCAGAGAGGATGCTACATTTTCATCAAAAAGGACGATTTGAGCCAATTTTTGATCTGCAATAGTGTGAGCCGCCTCTATCACTCTAGAGTCAATTGATTCAGGTAATAAAATACGTGGATATTTGGTCTGAGCCCTTCTGTTTAAATCATCTAATAACGGCATCATATATTCCCAATAAAGTTAAATATAGTTTACATGATTTTTTTTAATTCAATTTGAACTGTCAACTTTATTCATCAAAATCTATGATTATTTGAAGACTTATGAGATTAGTCCAAATAATTAATTTTTAACACATATATATATGAGTATACTTTTATTAATAAAAAATCATAAATTTAGTTAATGGCCCAAAAGCTTTACCAAACTGTTATAGATCATATAAATGATAGAATTTCCAGTGAAGACTTTAAGATTGGTGATTTTATCCCTTCTGAATCTCAACTTTCAAAGCATCTAAATGTTAGCGTTGGAACTGTTAGAAAGGCAATTGATAAACTAGAAAATAATAATATTCTTCATCGATATCATGGAAAAGGCACTTGCGTAAAATCAAATTTATTGACTATGAAAAATGACTTTAGAGCTGAAAGATTAGATTTGGCCGCTGCATTCAGATTTACAGCAAGGCTTAATATGCATGAGGCAGTTGCTAATCACTTTAGTTTGGCAGTTAATAAGAGTGGGTCAAAGTTTCTATTAAATCCAATAGGTAAGCATTTCAGTGAAATCTCAGCAAGCGACTTGATTCTCATTGATGCTAACAATAAAGATACAATGAATCATCAAGATGCTCCTGACCCTACTGCATGGGCAATTCATAGTGCTTTACACCGAAACAATCCTCAGGCTCGCTGCATCCTTCATGCTCACCCTCAATATGCAACAATTCTGTCATCCCTTGATGACAAAGAAATGAAGCCGATTGATCAAAACACAATGCGTTTTTATGACAGAGTTTCAATTGATAGAGACTATAGTGGAATGGGTCTAGGAAAGGAAGCAGAAAGATTGAGCACCCTTCTGGGTGACAATCCAGTTCTCATGATGGGAAATCATGGCGTTTTGACTGCTGCTAGAACAGTTGCGAGCGCCTTTGATGAATTATATTACTTTGAGAGATCATGCCAAACACTCATTGGAGCATACCAAACAGGAAAAAAAATTCATGTTGTAAGCGACAAAGTAGCTAAAAAGACAGCTCAGCAGTGGATAGATTATGACGCTTCTGATCTGCATTTTGCAGCACTAAAGCGAATTTTAGACAAAGAAGAGCCTGACTATAAAAACTAATAATAGGAGAGATCATGCCAAAACTTGACGTTGATTATGTAAGAGAACAATTTCCAGCTTTTAGAGACCCGCTAAGCTCTAAATGGTCGTTCTTTGAAAATGCAGGTGGTAGCTATGTCCCTTCCAATGTGATTGAGCGTTTAAATCACTTTATGACCTCGACTAAGGTTCAGCCTTACGCAGAGTTTGACACCTCAGCTATAGCCGGTGATAACATGGATAAGGCGACCAATTTTTTTGCTGAGATGATCAACGCTAATAATGATGAAATCATTATTGGTGGCTCTACAACTATGAATATGTATGTGTTATCTAACGCAATGAGAAGCCTTTTAAGTCCTGGCGACGAAGTAATTGTCACTAATCAGGACCATGAAGCAAATGTAGGTGCTTGGAGAAGGCTTGCTGATCATGGCATGATAGTCAAGGAGTGGCAAATCAATAACGATACTGCTGAACTTGAAATAGATGACTTAAAAGCACTCCTATCTAAAAAAACAAAAATTGTTGCGGTGACTCACTGCTCAAATATTGTTGGATCTATTAATGACCTAAAATTGATTGCTGATCTTGTCCATCAATACGATGCATTCATTGTCGGTGATGGCGTCTCCTATGCACCTCATGGATTCCCGGATGTGAAAGATCTAGACGTTGATTTCTATGCTTTTAGTCTTTACAAAACATACGGACCCCACTTAGGTCTTCTTTATGGAAAGAAAGAGATACTGGATACACTTCCAAACCAAAACCATGAGTTTTTAGAGGGAGATGTGCCCTACACTCTAAATCCAGGTGGGCCGAATCATGAGGAACTCTCATGCCTTGTTGGAGTTTATGAATACTTTATGAATCTCTTTGAGCATCACTATCCAGGTGAAAACCCATCTATAAGGGAGAAAATTCATAAGGTAAATGAGTTAATTGCAGAGCATGAAAAGGAGATTGCAAATCCACTCCTAGATTACTTAACTAATAGAGGCGACATAAAACTCATCGGTAAAAAGACAATTACTGATAAAGATAGAGCGCCAACAATTGCTTTTACAATGAACAACAAGTCATCCAAAGAACTAAGCAGTGAGCTTGTAAAGCATGGAATTGCAACAAGGAATGATAATTTCTATGCCTGGAGATGTTTAATGGCTTTAGGTATAGATGTGGATGATGGCGTAGTTAGAACCAGCATGGTCCATTACAATTCTCTTGAAGATGTTGAAAATTTAATTAATGCTTTACAAAAGATTTAGAATGCAAAGCCCTTTATTTGATATTGCTAATTAATTCATCAATTACACTATCATCAATTGAAACTGAATACTCTTTGTTGGCAAATAAATTGCTTTCAACATCTAAGATATATTCTTTATAAGCCTTCACTCTCTCATGATGTAATCTTTCATACTCTTTCGAGAAGTCTCTGTACTTTTTGGCGTGCCGAGGAATGAAATCTTTATTTTCACCCAAAATATCTTCTGAAAATAGATATTGGGCATCACAGTCCGCTCCAGAGCCTAATGAGATAGTGAATAGAGAGGTTCTATTGGTAATCTCTTTAGCTAGCCTGTCGGGGATAACCTCTAGTTCAATAGCAAAGGCGCCTGCAGACTCATAACTCTTAGCTAGATTCCAGACATCTTTTGCTTCCTCTAAAGATTTTCCAACAGCCCTATAACCACCAGTCAAAGTAATTTTTGGAGGGATGAGTCCTGCATGAGCAATGACTGGAATCCCTTCTCTTGATAAGACTTCAACGACTTCTGGACTCATAGGGCAATAAATTGACTGGGCACCGTGATTCATTGCTTGCATCGCGCTTCTCAAAGCTTCATCTGCATTAGCATGATCACCCCATTGCAATCCAAACTGAAAATGAACTCCTTTGAGCGATCTAGGAAAGTGCGACTTAGATTCAGTATAACCCGTTCCAATTATTTCTATTCCAGCCTCTTTAGCTGCGATGGCTTGATCAAAAGTATCCACTTGAACAAATTTAATTGTTCTTTTACCTTTGAGATTTTTTAAATCAAAAACGGTCAATCCTAGATCACTCATCATCCAACCTTTCGATAAAGAGTTGGAAACATTTTTCCAGATAAATCGTCACCATTTTGATAACCATTTGACTCCATTATTGCTCTTTCAGCTTGAGCCCAATCTCCTCGATACTCA
This sequence comes from uncultured Gammaproteobacteria bacterium, assembly GCA_902556205.1. Classification (GTDB taxonomy): domain Bacteria; phylum Pseudomonadota; class Gammaproteobacteria; order PS1; family Pseudothioglobaceae; genus Pseudothioglobus. The sequence goes on along the minus strand of CACDVH010000002.1, from coordinate 95,362 downwards.
ATCTTAGAGCCTTCTTTGGCCATTCTGAGTGTGTATCTATGAACAGTATTCTTTGGTACAGACTGACTTAAACTTCCGTGCAGAGTTCTAATATCAAAAAAGACACAATCACCCATATCTAAGTCCCACTGAAGGAATTCATAATCATCCTTATTGTTAAGAATATCAGGGGTAATATCATAGCTTTTTCCATTAACTATCCCAGCCTTTCCATCGTCTGGATGTCCTTCTTGGAATCGAGTACGAATATAGAGCTTATCCCAGAGATGTGAACCCTTAATCCAAGAAATTGCTTCTTCTTTGGGGACAGGCTCCAAAGGAAGCCATAAAACACACATTGAGCCATCAAAATCAAAGTATGAAATATCATGGTGAAATGGCGCCCCAGATCTAGAGCCTGCCTCTCTAAGAAACCAGTTGTCCATAACTAGGTTGACTTGACTTGCATTCATCAGTTCGGAGGCAATTTGAGCCGTTGGTGAATTATGAACGAAATCTGTAAATTCATCAAAAAGATCCCACGTCCAAAAATCTTCAAAGTAACCAGGCAAGTTATCATCTTTAGTGTGCCTTACAAAACGCGGGCTAGGATTTTGTATGTCTTTAGAAATACCCTCTCTAAGACATTCAATCCAGGCTTTATCAAACTTACCTTTAATTAAAACAGCACCATCTTTTCTATACTGATCAATTTGATCAGTATTAAGCAATTTACTCATACAACTTCTCTAGCTTATACAGCGCAGCTCATATCATTACCACAACACATTGGCGATTTAATTTTGCCATGACCATTTGGACATTTTGAGATTTGAACTGAACTTCCATCGTCTAGCTTTAGAGAGTCGTCCGTTAGTGGCTCATCACACTTAGCACAGGTCGCATTTACAGCCATTCCACAGTTATTACATTCATAAGTTGCCATAGTATTCTCCTAATTAAGTTATCAATATCTTAACAGATTGAAACTCATCTTTATCGATTATATTCATCAAATGACCATCAATATTTCATCACCGTGATAAGCATAAGGTATATCATTTATAGGTTATGAGAAACTTTCTTTTAATTTTATTTCTATCGCTTGGCCTTTTAAATTTTTCCCATGCTGGCGGGGATGACAGGGATCAACAACTCCCACTCAACTCACTAAATTCAGAGCAAGAGATCAATGAAGAAGGAGTTCCACGTTTTTTACAGGAAGATGATGAAGTTATTCAAGATGACGCAGTTCAGCAAGGACAAAAAGAGATAGAAGAACTCATCCAGACCAAGTTAATAAATCAAGAAACACCCATAAATACTGAAGAATTAATAGAATCAGATGTTGACTTAAGTTCAAACACTAAAGTTCAAGCTCTCATTAATCGTTATATCAAGTCGGATCAAGGAATCCTTATCATGCTTTTTCTCTTTGTGGTGTCGCTGATATTACTGTTTAATTTCTTTGTGCGAGAAAAGTAGCTAATCCTCTTTTGAATAGTGAAGAGCAATCTTGGATGCTAAATCTGCATTATTTTGAATCAGTTTAATATTGGCATCCAAACTCTTGCCCTTAGTTATTTCGTTCACTTTAGACAATAAATAAGGCGTGATTTCCTTGCCAGTAATATTTTCGTGATCAGCATCAATAATAGCCTGGTTAATAGCCTCATTCATAATGCCAGTCTCTAACTCAAAGGCAACAGGAATTGGGTTTGTAACAAGGACACCACCATCAATAGATAAATTCCATTTGGTTTTTAGTATCTCAGAAATCTCTTGAGCTGAATCAATCTTATAGTCGACATCAAAACCAGACTCAGAGGAATAGAAGGCTGGAAGTTCAGAGGTTTTGTAGCCAATCACAGGAACACCTTTAGTCTCAAGGTACTCCAAGGTCAGACCTAAATCTAAGATTGCCTTAGCTCCTGCGCACACAACGCAGACATTAGTGTTCGCTAGCTCCTCAAGGTCAGCAGAAATATCGAGGGTATTTTCACCGCCCCTATGCACGCCGCCAATACCGCCAGTAGCAAATACCGCTATGTTGGCAAGGCTTGCTATAATCATTGTCGAGGCGACCGTAGTAGAGCCGGCTAGTTTCTGAGCGATGGTAATGGGCAGGTCTCTTCTGGAGACTTTTTTAACGTCTTCGTTGGTCGCTAAAAACTCAATTTCTTCAGTTGTTAGCCCAACCTTCAATCGCCCATTAATTATAGCTATGGTTGCAGGTACAGCGCTATTTGAGCGAACAGTCTCCTCAACCATTAGGGCAGTTTCAACGTTTTTAGGATACGGCATTCCATGAGAGATAATGGTCGACTCTAGGGCAACAACGGGCTCCTTATTTTTTAATGCATTCTCTACATCAGGATGAATATCTAAGTAATTACTAAAATTCATGATCCCTCTTCCTTTAATAATAATTGAACGCGCTCTTCAGACAGCTCTTCACTAATAGTGTTGGCACTCCTAAGGGCAATCACAGCTGCTGCAGAAGCAAACTCAGCGGTCTCTTTAATGCTATTAAGGTTAAGAAACCCATAGACAACTCCCGCTGTAAAAGCATCTCCAGCTCCATTTGCGCTAATCATGTTAGCGTCTTGATGAAGGTGTAGACCAAAATTTTTACCATCATAATAAAAAACCCCTTCTTCTCCTAACGTAATAAAAATTTGCTTACAGCCCATGTCAAAAATTTTTTGAGCCGCCTCAAGCATACTATCATTGTCTGTAATCTTAACGCCAGAGATCAGTTCAGTCTCTAGTCTATTTGGTTTGACCGTATGAAATCGACCAATGAGCTCAACTATCTTAGAGGTTTTAGCAAATGAAACAGGGTCCAAAAATAGAGGAATATTGCTGTATTCATCGGTCAAATATTTAATGACTGGTATAGGAATATTTGTATCTACTACGATTGCACTGCTTTGAGCTATGGCTTGGTCCCAGTTCTGAATGTCTTGGATTGTCATTTCATCAATAATGCGCATATCTGATATAGACACTAGCATATCGTTGTTGTCATCCAGCACTGATAAATATTGACTTGTTGGGAAATGGCTATCTTTTTTTATGAGCGAAGTATCAACACCTGATGCTTTAGATTTATTGACGACAAAGTCTCCTAATGGGTCATTCCCTACATAAGAGAGTATCTTTGAATGAATGTTAAGTTTTGCTATATTCTCAGCGATATTCCTACCGACACCTCCTGCCGACATTGTAATCTCTCCAGGATTTGAATCATTAAAAACGAGTGGGTTGTCAGTGGAGCCTTGCAGGTCAATATTCAAGCCACCAATGACTGAAACGAAGGGCTGAGCTGTTTTATTTTGCATGGAGCAGAAATGTTTTAATTTGATTATATTATCTCATTATTTGATTGCACAAAATATCACAAAAAAATAATATAAATTACTTGATAGATTAGAAATGAATTCACTAAAATTAGGTTCCAATGAATAACGTATTTATCGCACTTGGAAACCAGCTTTTTGAGCCTGAGCTCTTAATAAAGTTGGGCTGTGAACATGTATTCATGTCAGAAGATTTTGAGCTATGCCGCTATGAAAAGCATCATAAACTTAAGCTCTATCTTTTTCTGACAGCAATGAGAGAGTATCGAGATGAGCTAGAGGATGCAGGCCTATCAGTCCATTACTCTCAGCTTGAAGATAGAAGTGAGAATGAGACATTCTTAGAGCATCTTGTTGACTTCGCAACTCATAACAATATTCAGCTACTTAATTTCTTTGAAATTGAAGACAAACCCTTTGAGAAAACTCTATTAGAGGGACTTACTAACTCCAACATTAAGTCAATTGTTCATTCATCCCCAAATTTCTTATTTTCAAGGGAAGAATTTCATTTACTTAATAAAGATAAAAAAGTCTTCAGAATGGCAAACTTCTATCAGCAAGGTAGAAAGAAGTTTGATATCTTGATTGATGAAAATCAAAAACCAATTGGCGGCAAGTGGTCATTTGATCAAGAAAACCGAAAAAAAATACCCGCAAAAACACCTATTCCTGAGATGCCAAATTTTGAACTTTCTAATTATCACGAAAGCATCTGTAGTCTCATTAATGAGCACTTTAGTGACCATCCAGGTTATCTTAATAACCCTTGGTTTCCTATCAATCGGCAAGATGCAGAACACCAATTTACTGACTTTATTAAAAATAGGATGAGTAATTTTGGCATCTATGAGGACGCTATGCTTGAGGGTAAAAACTTCTTATTTCACAGCTGTATCAGCTCCTCCATGAATATTGGTCTCTTGTCTCCACAAATGGTCATTCAAACACTTCTAGATTGTGCAAAAGAGTTTCAAATTCCAATGAACTCTCTGGAAGGCTTTATCAGGCAAGTATTAGGGTGGAGAGAATTTATTCGGGGAATCTATCAAGTCAAAGGCGATGACCAAATGAAAGGTAATTACTGGCAACATACTGGCAAGCTGACAGAGAGCTGGTATGACGCTTCAACTGGAATATTGCCTCTTGATGACTCAATTAATACAGCCCTTGAAGACGGCTACAATCACCATATACCTAGGCTCATGGTCATTAGTAATCTGATGAACCTTTGCGAGATTGATCCAAAAGAAATTTATCGATGGTTTATGGAGATGTATATCGACTCATCAGAATGGGTCATGGTGCCAAATGTGTTTGGTATGGCGACTTACTCAGATGGAGGCTTGATGTCGACAAAGCCCTACACTTGTGGATCTAACTATTTCTTAAAAATGAGCAACTATAAGAAAGGCGAGTGGTGCGATATTGTGGACGGTCTTTATTGGCGCTTTATTGAAAAGAATAGAAGTTTTTATCAATCCAATCCTCGGCTATCCTTACAAGCAACATTTCTAGATAGACTCTCCCCTGAGCGAAAAGAGAGGATTTTTAGTAAAGCTGAAAACTTCATACGTAAACACACTGCGTAAATAAAAAGGGCCAACGTTAGCCAGCCCTTTTTTTTATCCTTTTAAGATTCTAGCTAGTTTTGAATAATGCGACCATCAATGTAACCAGAATACCCAGGATTTGCACCAATATAGTCAGCAACAACTTCAGCTAAGTCTGGACCAAAGTCATAGATATCAGAAGCCGACCTGAAGACTTTATAACCGTCACCACCACCGCGAATAAAGTTATTAGAAACCATGCCATAGGTTTTATTTAAATCAAGTGGCACCCAAGTCCCATCTTCATCAATATCTATGGAGGTTACTCTTCCGCCATTAGCTGGCTGAGAAGCATCAAAGGTAAATCTCATTCCAGAAACCTGTGGGAATCTGCCAGCTACATCTTCGACTTCACTGACACCATTCTCAATGGCAGTTAAAAGCTGTTTTCCAGTTACCTTGAAAGTAGATAGAGTGTTCTGGAAAGGAAGAATTGTCATAACTTCTCCAAGCGTCACATCGCCTGCATCAAGGGATGCCCTTATGCCTCCAGAGTTTGCTAGAGCAATCGTGTAGCCCTTATCAATCACCGCACCTCTCATTGCATCAGCAATCATGTTTCCCATGTCACATTCTTGAACACGGCACACTGCTCTATCTCCATTAAGTGATGCAGAAACATTACCAACCTGTGTCTCTTTGAGCTTATTAATTGGTTTCTCTAAAATATCTAGACGTGTAACGATTTGTGGATCTTCAACAACTGAAGAGTCAATCAATATAGGCTCACCTTCAGCCGAAATGACATTGCCCGCCTCATCAAAGATTATATTAAGCTCTCCGAGATACTTTCCATAGGCATAAGCCTGAATAATCTGAACGTCATTAACAACTGTTGGGTAAGGGCCAACTGCCCTCTTGTTGGTATTTGACAGCAACGCGTTATCATGACCACCTACAATCACGTCAACATCCGTTGTATTGGCTGCGATCTCCTTATCAATAGCGTAAGATGAGTGGGATAGAAGAATAATTTTATTAACCCCCTTTGCCTTTAAAACACGAACTTCAGACTGAACGGCATTGATTGCATCAGTAAAAATGATATTGTCACCAGGACTTGATAAATCTTTGACATCTTCGGTGACCACACCAATCAGTCCAATTTTTTCACCGCCCTTCTCAACTATTGTCGACTTTTGAAGAATGTCTCTTAATGCCGGCTCTAAACGTATGTGTGCATTAGCCATAAGTACTGGGAAATCTACAGCCTCCATAAAGTCTCTTAATGTCTCTGGGCCATCATCAAACTCATGATTACCAACAGCCATTCCGTCATACTCGAGCGCATTCATCATGCCTGCTGCAACTTTACCTTTATAAAGATTATAAAAAAGCGTTCCTTGGAACTGATCTCCACCATCTAGTAGGATCGTATTTTCATGTCTTCCTCGTGCTTCTTTAATAGCTGAAATTAATCGAGCTGTTCCTCCAAAACACTTACCCTCAGCATTATTCTCTGCAGAGCAGTTATTGTCATACTTACTGATAGGTCTAAATCTTGCATGAAAGTCGTTTGTGTGAAGAATGGTGAGCTCGAAACCTTTATGTCCGTCAGCCACGACTGGCTGAGAAAGCATACCAAATGTTAAAAAACAACTAAGACCAATCAGAACTGGCATTGCTGTATTCTTCTTCAATCTTGGTGATTGAAATGTATCAAATAGCCTCATAACACATCTCCCTTTAATAGAATAGTTAGAAAATATATTGATTAATCAATAATTTACATTTTTTATTGTAGACCTTTACGAACTAGAGTGGGGTTTTTTTAAGAAATTTTTAAAGAAATCTAGCTTTTAATCTGGAAAGCCAGTTAGAGATATCAAGATTAATTGAGTAAAGGCAGGGAAGCAGTATTAAAGTCACAAAAGTACCAAACAATAACCCATAACCCAAAGCCATAACCATCGGTTGAAGGAAGGCGTCTTTACCACCAAAACCATAGATGAGTGGCAGGACTCCTGCTAGCGTTGTAAGGGTTGTTAAAATAACTGCCCTTAAACGATCTTTTGCACCCCTCGCAATCCATTCTTTGGAAACAAAACTCTCTCCAACTTCTTTTTTGATGTGATTCAAATGACTAATCATAACCAGAGAATCGTTGACAACAACACCAACCAACGCCAAAACCCCCAGTAAAACGAAAAAACTAAATGTTTCAGAGTGAAAGAAGAAGGCCCAAACAACGCCAATCATAGCAAAGGGGATGCTAAGTATAACTAGTAAAGGCTGTGAGTACGAATTAAACAATAGGGATATAAGCATATATATTCCAAATACAGCAAAACCAAGCGCTAAAGAAAAGTCACTCAAGGCCTCTTTTGCTTCCAAGGAGCTGCCTCCTTCTATGGCGCGAACTTCAGGAAAATTATTAATCAAATCAAGATCTTCAAGAGCCCTTTGCGAAACAGATTGAGCGGTAGTTATAGAGTCCTCAACCGCTGCACTGACTTTAACAACTCGCTCTCCATTTAGGTGCTTGTAGTTTGGGTCTCCTGGCGTCTCAATAACACTGGCAAATTGAGACATGGGAATCATTCTTCCTTGGCTATTTCTGATTGAGGTTTTCGTAATGTAGTCATCAGAATAATTACTATCGCCAAGATACATTTTCACATTTAGGCTAGTGTTGTCAAAATCTACATCAGAAACATCCATACCAGAGTAGATTGTTCTCAAATGACTATAAACCTGCTGGTATTGAATGCCTAGTCTTGCCATTGACTCATAATCCAACAAAACCTCAATACGATTTTTACTTAAATCATCATCTCGATCAATGTCACTGACGCCGTCGTAACTGTTAAGAATTTTTTCAAGTTGATCAACAGCCGCTTGTCGCTGTCCATCATTACTACCAATTAAACTGAGTTCAATGTCAAGTGCTCCTCTAGGACCACCCCTGTTTGTCCTAAAATTAATCCTTGAAACACCTTCGATATCTTTCGTTTCTGCTTTAAGAATTTCTATAATTTCTTTGGCAGTGATTTCTCGATCATTAGCTGGAATCAAAGTGATTGCAATAGAAGCCCGATTAGATCCTCTTGATCCAATTGTGCTAGTAAAAAAGTCCAGATTTTCACCAACCTTATCGATAATAATTTCATCAATCTTAATGATGGACTGTTCAGTAGTTTCAACTGGAGTTCCAAGAGGAGCTTGGACTCTTATATTTATGGAATTTGTGCCGCTCGATGGCCACTGAATATAACTAATCTCTTTTGTTCCTACATACGCACTAAATGCAAGCAGCCCAATAAACAAACTTAAAACGATAAATCGCCACCTCAAAATTACTAATAATGCCTTTTCAAACCATTTCTCGACTGGCTTAAACCATGTTTTTTGTTTTTTAGCCCTACTCCCAGACATGTGCGCAGGTAAAGCAATGCTCACCTCAAGTAATGAGAAAGCTAAGGCGCAGATAACAGTAATCGGTAATATATAGATAAATTTACCGGTCGTACCACTGACTAATAGAACCGTTGATATGGCAAGAACTGTCGTTAAAATAGTGGTTATAACTGGCATGATGACCCTTTTAAGGCCATCAACGATATTTTGATAGACGTCACCGCCCTTCTCTTTGTAGTGGTGAATACTCTCAGCTATGATGATGCTGTCATCAACAACAAGGCCTAAGACTAGAACCATTCCAATCGTTGAAATTAAATTAATAGTTTCACCTGCAAAACCAAGAAAAGCAACGGTCCCCAAAAGGGTAACTGGGATACTTATAGCTACCCAGAATGCAGTTTTTAAAGAGAGAAACAAGCCTAGTACAACCATAATTAGAGCTAGCCCCACTAAAGCGTTATTCATAACAATGCTTAATCGATTGGAGACTGACTTTGATCTGTCATCGGTAACTATTAAATTAAGGTCAGAGGGATAGGTTTCTTTAAGTGTGTTTAAAGTCTCTCTTACTTTTTCAACCGTCCGGATAACGTCGGCTTTCTCTGTTTTTGTAACCTTAAGAATATAGCCCTTAGTCCCATTAATACGGGTAATTGTATTGAAACCAATCTCACCTTCATCTATTGTTGCAATGTCTTTTAATAGAATTGTTGGTCCATCAAAGCTGGATTTAACAACAACATTCTCCAAAGACTCCATCGTTTCATATTCAGAGATAATGACTATATTTTTTTGGTTTCTCCCTTGGTTATTGTCACCAATGGCAGAACGAATATTTTGATCCGCAATGACACTTCTGACCTGATCAAAGGAGAGCTGATACTGCAAAAGCTTTTCTGGATTAATTCTGATTTGCACTTCCCTGTCTGAATCTCCACTTACATTGACACTTGAAACGCCATCAATCAACGATAGATTTTTCTCAATATTATTTGCTATAGCTTTGGCAGTCTCGATATTTATATTGTCACCCCCAATAACAATCGTGAGAATTGGCCACTCCGTGCTGGTTCTGTCAATCACTCGCGGATCGTTAGCATCTTCGGGTAAGTCTTCAATCTCATTGACCGCTTCAGAAATACTGTCTTTTACTGATTGAATGTCATCCACATTTTCCTCAATTTCAATATTGATTCTAGATGAGCCTTCAGAAGAAGTAGAGGTTAACTCCTTGATTCCGTATATTCCCTTTATTTTATTCTCGACAACATTCGTAATATTCTTCTCAACATCCCTAGGTGATGCGCTCGGATAAGAAGTGTTAATAGAAAGTCGATCAAATTCAATAACTGGGTAAGTATCACGCTGTATTTTTTGAAGCGTCATAAAGCCCAATATCACAACAGACAATGTAAAAAGCAGTGCCAGCTTTTTTTGTTTTACAAAAAATAGAAGGAAAGCATTCATAAGCTTAGTATTTTAAATCGCATTTCATTAAGTTTGTTCATTGATAAACTTACTTTAATTCACAATAAATCGTTACTAGTATTAAGAAAAAGATACTATGTTATTCTCAAACACCTACTAAAAAATGAAGAAAGAGTGAATGTTTAATATATTCAAAACAGTTTTAGTTAATAAAGAATTAACTGAGTAATATTTATTATGATTGATTCAATAAAAAATCTCTAACTTTCCTTCCCACTATTTCAGGTGCCTCGATCAATATAGAGTGCTTGAACTTGTCTAAAATACAGAGCTCAGAATGAGGCAAACTGTCTGCAATTAACTTATTGAGTCTTGGATTACAGCCTCCATCATTTTCCCCAGTAAGAACAAGACAGGGCTGCTTAATTTGATTCAACCAAGGAGACATTTCGGTTTCTGCATAGATAAGAAAAACCTCTAGAAAGACTTCTGAATCTGTATCAAGGACTTGCTGTAATCGAAACTCTACAGAGTCATAGTTCTCATTGATAAATCGGTCTGTAAACCATCGATCAGTCAAAGTGCTTAATATTGGCTCGATCCCATTCTGGTTCATACTCTCAACGATAGCAATCACTTTACTTTGGTCTTCTTTTGTCCTAAATGCGGCAGTACTGAGTAGTGAAATCGAAAGAACATAATCAGGATAAGACTTTGCATATCTTGGACCAATCATTCCGCCTAATGAGTGGCCAACAAGATGAATTTTTTGAAGATTTAGAGTCAGTCTAAGAGCCTCTAAATCTTCCACTAAAACATCTAAAGTGTATGGCAACTCACCTTTAGGAGAGCTTCCGTGACCTCTTAAATCGTAACTTACACAGGTAAAGTTATTTTTTAGGTGAAGGATAACCTTATCCCAGGCAGATTTACGAGCTCCAATGCCGTGAATAAAGATGATTGCTGGCCCTGAACCTGAGATACTGTAGCTTGAATCAATGCAGGCCATAACCTATGAAAAATGAGGAATCACTTTATCAGAAAACTCTTCAATTGAAGTCATTGTATCTTCATGACTCGCACCAAAATTCATATTTAAAATCAAGCGATCAATGCCAATTTCTTCATAGGGCGAGAGCTTATCAATCATCTCCTCAACCGAGCAAATCAATAAACTCTCATTCAATTCTTCCATGCTTTGTTTTCTAGGCAATATATCAATCATTCCATGGTTTACCTTGCCGGGACCTGTAAAGACATTATCAAAGCGTGAATAATATTCATAAGCCATCTCAAGCTTCTCTCTCTTGTCTTGCTCATTTTTTGCGACAAATGCAACCCTTGACAAAGACAAACTTAAATCATCGCCCTTACGACCCATTTCTCTCTTGCCTCTATTAAATCCGTCAACTTGATTCAACATTAACTGGTGGTCACCCGAAAGCGGCGTTGTCATAATATGAAAGCCTCTCTTAGTGCACTCATAGATTCCCTCTGGATCTAATACAGCCATCATAATTGGTGGGCCATTTTTGGTCATCGGTCTTGGCATCACCGTTAATTTGTCAAAATTATAGTATTTTCCGCTCCAGGATACCTCTTCTCTTGAAAGCAGGGCCATCAAGACATCGAGTGACTCGTTAAACTTTTCCCTGCTTTCATCTAGAGGGGAGTCTAATCGAGCCATTTCATATGCAAAAGCACCCCTACCAACCCCCAAGAATAATCGATCATTAGTAAAAATTTGAGAAGCAATAACTTCTCCAGCGTAAACTCTCATATCATGAAGAGGTAATACAACTACCGCTGTAATAATATTAATGTTTTGAGTCGCCTCAGCAATCTTCACTGCAAATTGGAGGGGCGCAGGCATCATCAAAATATTGATTAAATGGTGTTCTGTTAAAGCAACGCTATCGTAGCCTCCTTGGTCGCAAAGAACAGCCTGCTCAAACATATCGCCATATAGACGATTTCCTGTGTATTCTTTAGTCCTTAAGTAGGAGGACAATTGCTGACAAAACTTCATAAATTGGTTATTAGAGGCTAAAGATTCTTAGTGACAACTTTATCATAAAGCAAAACTTTATTTTTTAAAATTTCAAACTCAAATATAATGCAATTGTGAATAAGATCTTAATGTCGATATTTGCCATTATTCTTTTGGTTATTGGCCTAATCTATAAAGACATTTATTTGATTCTTAAGCTTGCTCTTTATTTTGGTTTTTGGTACTCAATCATATGGTTGACAAGGTATTTATCTCGAGACTTTACAGATGGAAGAAAGAATGATTTTTTTGGAGAATAATAGTCTTGATGTTTAAGAAATCTGAAATTGTTGTCGTTGATGGAAGACTTTATCATCTTGGCATAAAAAAGTCTGAGTTAGCTGAAAATATCTTTATCGTTGGGGATCCAGCTCGTGCAGTGCGAGTTTCAAAGGAGTTTGACGAAATTGATTGTGAAATTTCAAATCGTGAGTACTTGACTTTTACTGGGAGTTATCAAGGCATACCTGTTTCAGTCATTGGCACAGGTATTGGAACAGATAACGTTGAAATTGCTCTAGTGGAGGCTTATATTGCTCATGAATTTGATTTAGAGAGCAGAGAGAGGCAGAATAACTGCAATCCGTTAACAATTATTCGTCTTGGCACTTCTGGAGGCGTTCAGAAAGATGTCACTCCTGGATCGATGGCAATTTCTTCATATGCACTCGGTCTTGATAGTACTGGAATTTATTACGAACAACCTGCTGAAGATCAGACTGTAAAAAGAATAGAAATAGAATCATCAAAAATTCTTAATAGTGCGATTTCTCATAAGTCTAGATTTCAAGGAAAAATAACTCCATATGCTTCAAAAGCTTCAAACAAGGTGACAAAAGCACTCATGAATCAAGCCAAGCTTCAGGGCGTCGAATTTGCAACTGGAATTACTGTGTCTTCTCCAGGCTTTTATGGTCCATCGTCTCGACATATTGAAGGTTTAAACAATACGCTTACAGATATTAAAGGCAGTCTCGCAACGCTCAATATTGATGGTTTAAAAGTTCATAATATGGAAATGGAGTCTAGCCTTCTTTTTCATTTATGCTCTCAGCTAGGCTATCATGCTGGAACGATCTGTACAGTTATCAGCGGACCTGACGACAGTGACTCAATTATTGATTATGAGGCGGCAATAGGTAAAACAATCAAAATAGGATTGGATGCCCTCAAGGAGCTTAATGGTGTTTAATAAACTAATACAAAAGCAGTCATTATTAGCCGCTTTATTATTCCTTGGAAGCTCGGTATATGCTGACGAAGTGAATAAAATGTCAATTATTGATGGTCAGGATAAACAAATCAAAGTTGAGAGTTTTAATTTTGAGCGTTTAGACTCTGAAGACGCTACTACAATAAAGATTGAAACCAATAAAACTACAAAGGTAAGCTGCTCTATTTTTGATAAAAATAACAGGCCCGTTACTACTGTAGAGGGGGAAATTAAGCCACCATTAACCGAGATTAAAGCGCGCTCTAAGAACGTAATGGTAACCTCTGTGAGGTGCCTTGAGATAGAACAAGAAATTAATCAACAAGAAGATAAACTAATGGAAATGTACTACAAAATGCCAACATTCCTATTAGACAAAATTTAAGGGGATTAACTTATACCCACTTTAAAATTTAAACCGCAGGAAATTACATTTCGCCGCGGTTTTAGTTTAATTGCTATTTCTGATTTTCAATGTTCTTGAATTCTCTTACAGTTAAAACTGCACCAATAATTGCAAGTACAAAACAGAATAGCCCGGTAAGAAATATTAATGAATCATCCATAATTAATCCTTCCTAGCTATTATCTTGAAATAAATAGCAAATGTTAAAATTGACGGTATCCAAGTAGAGGTAAACAAAGCTTCTTGTCTTGTATCAACCCCTTGAAACCACAGATATGCTGTAGTCACAAATGCGACACCAACAGAAACCAAAATACATATATCTGACGTTTTAATCATAATTACATCCTTGTTAAAAAATTAGTCTTCATTCCAAAAAGCCCAAGAACTTACTAGTAAAAGGAATACCGCAAAAGATGCATGAGCCCTGATACTTGTTTCCTGAGGTAAAACTATTAAAAATGGGACAATATTAGCCATACCTAATAAAAGCCAAACCACTGCCAACGATGCTAATGAAAGCGCTAATACCCCTATTTTTTTTCTCATAACCATTTAGTAGTTCAACTTCAGATGCAAGTTTAGATAATGGAAGTAATCGATAAATGTGGAATTCATGAATATTGAGTGGAGATTAAAGAAACTGTTTTAGCAATATGAAATAATTAAATTAAATAAGACATAAACCTAAGCCGTGAATAGAATCATTCCTAAAAAACTAATCCATAGTAAATGGACTAGAGTCAGCCCATTAAACAAAGAGAGACACTTTATTGTAACCAAGGTCGAATTTGACGAAAATCTAGCTATCACTCATTGCTCAATAGAGGCTGTGATAACCAAAAGAGAAGAGGAGATAAACTTTATTGAGCTGAAAGATGAGAAAATCTGGCTACAGGGCTGGAAATAATTAAGAGGGATCACAACCCTTTATAAAATAAATTATATAATACGATCATGAGCAAAAAAAATGGACTAAATACTGAACTGTTAGAAAATGGAATGACACTTCAAACGAACTATTTAAATGGTTTGAAAAGTGGGACTGAAACCTATTATTATCCAAATGGTCAAAAGGCATCTGAAGGTTTTTACAAAGACAATAAATTAGAAGGCTCACTGATCTACTGGTATGACAATGGGCAAAAAGCATCTGAAGGTCATTATATCAATGACAAACCTGAAGGGATTCAAACGGCCTGGGATGAACATGGACAAATTGAATCAGAGCAGGAATACAAAAATGGTGAACTCAATGGCAAATCTACTTTCTATGAAAACGGCCTCAAAACCTCAGAGTTTGAATTAAAAAATGGTGATATTGTCAGAGAGCTCAATGGATAACAGGGTTATTGATTGCTACGCTGAACTAAAACGTCTCAGAGACTTACAGTATGAGTCTGACTTTAACGATGATCACAAACAATCTGAATTCTTCAGATTAAAGGCAGAGCATATTCAAAACTTGATTCATAAAGGTGTTGAATACCTACCTAACTTTTAAAAAAAGATGAATAATCAAACACAATACTACTTTGGTTATGGATCGAACCTTTCAAAAGAGCAGATGGCGATTCGCTGCCCGGAATCAAAGTATTACGACTCTGGAAAGCTCTTGGACTACTCGTGGCTAATTAATGCAAGGGGTTACGCAAGCATCAAGCCCTCTGAAGGAGAATTTGTTCTGGGGGAGATATTTACCTTAAGTCAACAAGATATTAACTATTTGGATATCTATGAAAGCGTTGAAGAAGGCATGTATTTAAAGTCTATTTTGAGTGTTAAAACCTCAAAAGGACCAGTCGATTGCTTGGTTTATATTGCCTCTGATAATAATATTGGTAAGCCTCAAAAGGAATATATTAATAGAATCAACCTTGGGATAAAGAGTGCAAATCTGCCAGATAATTATGTAAAAAAAGCAATCAGGCCCTTTATCCCAGAAGACTAAAGAATTTCCTTTAATTGGCTATCCATATAGCAATCCAATATAAGATGATATCGATCAACACTACTGTTGTTAATGACAGAGTGAGGCTTGGTCACGTCTAAATAGTAATAGCGCCCTGCTTTTAGATTGAGCTTTTGACCTACATGATCTTCATCACTATCAAATATCGTGAATACAACATCTTTATTTGTTCTTATTGGGACGTGAAGCCTAATTAATTTTTTGCTCTCAATATCCTGATCGATGTTGTCATTGTGTTTACGAAGAGATTTACCGGCAGCAAGCTTCATAAAACGAATTCTCTCAAACTCGCAAGGTAATTGAAAAATTATCTCGCAAATAGGCTTCATAACTGGATCATTACATAAAGATGTCCACTGCAATTTACTATCAACATTAAAATCTTTATTAGCAAAGCCCGGCTTATAAATATCTGAAGGCTCAGAGCCATAACCGTGAATTGATAGAGCAGTCCAAATATTATTGTTTTTATATGGCGCAATCTGAGTCAAGGTCTGAAATTTAAAACCATCAAGGTAATCTGCTACTTCAGAAAGATCTCCTGTATATCGCTCTATTGAAATTTCAAAACTAGTCTCTGATAAATTCTTCACAAATACAATAAATTAACACAAATAAATTCAAAATATATTTTATACTCAAACAATGGATAACTTCAAATCAAGAGCTTTTAATATAATTAATTTTCAAGCTTGAATATTTAAATATGTATTGTATTAAAACTGAAATACCTCAAGAAATTTGTGACATAGATGATGAACTTAAGGCAATCTATCACAGCAAGGATACAGTCTGTATATGGGTTTTAAAAACTCGAGATGATCGAAATCGTTTTTTGGAAGAAACCGCTGGAATGCTTAAAGATGAAAGAGAGAGACACTTTGAATCTTTTTATAATTAATTTATATGGGAATTTAATATGAGTTGGTGGTCAACAGTTATTGGTGGTGCGGTAGGCTTCATGATTGGAGGTCCCTTAGGGGCAATGCTTGGCGTAGCATTTGCAAGTAACTTCTCAAAACGAAGAGCGCAATCTGGCTTTAATAATAATTTTGGTCCAGGAAACCAACAGAGAGTCCAAGCGGCTTTCTTTAGTGGCGTTTTTTCAGTCATGGGTTATATCTCCAAAGCTGATGGAAAAGTTTCAAAGTCTGAAATTATTATGGCGCAACAGGTCATGGAGCACATGCAGCTGTCTGAGGATATGATTAAAGTGGCTAGGGATCTCTTTAATCAGGGGAAACAAGAAGATTTCAATCTAGATGAGGTGCTTGAGCAGTTTCGAGTTGAAACGCATAGAAGAACTCACCTGATTCGTATGTTTCTAGAAATTCAAATCCAAGCAGCTTATGCCGATGGCGTCTTTGATCAGAGTGAGCATAGCGCACTTAAAAATATCGCTCAGAAGCTTCGATTTCCTCTCAATGAGTTAGAAAATTTAATCCAGCAGTTTTCTGCTGCCAAAAGTGGAAACAAGCAAACCTCTATTGAGGATGCGTATAAGACACTTGGCATAGATGAGTCTCTCAGCGACAAAGAGGTTAAACGCGCCTACAGGCGACTTCTTGCGCAGCACCACCCAGACAAGCTTGTTGCCAAAGGGCTTCCTGAGGAGATGCAAAAACTAGCCAATGAAAAGACTCAAGAAATAATTCAGGCCTACGAGGCTATCAAAAAGCATCGAGGCATGCGCTAAAGAAATATTTAACTAATTAGCTGTGGTTTAATTCTACAGAGCCGACCATGGTATCAACTGAAAGCACATCCTGATTTGCATCCAAGACTTTTTTTCTTGATGCAGATGCCCTTTCCATGGCATCCAAGTCTGCATATAAGGTCACCGCTACAAGCTTATTCCCATCTGCTTTAACGCTCAAAAGCTGCTCAGCCTCTGGAAAATCACTTGGTGAATTCTCTACATAAGAGGCTGAAGCAACATCTGCAGCCTCCTGCGAGCTAAAAGTGACTGTTGTAATTCTTGCTACTGACATTTGAACTCCTTTTCGTTATGAATGAAGTTCAATTATAGCTCAAATAACCCTATATTGAATTATGGAAAAATAGCTTGGCCTCTGAAGATTAACTATTCTGTCTTGAGTATTCCCAGTAATGCTCTAGGTCCTTCTCATAAGAGATCACCTCATCACCCTTCCTAAAAAGCCTCTTTTCCTTTTTTTTGGTGTTCCATTTAAGATCTTGATTGAGGCTGTTGTACGCCATGATCAGCTCTCTTTTAGTATCATCTTCTATACTATCAACCCAATCGTCCTGTTGAATATTCACTTCAATCCAACCATTCTTAATACAAACATCACGCCAGAGCTCATAAGACAAATCATCTTCATTGCACTCAGCCATTTGATGGATCAACTGTTGAAGTAGTGGTGATTCTTTAAGATAGTAACTCATTGATATTCAATCGAAAATTTATGATAACAAGTCGTCAAAGAATTTACCTATTTCAGTAAACATCCCATCGTCCTTGTGAAGCTCCTCTTTCTCTTTCTTTAGCCATTCGTCTATATCGCTCTCAAACCATCTGTTCTCCTTCCCATATTTTTTGGGTGATGGAAAGTCACCCTTTTTGATCATCTGATATAGCTTAGTCCTTTTGAAGCCTACGATTTCAGTGACTTGTTTTTCAGTGAGTAACTTATCCATCCCTAAATTATATTCAAACTGAGAAATTAAATAAGGTCAGTTGATACTGCAAGAATAGCAATAGCTAGCAAGGCTAGCGTTTGGAGCACCAGAAGCGCAATAGATCTGCCGCCTAACTCCATCATTGACTTGAGTGATGTCGTAACGCCCAAACCTGCAATAGCAAAAACCAGAGACCATTGAGAGACGTTAGCTAGAAACTGAGATAGTATGATTGGTATAAACCCGCTACTATTAATAACTAAGCAGACCGCGAAGGCAAGAGCGAACCAAGGGAATGCTTTTGAACTAATCGATTTGGATTCTCCTCTATTAAGAATAACTGCAATTGTGATGACGATAAATGGCAGCATAGAAATCCTTAACAGCTTGATAAAGGTCGCTATATCACCAGCCTCGTTTGACACCGCGTAACCTGCGCCGACGACCTGAGCAACATCATGAATCGTTGAGCCAATGAGGATACCAATCTCAGCATCACTGAACTCTGCTACCGAAAAAAGAATGGGGTATGCAATCATGGCAATAGTCGAGAGTGCTGTGACGCAGACAACGATAAACAATGTATCGCGATGCCTCTCTTTCCAGTTAGGCAGGACTGAGGCAACAGCAAGGGTAGCAGCTGCACCGCATATCGAAACGGCGCAAGCAGTCAATAGGCTAAACAGATACCTTCTTCCCATCAATTTGGCAATCAGAACACTGATTCCTATAGACAGAATGACTAAAATTGGAACAAATAACAAGGTGTTCATACCTAGTCCAGAAATTTGCTCGATGGTAACCCTAAAGCCTAATAAAGCGACCCCAAAACGCAAAATTTTCTTACTGGAAAACTCAATTCCTGGGGCGCAGCGCTCATCAGCTGAGAGAAAATTAAAGGCAATTCCAATCAGCAAGGCAAACAGCATGACTGGCGCTTTGTAATGAAGACTCAAAAAGCCTGCGGCCGCTGCAATAGTGCCAACCACAATAAGTCCAGGAGAAAGGACAGAAAGTCGATTCTGTAAGTTATTAAGTAGTGAATTCATAAAGGACTCTATTTTACGTTAATTGAAAAATATAAATCCTTGTATCATGATAGTTCATTAACAAAAAGGAGAAAAATATGAATGTATGCGTTGTATCTACTTTTGAGGGCACGACTGAAGACTATATGGACATGTTCAATTCAACCAAAGAGAGTGCTCAAGGCTTTATGGTTGATTATGAATTAGGAGTGATTAGAGAAGGAAAGGTGATGCTAATGATGAACATTACAGATATGAATAAAATGCAGGAAGTAATGAGCTCTGAGGAAATGAAAGCCTGGGATGAGAAGTTTAATTGCGTTGATGTAATCTATGCGCTTGATCAGATGAACTAATGACGGTCCAGCACAAACACCTCATCGTCAGGGCTGAGGTTAATCAGCCTCCAACTGATCAGAAGTGGGCTCATACCTGGCTGACAGATCTTGTCTCAAAAATTGGCATGCAAATCTGTCAGGGACCAATTACCACGTATCTGGATATGCCAGGCAACAGAGGCCTAACTGGATTAGTCATTATTGAAACGTCTCACATAGCTCTGCACTGCTGGGATGAATCAGAGCCTGGCTTAATGCAGCTTGATGTCTATACTTGCGGAGACCTTCAAACAGAGGTTATCTTTGAAGAGATTAAGCAATTTGAACCTGTTAAAGTAGAATATAAGTTTCTAAACAGAGAGCACCATTTGACTGAAATCGATTTATAATCTCTTTTGGATACTTAATCTCACAAAATGAACACATATAAAGTCGCAGTCATTCAAGAATCTCCTGTTTTTCTTGATAAAGAAAAGACAATCATAAAAGCAGTATCGCTTATAGAAGAAGCGGCTAAGTTGGATGCAAAATTAATTGTTTTTCCTGAAACTTTTATACCTGGCTATCCAGACTGGATGTGGCGATTAAGGCCAGCCAATGATCAAGATTTGACAGACGAAATTCATGCAAAATTGCTCAGCAATTCAGTGAACTTGAAGAACAATGATTTAGAAAATATTTGCAAAACTGCTCAGAAGCACTCTGTTACAGTCATCTGCAATATTAATGAACGTGATCCTGAAAATAGCCAGACAACTATTTACAACACAAACGTCATAATAAGTAGTAAAGGTGAGATCATTAATCGACATCGAAAGTTGATGCCAACGAACCCTGAAAGGATGGTTTGGGGATTTGGAGATGCCTCAGGTCTTAAGGTTGTTGATACGCCATGCGGCAAGCTCGGCAGCCTCATCTGTTGGGAGAATTATATGCCCCTTGCAAGATATGCCTTGTATGCTCAAGGTGTTGAAGTTTATGTTGCACCGACTTGGGATCAGGGTGATGCCTGGATCTCTTCAATGAAACATATCGCTAAGGAAGGTGCGTGCTGGGTTATTGGGAGCGGAAGTGCAATAAAAGCGAGCGATATTCCTGATTCATTTCCAGGAATAGAGGCTCTTTATCCTGACCCTAATGAATGGATTAATACTGGCGACTCTGTGGTCATTGCCCCTGGAGGCACTTTAGTTGCTGGACCGATGAACAAAGAGCAAGGTATTTTATATGCCGATATTGATGTTTCTAAGTCCGCATCAGCGCATAGAAAATTAGATGTAGCGGGTCATTATTCTCGGCCTGATATTTTCAAGTTGATTGTTAATAATGAGAGTCAAAGCCCAGTACATTTTAAAGATTGATTCTATTTTTTACCCATTGATTATGAATAATGTGGGCATAATTTATTAGAGATATGAAAGACCTACTAAGCCCCCTATCTTTTTCTAGAGGCCCAATCCTGAAGAACCGTTTCATGTTGTCTCCTTTAACGAATACCCAGAGCTTTGAAGACGGAAAACTCTCAGATGATGAATTTAGATGGCTCACGATGCGAGCCGAAGGAGGCTTTGGACTTACCATGACCTGCGCTTCACATGTACAGGCCAATGGAAAAGGGTTTCCAGGACAGCTAGGTGTCTTCTCAGATGATCACCTTGAAGGCTTAAAACGACTCTCGTCAAAAATCAAAGATAGTGGGAGCGTTGCTATTAGTCAGTTGCACCATGCAGGGATGAGGTCTCCTGAAGAATTAATTGGACAGAGACCTGTTTGTCCTTCTGACAATGAAAAACATAACGCTAGAGGGCTCTCAATAGATGAGGTTAAAAACCTTAGAGATGACTTTATTAAAGCGGCCATTCGCTCTGAACAAGCAGGATTTGATGGAGTGGAGCTTCATGGTGCTCATGGATACATCTTGGCGCAATTTTTAAGCCCTGAGATTAACAAGCGTGATGATCACTATGGGCAAACCCTAAGAAACCGCTCAAGACTGCTTTTTGAAATTATTGATGGTATCAGAAGAGATTGCAACCCAAACTTTATTGTTGGGGTTCGGCTGTCACCTGAAAGGTTTGGCTTGAAGCTTGGAGAAATTACCATTCTTGCACAGGAGCTCATGACCTCTAATAAGATTGACTTTTTAGATATGTCTCTATGGGACGTCTTTAAAGAGCCCGAAGAAAAGTCTTTTCAAGGTAAAAAACTCATCTCTTATTTCACAGAGCTGGACAGAGGCCATACAAAGCTAGGCGTTGCTGGATCAATAAGAACCCCTGGTGATGCCGAAAAGACTATGGCTGAAGGGATTGACTGGGTTATGCTTGGAAGGGCTGCGATTTTGCATCACAACTTTCCTCAAATGTATGAAGCCGATCGAAACTTTTCACCAATCGAGATTCCAGTGTCAGAGCAGTATCTATCAGATGAAGGCGTTTCGGAAAAATTCATTGAATACCTTAGAAAGTGGAAATTCGTCTCAGAGCCAAATCAAGACTAGAATTCGCTAATGAATTGATCTTCTTTGAGTTTAATTAGTTTCCTATGAATTAAAAGAAAATTTTGCCTTTATAGGGCTTAATTGATCCCTTCCTAAGATCATATCTGCTGCTCGAGCGGCTATCATTTGAGTTGGTGCATTTAAGTTTCCAGAAATAATTTGTGGCATGACTGACGCGTCAACGACGCGAAGCTTTTCAACTCCTCGAACCTTCATCTGATCATCAACAACCGCCATCTCTCCATTGCCCATAGCACATGAGCAGCTGGGGTGATAATCCGTCTCTGCGGCAGATTTAATAAATTCAATAATTTGTGCATCAGACTGTACTTTCGGCCCCGGTATTAGTTCAATCCCCCTAAATTCATCAAAAGCTGGCTGTGAAATGAGTTCTCGAGCTTTTTTGATTCCATTTAGCATTTCAGATAAATCCTCTGGATGTTGTAAGTAATTGAAAGTCATTAATGGCTTATCGAGCGGATTTGCTGACTTCAAAGTGACTTGGCCCCTGCTTCGAGGTCGAAGCTGATCGACATGAATTGCGAAAGCTTGAAGGAGAGATATTTTATTAGCATTGTATTCAAATCCTACGGGACCAAAGTGGTACTGAATATCTGGATAAGCCGCCTTTGAACTGCTTCTTATGAGTCCACCTGCCTCCCATATATTTGATGACGCAATCCCCTTTCGGGTGAAGACCCATCTGATGCCTGTTGCTAATTTACGATGAGGCTGATTGACCTTGTGAATAGGAAAACTTTTTTTGCATGCGTATTGAAGTATGATGCAAGAATGGTCTTGTAGGTTTTGGCCAACTCCTGGAAGATCAAGATGAACGTCTATCCCATGCTCTTTTAGGTGCTTTGAAGGACCAATACCTGAGAGCATAAGCAGATGCGGTGAGTTGATAGCACCGCCCGATAGGATTACTTCATTATTGGCCTCTACTGAGTGAATCTTCCCTTTGTGCTTAAAGGTGGCCCCGGTGACTGAATGACCATTAATATCTATTTTCAAGACTTGCGCTCTTGTAAGCAGTGTTATGTTTCCTCTAGCAAGAGCAGGTTTAAGATGAGCTATTGCAGCACTACACCGTCGTCCATTTTTTTTTGTGGCATCAAGCCTTGCGATACCTTCTGGCTTGTAACCATTAAGGTCTTCTGAATAACCCTGTCCAGACTGAGGACCTGCCTCTTCAAAGGCATCAAACAGAGGGTTATCGAAAGAGCCTTTTGAAACCCCTAAATTTCCACTAGCGCCTCGCCAAAGATTTTCACCACGATCTGATGCTTCACCTGCCTTAAAATAGGGCAAACATTGGTCATAAGACCAGTCCTTTAATCCAAATTCAGATTGCCATCGATCATAGTCTAATGGATGACCTCGCATATAAACCATTGAGTTAATCGACGATGAGCCACCAACCACTTTGCCTCGGGGTATTGGTATGTTTCGATTAAAAAGCTCTGGCTCGTCCTGACTAAAGTAGTTCCAGTTAATCTTTGGATTTCTGTAGGCTTTATAGACGCCAGCAGGTATATGGATCATCAAATTGTAATCCATTAAACCTGCTTCTAATATCAAGATTTTATTACTTATATCTTCGCCAAGCTTGTTTGCAAGAACACACCCTGCTGAGCCTGCTCCAACGATTACATAATCATAATTATTCATATAGACTTTCGCTTGCAAAACGTGGCGTAATAGCTTAAATATTATATGAAAAATTAATCAATAATTGTAAATCTTGAAAGGGGATTTCTAAATTTAACCCATCGCTTGAAGTTTATAAGGTGTTCTGACTACGCCCATCTCTTCGGCCATTTTTTTAGCTGCATCAGAGTTGAACATTGCCATCATGCCAGCAGGATCAAAAACATCTACTACAACAATAGCAGTATTGTCATCCACTTTGCCTACTTTGGCATCCCTTGAGAATTGCGCTCTCTGATCAGCTAAGGCATCAAATCCTTGCTTCCACTCATCAAACGTTCCATTATTTATTTCAATCATGACCATTGTATTCATCATCTTCTCCTAAGTTTATTATTAGAGTTTTTAGTACTTTGCAGACTCAGTATATACCTAGACTCTAATTTAGGTCAAGTTGACATCTGTTATATCATTGAAATAATGGCTCTAGCTCTCCTCTACCCTTCTCATTGTAAATACGCCTAAAATAACCAAAACTAAGCTATTAAGCATCCATAGTGGGGCCACTATACTGTCTCCACTGTTTGATAACTGCTCAGGACTCAAGATAGCAAGATAAGCAAACATCACAAAGGAGACAAGAGATAATAAACCCGATAGCCAAGTAGGGAAAAGGTTGGTACATATGTATCCTAATCCAGTGAAGAATATTCCAAGATACATAATTGACCAGCCTGTCCAGGCAATCGCATCACCAATGAAACCAGATTCAGCACTGATCTCAGCGCTATTGATGGCATCTGAGACTAGCCCCATAATTAGGCCAATAACTATCATTAGCAATCCGGCGTCAATGTATGTCTGAACTTTTATCAAAGCATTTTTTTCAACATTTCTGGTCACCATAAAAGCTATGGGTATAGTAATCAATGCATAAGCTGCAATTTTTTCAGTATGCGCCTTACTTAAAAGGCCAGTTTCTCCAAGCAACATATAAACAACTAGTGAACCCAGTCCAGCAATTATGAACAATATTCCATTTACTTTTTTATCTGACATGTCATACCCCTTATTAAATTATTTAAAACATTCATTATTTATTCAAACACCTTGCCTAAGCACTTGACAATGCCTTGCGTCACCTCGTCATTTTGAAGCAAAGTGGCAATTGCTTTTCTTTCAGCCTCTTCTTCTGAAATACCATCAGACTCAAGAAGCTCAAGACCTAGCCTTAGAATATCTTCGATACTCAATACTTTAGATATAACATTTGTCGTGCATCCACAGTACTCGTATAGTTCGCCCGTTGTTAACCAGTCCTCATCATCAGAAGCACATCCATAAAATATTTCATCTAAAAGTTCTCTACTCTCAATTTCAGCCTTTGTATTGAATGAAATTAAAAGAGTGAAAATTATAAAAGCAATCTTTTTCATAGTTTTTTATTGTACAGATTTATTTAATCGACATCTCTCAACACCCTTCACTTAGGAAAGGTCTTTCAAAGAGTAATAATGAATTAACTCCTAAAGAGTTTTTTTATTCGCTTGTATTTCCCAAAGTCTTGCATATTTGCCATTGAGATCAAGCAAATCTTGATGCTTGCCTTGCTCAGCAATACTTCCATTATCAAGCACAATAATTTGATCGGCATCGACAATGGTAGAGAGACGATGAGCAATCACTATGGTTGAGTGCTTATGAGCCAAACTCACTAATGCCTTTTGAACCATTTTCTCAGAATACGAATCAAGCGCTGAAGTGGCCTCATCAAAGATCAATATTTGAGGATTTTTTAATAAAACTCTTGCAATCGCGAGTCGCTGTTTTTCTCCGCCTGAGAGCTTTAAGCCTCTTTCACCAACCAGAGTGTCGTAGCCTTGCGGTAATGAGTCAATAAAGCTATCTATAAAACTGAGCTCAGCTGCCCTCTTAACTTCGGCCTCGGTTGCACCTGAGCGCCCGTAAGCAATGTTATAGTAGATGCTCTCATTAAACATGACTGGGTCTTGAGGAACCACCCCCATTGCGCTTCGCACTGAGTCCTGGGTCAATAATTTAATGTCTTGCTGGTCAATACTTATCTGACCACTAGTGATGTCATAGAAACGAAAGAGCAGTTTAGCAAGCGTCGACTTACCCGCACCAGATGGTCCCACAATTGCTATTTTTTGCCCAGGCTTAAGAGTAAAGTTAATGTTTTTAAGAACTGCCTCCTTGCCAGGGTAGGCAAAAGTAACGTTATCAAATTTAACCTCGCCTTGAGTAACCTTGAGATCTGAGGCATTTTCAATATCAGTGACCTTAGAAGAGCGCTCCAAGAGGTCAAACATATTGTTCATATCTATGAAGTTATGTTTTATTTGGCGATAAATGATTCCCAAGCCACCGAGCGGTAAAAAGAGTTGAAGAAGGAGAGCTTGAATCATGATCAGGTCACCCAAGCTAAGACTTTTATTAACAACACCTTGCGCTGCCATTATCAGAATAATAGTGACGCCAATTGCAATAACAGCGCCCTGAACAAAGTTAAGCGCAGTCATTGAGGTAAAGCTTTTAGTCGCAAGATTTTCCCAGCGCTGCATCGTGTCACCGTAACGATCGACCTCAAACTTTTCTTGATTGAAGTACTTGACGGTCTCGTAATTAATCAAGCTGTCCACCGCATTGGTATTGGCTTCGGACTGCATGTCATTCATTTGGTAGCGATACTTCATCCTCCATGTAGTAATGGCAAACGTTAAAGCCACATAAAAGAACACCGTCAATAGAGAGACGCCAGCAAAAAGAAGATTATAGTTCAGCCACAAAATGCCAATCACTAAACAAATCTCAAATACAGTTGGCAGAATATTGAAAACAAAAATAGAGAGCAAGGTGGAGACGCTCTGGGTTCCGCGATCAATATCACGAGTAATTCCTCCAATCCTTCGATCCAAATGAAAGGACAAATCCAATGTGTGTAAATGCTTAAAGACCCCGAGTGCAATCAAATTCATAGCGTGGTAACGCACCTTTGCAAAGATGGCATCTCGAAGCTCATTAAAAAGTGAACTGGCAAGCCTTAAAAGGCCATAGGCAAGCAACATACCAAGCGGCAATATCAAAACTAGATTTGTCTGATCGAGGCTATCCACAATCTCTTTTAGAGCAAGAGGAACAGCCACATTCGCTAATTTTGCTAGCATTAAAAAACTAACAGCCCAAATAACGCGTGCTCGCATCTTTATCAAGTAAGGCAAGAGCTTCTTTAAAACCTTAATGTCTCTGGTTTTAAAGTCGTAAGCTATAGTTTGATTGCTCTTTGATTTCATTAAGTTATGTTGAAGATTAATGAAGCTTTATTTCAAGTCAAACAAGTATAAAGTAACGCCTACTCAATCATGAAACTATATTTGGAATAGTATATTACTATAGTTAAAATTTGAGCTTATGAGTGGAGGCTTGATGCTTCAGATGCTAGCCGCTCAATCTCCTTCCATTTTTTTAATTTTACAAGCTCTTTAGGAGTCACCCATGAACCAGCAACGCAAAAGACATTTTTTAATGATAAATATTGAGAGGCATTATCGAAATTAACACCGCCTGTTGGGCAAAATTTAAGACCGGGAAACGGCCCATAAACTGCCTTAAGGAAATCAATACCACCCAAAGCCTCAGCAGGAAAAAGTTTTAATCGATTAAATCCAAAGTCATCTGCATACATAGCCTCACTAATTGTTGAAATTCCAGGTATTGTTGGAGTATTGCTTTGAATTGCAGCCTTTAAAAGCTCCTCTGTTACCCCAGGAGTAAATATAAAATCAGCATTTGCATTAACAGCATTGTCAAATTGAGCTGTAGTAGTCACTGTTCCAGCACCGATATATGCTTCGGGAACAGCAGCTTTTAACTCTTTAATTGCTTGAAGACTATAATTTGTTCTAAGAGCTACCTCTAAAACATTTAAACCCCCATTTACTAATGCTCTTGCAATAACAATTGAGTCATCAAGATTATCTAAGGATAATAAAGGAACAACGTTAATATTATTAAAAATATCATCAATTTTATTTGAAATTATTTCCAATCTAAATATCCTTGTATAGAACTGTTTCGATGCTTATCTAGATTAACTTCAGATAAAGGTTTTTTTAATGCATTTTGAAGAACATTTTTCAGGTTGGACGATACAAGTTCAGCATGTCCATCTGCTAAATTACAAGGGTCTAAATAAAAATATCCAAGCTCAATTTCATGGTCTCTAACAATAATGGGTATTTTACAAAGTGAAAGAGCTATTGCAACGGATGCGGCACTAGACTTAAATATCTCCTTATTAATACTAATTTTTAATCTTGATAATGGATTATGTGTCGAGTCATCAACAACATCAGCCTGAACTCCGTCAAAACTAGTAGCTATTCTTTCCCATAACTTTAATGCATTTGTCTCTTTGTTACGAATAGCAGTATGATCACGAACTTTCCATGCTTGAAGAGCTGCAATAGCACCATAAATACTCTCTTTTCCAACCTTCATGACTCTTCCAATACCAATATTTTGCATATAACCAGCCTGAATTAAATCAGATCTTCCAGCAACAATACCAGCTGTTGGGCCACCAAGAAATTTGTGCGAAGAATAAATTACAATATCTGCACCATTGTTAATAAATGTTCTTAAATCATATTCAGATGCAGCATCAACAATAACAGCAACCCCCTTTTCCTGACAAATTTTACAAAAACAATCAAAAGACATTTGTCCATATTCAACAACATGGTGAGACACTACAAAAAGTCCTGCAACCGTATTTTCATTTATGGCGTCATAAAGCTGATGATCCTGAACTTGGGTTGATTGACCAAAAGAAACCACTTTGGCTCCAGAAAGTCTTACCGCTTGATCAACAGTTCCGCCATAATTACATAAATGCCCAGATTGAACTACTACTTCATTTTTCAAGCCGCTAGTATTGGGAAGTCTCTCGATTAATCCTGGATTTTTCCCAGTCATTACAGCAGCAATAGATAGCGTTATGCCTGCTCCCGCTGAGGCTGTAATAAAGCCTGATTCAGCGCCAGTCAATTCACTTATAACCATACTAGCTTTAGATTGCAACTCATGCATTTTAATAAAATATGGAGAAATTGAACCCATTGCTTTCTGAGCATCTTTAATCATTATTGATGCTCCAATGGATGTCATAGTTCCAGATACATTTACTAAAGGTGTAAAACCATTTTTTTTGTAAAATGACCAGTCTATATTGTTTGAATTTGAGCTCATTATCGCTTTATACACCTCTTAAATAAATTAAACAACATATAGTGTAATTTTTAGACTATTATATTATTAAGTAATACATTATATTATAAAGTAACATTCTAATATGTTACAACTGTTAAGACAAAACAATATAGGATAGAAGATATGATAAATGATAAATATAGTCATGTCTAAATATACTTATGGAAAACTACGAAAATAATCTTATTGAAAAAATAAGACTGACAAATTCAATCGCAGTAATAGGAGAAGCAATGGTTGAATTGAGTGATAACATAGATCAGTTAAAATTTGCTGGGGATAGCTTAAATACTGCTATATATTTAAAACGAGAGCTTCATAATAAAAAAAATACAGTTGCCTTTTTTTCAGCTTTAGGCAATGATTTAAACTCTGAAAAGATGATTAAGTTCATAGAATCTGAAGGTCTAACGACGAATTTTATTGAAAGAAGAGTTAATTCTGGTCCTGGAAAGTATAAGATTGTAACTGATAAAAAAGGTGAAAGAAACTTTCATTACTGGCGTGATGAATCTGCAGCTAGGACACTATTTTCAAAACCATGTGCTGTAAAATTTCAAAATCTATTAGAGTTTGACTTAGTCTATATAACAGGAATTTCAATTGCTATTTTGCCTCGTAAAATTCAAGAAAACTTGCTGCATTTTTTTTCTGAATTTAAACAGAAAGGAGGTCTAATCGCATTTGATTCAAATTATAGAAAAACTCTATGGAAATCAAAGAAAGCTGCAAGAATAATGATTAAAAAATATTGGCAAATAGCTGATATTGCCCTTCCTTCATTAGACGATGAAAAGGATATATTTGATTTGAATACACAAGATGATGTTGTTAATAATCTTAAACAACTAGGAGTTAAGTTTGGCGCCTTAAAAAGAGGCTCAAAAGGACCATATAGCCTAACTGATAATTCTAATAGCTTTAAATACACCATTGTTACTAATACTAAGGATACAACAGCTGCTGGAGATAGTTTTAATGGAGCATATCTAGCCTCTTTAATAAATGGCTCATCGCAAGATATAAGCATCATCAAAGGGCATAAATTAGCTTCTAGAGTTATTCAAAATTTTGGTGCAATAATTTAAATTTTATGAATTTTTTAATTATTTATTTTATTTGCAATTGCTAATATTATTCTCCAATATTATAATTTATACATAAAAAATGAGTAAAAATAACTTAAAAACTAGAAACAGAATTAGTGGGATAGAAAGGTCTCTTCAAATACTTGATGTTTTAACTGATTTTGCTAGACCTGCAAGTGCTTACGACATAGCCAAAACTATTGGTGCTCCAATATCAACAATTTATTCAATTGTAGATGATTTAACTCTTCGTGGGATGCTCACCAAAAATAGTAATAATCTAGTCTGGCTGGGGCCTCGACTTCTGCGATATGGCTTAGCTTATGAGGCACAAATGAATGTGTTACTTGAAGCTAGTAAAGAAATGGATCATCTTGCAGCACATCTTAAGGAAACCATCCAGGTTTGTACTCGTGATGAAGGAAAAATGGTTGTTACAGCTATGGCAACTGGCAATGAACACTTTCATGTAGCTTCTCACATAGGCTCTAGAACACCTATTAATTGGACGGCATCAGGTCGACTTTTAGTTGGGCACATGAACGAGACTGAATGTTTTGAAATGTTTCAAAAACATTCTGAAGCGTCACCAAATAATGATGCAGTAATTGATCCTGCTCTGCTTGCTAAAACTGCTAAAGAAGAATTCGCAGCGGGCTTTGCAATTCAGGTCAGTTTATCTGAGTTTTCTGTTTCTTGTATTGCTGCGCCAATTAAAGGACGAGATGGCTCTTGTATAGCAACCATTTCAGTTGTATTACCTGAACAAAAAGCCAGTAGCAATCTTGATTTTTACACTACAGAAGTACAAACAGCTGCCAACAAAATTCAAGCAGCGATTGGCTCTTATTAGTCCTCAACTTCTACAATTGCTTCAATTTCAACAGTAATACCATTTGGTAGTGAGCCGACTCCAATCGCTGAACGTGTGTGCACCCCTTTATCAGCAAAAACCTTGCAGAGTAAATCGGAACATCCGTTTATTACTGATGGATGATTTTCAAATAATGGGGTTGAATTTACCATGCCAAATAACTTAACAAAACCCTTTACTTTTGACAACATACCTAGCTCATGTTTTAAAGAAGCAATAATATTAATAGCGACTATTTCAGCATGCTTTATAGCCTCTTCTTCACTAACATCTTGCCCCACTTTTCCTTTTTTGAGTTCTCCATTAACTGTTAATGGACCTTGTCCAGAAATATAGATTAAATTATCAACTCGCTTAGCGTTGATAAAATTTCCAATAGGTGCAGGAGGTCTAGTTGGAAGCTTAAAACCTAACTGCTCTAATCGGTCTTCTGGTGATAATGTTTCGAATGCTTTCATTCTAATTCTCCTAATTTTAAACATGCAGCTGAATGCTGCTTATTGATATTTACTGTATTTGGAATAGTTTGCGCACAACTGATATCAGCATACTGACAACGCGTTCTAAAGACACATCCTGAGGGAGGAGATAAAGCGCTTGGAATGTCTCCTTTTAATATTTCTCTATTGATATTTGCTTTTGGATCTGGAACTGGAACTGCAGACATTAATGCTTTAGTATAAGGGTGCCGAGGGTTTGAATAAACATCTTTAGCATTCCCTGATTCAACGACCTTTCCAAGATATAGAACTACAACCTGATCACATAAATACTCAACAACACTCAAATCATGTGCAATAAATAAAATTGTAAGATTATGTTTATCTCTGAGTGACAACATCAGATTAAGTATTTGTGCCTGAACTGATACATCAAGTGCTGATACACTCTCATCTGCAACAATAAATTCTGGATTAACTGCCAATGCTCTTGCAATTCCAACTCTCTGGCGTTGACCTCCAGAAAATTCATGAGGATAACGTGACATTTGGTCAGATTGTAAACCAACCTCCTCCATCAATTCAGCAACTCTATTGAATCGTTCATTTTCGCTGGATAATTTATCATGCACTTTTATTCCTTCGGCAATAATATCTTTGATTCTCATTCTTGGATTTAAACTAGAGAAAGGATCTTGAAAGATAATTTGCATACGCTTACGAATTTCCCTTAACTTCTTATTACTTAATTCAAGTAAATTATTACCCTCCAAATTAACACTTCCTGAAGATGGCTCAATTAAGCGAAGAATACAACGACCTAGAGTTGTTTTTCCAGACCCTGACTCACCAACAAGTCCAACTATAGAACCCTTTTGAAGATTAAAACTAACATCACTAACCGCTTGTAAATCACCCATATTGGTATGAAAAGTTTTTGATAAGTTCTCAATTGAGATAAATTTATTATCTTCAATCATGCTTCCACCTTAAATTTCCAACAACGTGACAAATGATCAACTTGAATTGGGACAAGGCTTGCTTTATTGCTACATCTCGACTCACTTAATTCACAGCGTGGCGCAAAAGTGCAGCCTTTTGGATTAGAGTATAAGGATGGAACAATTCCCTCTATGGGTTTAAGTCGAGTCCGATTTCCATATTCATCAATATCTCTTTTGGCATTTGGAATTGATGATAGTAAGCCCTGCGTGTATGGGTGTGATGGCTTTTCAAATATAGAATTAACCTTACCCTGCTCGATAACCTCTCCTGCATACATTACTGCTACCTCATCTGCAACTTCAGCAACTACACCCATACTATGTGTAATAAATAGTATTGACATTGATAATTCAGACTGAAGACGCTTCATTAAATCTAATATTTGAGCTTGAATTGTCACATCCAAAGCGGTTGTTGGCTCATCTGCAATTAACAAGTTTGGATTACAAACAAGAGCTATAGCAATCATCACTCGTTGGCGCATACCTCCTGAAAGTTGATGGGGGTAGTCTTTAATACGTTGTTTTGCGCTAGGAATTTCAACTAAATCCAGAATTTCGATAGTCCGGCGCAAAGCATCCTCTTTTGAAGATGAGTAATGCAATTGCAGCATTTCTCCAATCTGATTACCAATAGTAAAGAGTGGATTGAGCGACGTCATTGGCTCTTGAAAAATCATTGAAATTTCTGCCCCACGAACTTTCCTATGACTTTTGTCATCAATTACAGTTAAGTCTAGTATCTGCTCTTTTGAATTTCGGTAGAGTATCTTCCCTGAAGTCACCTCACCTGGGGAACTCAAAAGCCCCATAATTGACAAGGCAGTAACTGACTTTCCAGATCCAGACTCACCAACAACCGCAAGTGTTTTACCCTTATCTAAAGTAAAAGATACATCTCTAACAGCCTTTGCTGTTCGATTTTTATAAATAAATTCTGTGCTTAATCCATCAACTTTTAGCACTAAATTTTTATTCATTTTTTGTATTTTTTCACTCATTAAACTAATCTTTACTCTGTATTTTTCTTCGTTCGTTCCGCCATAAATGTTTTTGCACCTGATATAACCATTTTTGGCTCAAATGCTGATTTCAGGGTGATATCATTCCCTTGCGAATCACTGACTAGCTCATCACAATCATCAATATCAAAAATAGTGAAGTCAGCCTTACTTCCAACAGATAATGAAGCAGCATTCTCTAGGTCAAGAAAATTCCGAGGATTATATGATATGGCATTTACACATTCCTCTAGTGATAGTCCTGCAGCGTAGAGTTTTGATACAGTTGTAGCAAGGTCGTATACTGGGCCATGAAGATTCCAACCATGAAGATCTGTTGAAATAGAATATGGTTTTAAACCGTTATCTATAGCCTCTTTAGCTACTTCAAAATTATATGAGGCAGCGCCATGCCCAACATCCATAAATACCCCCTCTTCTGCAAGACGCTTTGCATTAGCAAAAATTTGTGGAGAGTCTGAAATTGAACCAGGATTTTTTCCATTAAAACAATGGGTAACAACATCACCGGGTCTTAATAAATCAAAAATTTGATTAAGTGTTGGCGGGGGTTCACCAATATGCACCATCATTGGAAGCTTAGCGATTTCTGCGACTTTACGAGCAATTTGTACAGGAGTAATACCCCAGGAGCCTACTATAACGCCACTGGCTCGTACTTTGATACCACAGATTATGTCTTTATTTTCCTCAATAACTTTAAGTGTGCGATCAATATCAATAAATCTTTCATCAATCAACTCTGGAATACGATTACAGGCAACAAGTCCTATAGAGCCAATATTGATAAAGGCCTTTATTGTCTCTCTTTGACGATCAATCACATACTCTTTTAAACCATGAAAAGTTGCCTCACCTGCAGATCCTGCATCAACTAAAGTTGTAACACCCCGTTTAAATCCTGCCTCATTAGCTCGAATAGAGACATCACTTCCGCCATACCAAATGTGCACGTGAAGATCACTCCAACCAGGAGACAAATATGAATTTTTACAATCAATAATCTTAAATTCACTTGGTGCAGAGTTAGTTATCAACCCTTTATCATCAATATAGAATGACAATGGTAAGTTTGTTTTATTGAACCCAATAGGTTTATAATTTATTATTTTTAACATCATAATTAAAGATTTTTTGCAATTTTAGGATCAAGCGCATCTCGGAGACCATCGCCTGCAATTTGAAGTGACAAAACACACAATGTGATTGCCACTCCAGGACACATAATCATCCATGAAGCTACGTCAATATACTGCCTTCCATTACTAATCATAGTTCCCCAGGTTGGCGTTGAAGGGTCTACTCCAACACCCAGGAAAGACAATCCAGCCTCTGATAGCATTGAATACGCAAAGATGAATGTCGCCTGAACTATTATAGGAGACATAATATTTCTCAAAATATGGCTAAAAAGTATAGTGGGTGTTCCCACACTCAGAGCTCTTGCAGCCTCAACATATGGCAATTCTCGGATAACTAGTGTTGAAGCCCTTACTATTCTAGCAACACGAGGCGCATAGACAATTGAAAGCGCAATAATAACATTTACTACAGACCCACCTAAAACTGCAACTAATGAGATAGCCAGAAGAATATCAGGAAAAGCCATCATTGCATCAATAATTCGAGAAATAGGGGCATCTAACCGCTTAAAAAACCCACTAACAAGACCCATTATTATTCCTACAATAGAAGAGATAATTGCCACTCCAATACCCACAGTCAACGATACTCTTCCAGCATAAATTAAGCGAGTGAAAATATCACGACCAAGTTCATCTGTACCTAGCCAATATTCAGCGCCTGGAGGCAATAATCTACTTCGAACAGCAATTGCTCCAGGGTCAACAGAGCTTATCCATGGAGCAAAGATGGCAAAAAAACTAATAATTAATAAAACAATTACTCCAAACAGCACAGAGCGTCTTTGAATTAAAACTTGCCAAAGATTTACTTGATCTAAATTTTTTGAAATATCACTCACTATCAGCCTTTTAATATTTGACCCTTGGGTCAATCCATAAATAAATCATGTCAATTAAAAAATTAACAAGTACATAGACCCCTGATACTAAAATCAAGGTGCCTTGAATCATTGGATAATCTCGCCTTAAAACTGAGCCAACAACAAGCGAACCAATGCCTGGTAAATTAAAAACACGTTCAGTGACAACGGCGCCAGAAATAAGTAAAGCAAAAGTTAAGCCAATAACTGTAGCCAATGGAATCAAAGTATTTTTAAATGCTTGGCGAAGAACTACATTCACTTCAGATAATCCTTTTGACCTAGCTGTTCGAACATAATCTTCAGTCAATACATCCAACATTGATGCCCGAGTAAATCTTAATATTAACGCTGAATTAACTATGCCCAATACAAGAGAAGGGAGTAATAGATGATAGGCTCTTTGACCAAAGCTAGCTCCAGGTTCGCCATAACCTGAAACTGGAAACCAACCTAATTCAGTCCCTAAATATTGTTGCAAAATTAAGCCTGTCCAAAAACTGGGGATTGAAGCAACTAGCATTGCAGTTGTCAATGAGCTTTGGTCAAGCAAAGTTCCTCGATAGTAGGCAGAAGCTATTCCAAATGGAAGAGCAATAGATATGGCAATACCTAGTGAAAATAAAGTTAACAATATAGAAGGTTCAGCTCTCTCAGCAAGTACGCTTAAAACAGGCTGATTAAAAAATATAGAACTACCCAAATCCCCCTGTGCCACCGAGGAAATAAAGTCTACATATTGAATCATAATTGGGCGATTAAAGCCCATATTTTCTCGTAGTTGAATTGCTTGCTCTGGGGTTGCATCAGGACCCAATATAAGAGTTGCAGGATCTCCTGGCGCTAATCTTACAATAATAAAAACTAAGGTAAGAACGATGAACATCACCCAGATCATCCCTAGTATTCTTTTAAAAATATATGTTTTCATGACTTACTTATTATACGGCCTAGAGTAATTATCCCTAGGCCGCAAGTTTAGTTTAAATAATTAAACTATTTTTACTTATGAGCGTTCCAGAAAAAAGGCCATGGTGTTTCTGGCACTCCTTTAAGTGCTACAGACTTTCCACGTAAGCTATTAAAGCTACCAAGCTTAATGAAGCCAACATCATTAAAGTAATTTTCTTGAATCTTCGACCAAATTTCAGCTCTTTCAGCCGTATCGGTCACACTAGTGAATTGAGACATTAAATACTCTTTTTCACCATTCGTCCAACCTGCTCTGTAAGTAGACTGCATTGTGCCATTTAGAGAAGGTTCAGGAATGTATGGTGAATGAGAAAGAAAAACATCCCATAGATCAGGATTATTCCTTCTCTGGCCAAGTGTTGCCCAGTCCACAACATCCATTTGAACATTGAATCCTGCTTGCTCTAGAAATACCTTAGCAACTTCAGCAGTCTTAAAGTGCCACATGTATTGTTTCGAAGTTAAGATTCTGAGTGGAGATCCATCATAGCTAGAGGCTTTCAAAAAGCCATTTGCTTTCTTAGTATCACCAGAACCATAATTTTCTAACCCAGCGTCACTATTCCAAACAAATCCTTCGGGATAAAGCGCACCATCAGCTTTATAGAATTTCTCATCACCAAAGGCAGCATAAAGCATATCTTCAGCTGGAAGAGCAGCTTGGAGAGCTTTTCTTACATGAAGATCAGTCATAATACCTTTTTTGTGATTAATTACCCACATTGGCCAACCATAAGGCGCAAGAAGAACAGGCTCTGCATTAGAATTTGAATCTAATCTGTCATAAGACTCAGCAGCAATACTTTCAGCGAAATCAAACTGTCCAGATAATAAACCTTCAAGGCGAGTACTAACATCTCCTACTGGAATAAAGTTAATTTCATCCAGGTATCTTGCTCTTGGTCCTGACGCCCCATCGATTGGGGAGGAACTTGAAGAGTAACCATCATAACGAACTAATTGAAGATACTGATCAGCCTTATAATCATTCACTTTGTAAGGGCCTGTTCCTATTGGCGCAGCAAGATCATCACCCTGAATATTTTCTTGAGGATAAATAACAGCAGCTGCGTTATTCATTGACATTAATGATAGCAAAGGTGAATATACTTCATTAAGTTGTATCTGCACTGTATGTGAATCTAATGCAGAAACTGAATCGACTTTACTTGCAACAGATTTACCCCTTGAAGCGATACTTAACCAACGGTTGAGTGAATCAACTACATCAGCCGAGTCCATACTTGAGCCGTCATGAAAGTTTACGCCTTGACGAATTTTAATAGTATAAGTTAATCCATCACCTGAGACATCAGGCATACCATCAGCTAATAACGGTGCTGGCGCCCAAGAACCATCAAAAGTAAAAAGTGTTTCATAAATATGTTGGGTGACTGTACCAACAACATCCTTAGAAGAAATCATTGGGTCAAGCGTATCAGCCTCACCTATGATTGCAACATTTACTGAACCGCCCATGTTTGCTGATATAGCTGCACCACTGAATGTACTACTCAGTAAAGCAATGCTAGCAAGCGTAGCGATTTTTTTAGTTTTGTACATAATAATTTTCTCCTTTTTTGATTATTATCTTTTCTTAGTAGCGAATATAATTCAAATTCGAAAAATAGTGTTTATTCTCTTATTATAGAATATATACTACTATAATGTATCATATAACATAACCAAGATAATGTCAATAGAAATCAATAAATGAAATTTGGACTTTAGTTCAAGTTGAGATACAATCTAAAGATGAATGATAAAAAGGGTTTAAAAGATGCCTATTCATTAAAAACTCCTGAAGATTCTATAAATTTATATAAGACTTGGGCGTCCACATATGATGAAGATTTTGCTAAGCAAAATGACTATCGCTCTCCAATAGAAATAGCTAAATATTTTGCTCAATATTCTGATGATAAAGATACTCCCATCCTAGATGTTGGAGCAGGAACAGGACTCATTGGAGAGTGCTTAAATCTGAATTCAAAAGAAATAGATGCGATTGATATTTCTCCTGAAATGCTCAATATTGCTAGAACAAAAAATTGTTATTCTGAAATAATCGAGGCAGACCTAAC
The DNA here is from genome assembly GCA_902556205.1 of uncultured Gammaproteobacteria bacterium. Lineage (GTDB taxonomy): Bacteria > Pseudomonadota > Gammaproteobacteria > PS1 > Pseudothioglobaceae > Pseudothioglobus. The sequence continues at coordinate 57,036 of CACDVH010000002.1, read as the reverse complement.
AAAAAGGTTATTGATCAATGATAATCATTATGGGGCCATTGTCAGTGCAGGTACTTTTACCCATGGACATGTTGGACCCAACGTATTAGATGAACTCCTAAGGGTTTCACGCCCCAGTGCTCTTTTTGTTTTTACGGTTCACTTTAAATTATTTAAAAAAGCTGGTTTTGACAAGAAACTTATAGAAATTAAAAAAAATATTACCAAGCCAACTTTCCATGAAGTCGATGTTTATGGAAATAATCCAGACAAAAAACACGGAAGTGACCAAGTCATCATCACAGTATTTAGAAAAAAATAACTGCTTGGTGGAGGGAATGGGATTCACATAACTCTCTGTAACTCTATATATTAAAGGATCTAATAAATTATCACTAAAATTCTACTCACATTTCTACTCACAAATAAGTAGTTATTTAATAGGAAATAAATAACTATCCTTGGCATATTTATTTAGACTTTGAAGGCATGGGGGGAGCCCCTCTCGACATCGGAGATAGTTATATACACCCTCACTCACACATCAAACGAAATTTGGACTTTGGTTCAAGTTGACATATAATTAAAGCATGAAGAAACTACTTCTAACTTTTTATGTAAATGACTTTAACCATTTAAGATAATAAACTTAACTATTTGTATTTATTATGAAAAAAATACTACTTCTCTTCTCTTTATTACTCTCTTTAAATGTTTTTTCTCAGGACGATTTATCCGAATATAAACACCTTGGCCTTAAAACTGTTATGGCTTTCAAGTGCGCCAATATGGTAACTCATCATGAATATTCTGAAGAAGTTGGAAAAGAGTGGAATCGTTTATTTAATGTTGGTATGTCTAGTGGGACAAAATTGCTTGACGCTATAAGAAGTGGGATTATTACACGTGATTTTATGAGGAACAATGTTCCATTCTTATTTTCATTAAGAATATCTGACAGTGCAGGCTTGTTTAGTAATGACTTCATTCTTGGTGGGCTTTATGAAGAAATGTTAAATAGTGTTTTTGACGAAGTGGGTGAGGCTGCTGATATAAACTCAAGAAACATGTACTTAAAAAATAATTGTGCCTTAGTGGGAAATTAATCTAATGAAAAAACTACTCCTACTACTCTTCTCTTTACTGCTCTCTTTTAATACTTATGGTGAGTGGACAAAAATTCCTATCATAGAGGATGACTCTATAGAGCAGAGTTTTATTGACTTCAACAATCTAAAAAGAAAGAATGATGGTGATGTTTACTGGTGGATGATGACTTCTCGATCAGACTCAAGTGAGAAGATTTATCTCAGAACTGACTGTGAGGGTGAAAGAATGAATCCATTACAATTAGATTTTCATGATGAGCCACTTGGTAAAGGTGAATCAACTTCAATTCAATCAAGTGAAGGATGGACTTATCCCGCACCAGACACAGCAATGTATCGCTTTCTAGGGGTGGTTTGTGAACTTGCAGATGAAAACCCTGAGCAAAGAGCACAAAGTGTTGAAAACCTCTTAATGAGTATTGAATACAAAAATAAGATTAACAATTTGTATGAAAAAGAAGTAGAAAATGATAAGTACAAGGATTTGCTAGATGAGGAACGTCAACGTCTTGATGAGCTAGAAGCTGAGAGAGCTGCACAGCAGCTTGCTTATGAAAATGAGCAATACAATCGCCTTCTTACTCAAGAAGTTCAGGCTGACCAAGACCAAGAAAGACTTAGGATTATTGAGGAACAGTTAAATACCTTGAAGTCAGTTTATTTATTGAATGTTGCAGCAAAGGTTAAATCATTCTGGCGTTATCAAGGAGCAGAGGATGATTGGACTGCTGAGGTATATGTTGTTCAAGATAGAGATGGTAATGTTGTTGCAGTCGATGTTAGAAATTCAAATGTTGATAATAGTAATAAAGCTAAAGTATTCAAAGATTCCATAATAAGAGCGGTTTATAAAGCATCACCACTTCCATCCGCCCCTGATGATGCGGTCTTTGATAAAGAGCTTATCTTTATATTTAGTGTAAATTAGATGATTAAAAATATTCTCTTTTATGGCAGTTTCTTCTTTATTGGCTTGTTCTTCATCGATACTATTTTAGAGTTGGCCTCTCATCCTTATGACTTTCTAATTGCTGTTGGAATGTTTCTTGGATTTGTATATCTTTATCGTAATAGAAAGGAATCGCTTTTCCACACATTGAGAGATACCCATCAAAGCAATCTTGATGACATTGAGGAGCAAGAAAAAGAGGAGAAAAATTGAAAAAGCAAATCACTCAAACTATTGAGTTACTTAAATTCATTTTTATAAACATTTTTGTCATCGCTACATGGATTCTGATATGGCAAAAAATACCCTGGCTTGGAATTATTTTTCTAATAATAATTGCCCCTATATTTATTCATGAGGCTTATAAATTTTTCAAAGAAATACATCAGAGTAATTTAGACGATATCCAAGAAAAACTCAATATTTTGCAAGATGATTGGATTGAGGGGATATCTTGCAGAGTAAGAGGGAATTGGGAACTTAAGACCACCAAAGTTATTCCTTACAGTAAATGGAATTGTAGAATCTATATTCAACAAGATGAGGATGGCAACGTTTTAGATGCTGAAATTCAAGAATGTAGCATACGTGACAAGAGAAGAGCTAATCAAATGAAAAAGTCTCTAATGAAAGCTATCTTGAAGACCTCTCCTCTGCCCCGCCCAGAAGATGAAAATGTTTTTACAAGGCAGATCTATTTTGACTTTAGTGCATCCTAAAAATAAGGACTAGTGTTAATCGTTGAAGTAACAGTAATCCAATCAGCTTTAATAACTCTTAAAAAATACTCTCTAATCATCTCAATCATTTTTTCAGATAGCTTCATTAATGAAATTGGATTTCCTTCAAGATCTTGAATATAGTCTTCATAAAATATGATTACTGGAAATATTCGACCATCTCTTTTTGTAAAGCCATTAAAGGGCTTAGCAACTCTTATATCATCATCAAGCATTATGGAGAGCATCTCGTCTATTGGACTCTGATAGCTTGGTGCAATTTGTTCAGTTCCAGCATCAAATTTTCGTAAAACATAATCAAACCAAACATCTTCTTCCATACCACCCTCTTCTTTAGCTTGTTGAGTGATCAAGACTTGCATATCTTTATTAGGATTGCCAATAACGACTGTTAAATGACTTTGATAAACATTTGACATAACTTCCTCCGTTTTAGTGCTTTAAGGGAAATCCTAGGGCGACAATAGGAACAAATGCCCAGTTCATTAGGTAAACCAAACCTTAATTAATTTAACTAATTCTGAAAATATCCATCTGGATAACAATCACTATAATGTTCAGCATCCATTCCACATCCAATCCTGTATAGATCTGTAATACTCAAATCAAAGTATATTTGAAATATAACCGTCAAAATCAAATACAGAATTACTGGAAAAAATAACAAGATAATCAGAGTTTTGCCAATTTTTGTTTTGACTGATGCGCATAGTAACGCTGATCCATAAGTAAGCACTGCTATCCAAAATAGTTGAAACATGATTACCATTTTTTCTCCTTATTAAACCAACTCCATAAAACTCACCAAAACAAATAGCACCAAATGAAAGACGACCGACATTAATAGGATTTTGTTGCTTATAAACTTGGAGTCTTTTCGAATTGGAGTTATATTTATCTTCATATCATTTTTGCGGTGACGACATATCTCAACGGCCCTCTAGCAACCAAAGCATCAAAGGGATAGCACGTAATCAATTTGAGTTCGGCTCGGTCTGAATGGACAGCTATATCTTGTTTCGTTGCATCAATAATCTTGATGTCACTGACCTCGTAACTGGTCGTTTCATTGTTTCGATCCGTCAGCTCGAAAACGTCACTGACTGATATGTTCTCTAAAAACTCAAAGTGGGTGTCTCTGTGAGCAGAAATAACCGTTGTACCACCCTGATTCGGCATGTAACTATTTAGATTGTATCCTGGAGCAAAGGCGAGAGAGTTGCCCTTGTCTCCTGACAAGACAATGAGCTCTTGGTTGTGTTTATCAGAGCTCAGCTTCATGACCGGATGCATATCGGCCCATTTCCAGGGCTTGCGACTCTCTCCTGAGCTTAATGAGTCATTCCAGGCATCATTAATCAAATACTGAGCTAAGACTGCTTTTGCGGGTATATAAGCCCCGTATGCGAAAAAACTCAGCCCTAAAAAAACTATTAGTAGTATCAGTCTCTTCATATCACTAACCTTCGACGAAGTATGGCGGCGATCAGGAGCAACGAGAGCCCAATATACATCAACAGCTCAGAGTATGTTGCTGTCTGCGAGGAAGGAATCATTTTGACTTGGGTATCCACTAGAGCCGCTATCTTCTCTGGTACCTTCATCGAGGCAAATGCACTTGGAGGAACGTTAGCACTTTTCATCACCATCTCGAACTGTTTTTGAGCACTAGAATTTTTGACCTTGTCTTCTGGCAAAGCTCTCATTAAAGCCAGCATTAGCTCATCTCTGTTTTGAAGCTGACCGTCCTCATTTAGCTCAATCTCCTTCTCTAATCCATCTGCCTTCGCCTTCGTGATGATGGCCTGAGTGATAAGCTCTTCATGTTCAGGTCTTGATGGAGTAATATCAACTGCAACAAGAGAGGTAAATCGAGAAACTAAATGGTAATCTAAAGCTAAATTTGTAATATCTCTTCGTGCAGAATCTTTGTTTGATTGCGCGTAAGTGTTGTTATAAAAATCGGTCAACCGGTCGATTTTGCGACGCGCCCATAGAGTGTCTACCCCCGAAGTATTGCTGAGTTTATCTATGGTGATGGTTTTATTAAACACTCCATCTATGGTTTTGCCGGATATTTCAAGTGAATTAGGGAGTGCATTCATCTTAAAAGCTGCGGTTATGGTCTCACCAGCATAGAGGTCATAAATCACGTCTCTGGCAAGTTCAGAGGTGATTTCGGGTGGAAAGTTGACCTTTATGTCGGTGAGTGCGGGTGACTCTAACATTTCAAAGAGTCTATTCATTTTCTGTCTAACCTCTTTCTGGCTACCTATGTAGGTAAACGCACCCCTTCCAAAATCTGCGAGTTTAGTTAACAAATAAGAGTTTGGAGCTGAACCAATACCAATGGTGAAAAATCTATCGTTCCTTATGTTGTAGCTAACGTTATTAAATATAGCCTCTTCATTTCCAGACTGACCATCGGTTATAAATACAATTTGTCGCAGGAATTTACTTGATTCTGAATCTCTTGATTTGAGAGCAAAGTCAATAGGCTTGAACATCTCTGTTCCTCCGTCAGCATCAATCTTCCTAATAAATCTCTTGGCTTCATTCATGTGAGATTGGTTTGCCATCTTAGCTGAATCAAAGAGTGGCTCGAAACCACTATCAAAATCAATGATATTAAACCTGTCTGAGGGCTTCAATCTCTCTAAGGCCTCGTAGAGCGAATCTTTGGCTTGTCTCATTGAGCCTCCGCTCATAGAACCTGAGGAATCAATAATAAAAATCAACTCACGAGCCCTGTCACTCTTCTTAAATACGTCATTTTTTGGTGGAATAGCCATCATCAAGAGATAGATATTGTTATCGTTTTCTTGGGCAAACAAAGCCACCTCGGGCTCGTGAGACATGTTTGCTGACCAGGTTAGCTCAAAGTCACGATCAAGCTGTGCCGCCTCAGCCAAGCTAATGTATTTAGTTGTCTGATTTAGACTCTCGGTGTTGACCTTGTGATAAGTCGAATTCAATGAGGCAACGTCAAAGCCTGCGTTCAGATTAATACTAATCCTGACTGGCAAATCGGTTTCATAATTCTCGTCAATGAGTTCACGAACGTGGTTCTCGCTAATTGGGGTAATCTTTGAGGCGTCACTAACCTCAGTTGTATTAAAAGAGACGCCCAATGATTCATCGGGAGTATAGGCAGGAGCCCCAGGGACGTAACGGTCTCCGACCACCATCGGGAATCTAACAGAATATTTGTTGTTACTAATGCTGACGGCTTGCTGGTATTCGATAGCAACCTTTATGCTACCTCCTGGCGCAATGTTGGCGACATTGGTGGTAAAGATGTTGGGTCTTTGCTGCTCGACTAGAGAAGCACTTTTGCCTTCACTCTTAGCTTTCTCATAAATCTTTTTGGCCTCTTCTTTCTCATGAATCTGCCCCTCTATCACCCTCTCGTCGACATACATCCTTAATCGATCAACGGCGGAGTCTTCGGGGAGTGGAAACACATAGACACCTTCTGCCCACATATCTGAAGGGTTAGTAAAAATCTGTTCAACAATGACTCTGTTTATGTTTCCTGTAATATCCATCTGCACTTCGGTATCGAGTGCAATTTGCATAATTGAGGAGTCGTCATCGAACTTAAAGAGCATAGAGCCTGATTCGGCTTCGTTGACTGGATTAGATTGTTTTTCTTGGGAGTTGGAACTTGCAATTGCAAGGTTTGTAGCTAGAAGTAAAAATGAAGAGATGATTAATTTAGATATTGGGTTTGATTTGGGCCGGGTCATGATGTCCTATATTTATGAAGTTAATCTATTGTTATATAAATCAATAGCTTAAAGATATAGGTTTAGTGTTTTGTTGATGAATTTTAGGTGAAAAATGAACCTTATTATAAATAAGGTATTAATTTAATCAGGGAGTGTAATTCCCACCCCCTGATATCTAGCATATTTATTGCAATAACTTATTAATTGCTTCTTCTATCACTTCGTAGCTATAGGCAGATTTTCCAATAACTTGTGGATCTGCATTATGACTGCTCATAAATTTCAAATAACTACTTAGTATCGAATCCAAGTTGTCTTCTAGAAAAGCTTTAGGATCTGAAACTCTCCATTCAACTCTATTGTTCTTAACATGCATAAGTGCACTAAGTGAAGCAACTATTGGAGTATAAAAACCCTTAGGATACTTGTATTCAGAAGAGTTTCCATAGTACTGAGTCTTTTGTTTTCTATTGGTAAACTCTGGTCCTTTTTCAGTCAAGCTGTATCTCTGAACCTTTGGACATTTACCAAATTTTTTACCAGTCTTGTTATATGCCTTTGGAAAATTAACAACAATAAAATCTTCTAACTCAGGAATAACAAACATTTTTTCAAATGCACTCATTATTAATTCATTAGATTCTAGATTTTGAGTTATTTCATCGCCTGTTGGCTCTCTACCCTCCTCATTAGCAGGATTCATTAATTTAATAAAATTATCAAAAATTTGCACGCATTTACCTTTACTACTGTAGAGCGAAACAGGATTAATTTTTTCTAATTTTTCAGGAAGAAGGCCTTCTTTTTGAAGAGTCATCAAAGGGATTAAGGATAGCGCAATAATCTCTTGAGACTTGATAGGTTGTTTATGACCAGTCTCCTCGTTATCCTTCCATGTAATCTTATTACTTACATATTCATCTAATACCTTTTTAAGTGCATCATAGTAGTGTTTATGATTACTTCGAGTTGTAACACTTAAAGCAGTATTGTTATTTCTTGCCGCAGAAATAAAATAGATATTTTCTTCAAAGCGATCGTAACCCTCTTCAGTTGGATAAATGATTTCAATAGGCAGCTGAGCAAAGGCTTCTGGATCCTTCTCAGGATCACCCTGAGCCTGATCAATCTTTTCAAAAGATTTCTCAGTAAATACTTCCTTCCAGAACCCAATAAACTCATCCCATTTCTTAATCTTGCTTACTTTATTATCACTAAATCCAATCATTTCAAGAATCGATAATCCACAAGCGAGAGTGTTATGCCCACCATCAAGAATTCCTTCAATGCTTTCATTATTGTAAGTAAGATTTAATCGACCTCTCTCAAGCTTATGGCATTCACTTGAAGAAACCAAAAGACCTTTAGAGCTATATTTAAACATTGCAGGGTTATATTCCAATGTGTCTCTTATTTGGTCGGTTGTATTACAAACCTTGGATTTACGCGGATTTGCCTCAAGGCCAACTGCGTTGATTAATTTGGCAAGATTTTTTAAATCAATTGTGCCAATAATCTTATTAAGATAACGAGTATGTTGAACACTCTGATTATCAACTTTAAGTACTAAGTTTTTGTTTTTCATAAACTTCTCCATATATATAAAAAAAATGGAGACCAGCGGGACCGCTATAGATATTAGACATAAGTCTAATATGGATTTGCTTTGCAGCATTAATACCAGTTTCTACTAGTCTATTGGCCTACCCGGCCAATCACTCTTTAGGTTCGCTACCAACTTTACAGCCGATAAATTAAAGAGCACCTGAACAAATTTCTTCGTTCGAATATAAGTATACCATAAATTTCATATTAAAGTTCAGTTTGAAATATAATTAACTCATGAAGAAAATTTTAACAATGCTTTTTGTCTTAGTATTTTCATCTACTCATGCATCTGAATCTAAGACAAATGTTCTAGTGGATGGTTGGATTTTTTATTTTCCTGAGAACTATAGTGAATTGGTTGCAGTCGAGCCATCAAACCCAATTTTTAATAACTTAAATAGCCTTCACCCTCCAGAAGTAGAGCTGTTACTTGCATACATGCTACCTTCCGATCTTGAGAGGATTAATTCAGGACTTGAGCCAACAATGTCGGAGTTTGTTCAAGTTACTACTATTCCGGGCAAAGACTATGGTCGTGAAGATTTTATGGAACAGGTCAATAATGACAAACAAGAACTTATAGACAATGAAAAAACATTTAATTCGGTTAGGGAAGCTCTAGAAGAGCAAAGTGAGAAATTATCAAGTCAATCAGGTGTGAATATTGATAATTCGATAAGTGCTCTTATTCCTTTTCCACCCTTTATTGATGAAAAAGACACTTTTGGATACACATATCTTGCGATGAAGGAGCAAAGAGTTAATGGGGAGTATTCTAAAACAGCAAGACTGACTTCAACACTATTAAAATATTTAATGGAAGGAAGAATTGTTAATATTGCGTTTTATTCAAATTATGAAGACAATAATAGCCTCGGATTACAAGCATCTGCTATAAAAAAATGGAACAGTGATTTTGATGATCTTATATTAATAATAGAAAATGAGCTTAGCTCTATATTAAGTGCCGAAGATGCTGAAAATTACCAGGAAGCACTAGTCATGCTTCAAAAGTGGGCATCATTAGGAGATACATGGGCAAAGGATGAAGTGCTCAGGCTTGAGAATTTAGTTAAATCAAAAAAAACTAAAGAAAAAGAAGAAAAAAGCCTTCTTGAGAGAATTGCAGAATCTCAACAAAGCGAAAAAAACGAGACAGAAAATGAGCCCAATCAATTCAAATCGTTATTTGAATTTGAAGTTCCAAAAAAGATTGATAACAGCATCGTAGAAACTTTATTTAATCAGCCTGTTAATCAATTTGATTTTGGCGTACTCAAATTAGAGATGGAAATCGATGAGTATCTTGAAGAATTAAATTGGAATTTTAGGCCTAAAGATATTGGTTTGCACGTGAATGATAGTGCTGGAATAAACTTCCAAATTTTTCTAAGACCACTCAGATATATGAGACAATTTGATCTTTTTAAAAACAAGAGTACTGACTACATATGCGATGTCATGAGACAAAGTTTCGTTAATGATGTCTTAGCATTTAGAGGTGACAGTTCAGATGATGGAAAATTCATAACGCACAGAAATTTTGGCAGCATTTTTAATGGTTATGGTTCACAAAAACAACGAGCAAAAATTGGAGAACTTCTCCTTACTAATTCGGTCACAAAAATCTATGAAGATATTTCAAATCAGACAATATGTGAAATTAACACTTTAGGCGATTATCATTATCCTGTCGATATGATGACTCTGATTGATTTAAAAAAATAGTCAATCCCGATTTGAAGGTCTGCCTCCTTTAGCCCCATCTTTTCTACGTTTAATATTTGCATCAATTTGAGGCTTAATTAACTCAAACATACCTTCAATTTTATTATCCATCTCTATAACTTGATCATAGAGGCTATAACAGCATATAGCATCGATATATTCGACTTTTTCTTCATCGCTTAGGTTTTTCATGGCTTTATAAAAACTATCGTAAAAAACGAAGGAATTTCGATTAATATGCTCTTCATGAGCATCATAGAGTTGATTCATAGCTTACCCCCGTCTCTAGATTCTTTTTTTTGATCAAGCCAACTGTATATCTCTTCTAAAAACCAACCTGAACTTCGCTTCGAGAGTTTAATCGGTTTTGGGAATTCACCTTTTTTAATAAGACGATATATGGTTGCTGAACTAAAGGTAGTGATGTCTTTTACAGCTGAAAGCTTGACTAACTGATATCTATGCATTTTTTATCCTATAAATAGATAAACAAAAAATAACTTGCGAACAAGTTAACCGCTCCTCTATTTATATTTAATTCAAGACTAGGACTAGTTATTAAAAAACACTAATGCAAAAGCCCTATAACACTCTATTATAATGAAAAACTAGAATATAATTAAGCCGGTTTTTTGGAGCGGTTTTGCCAGGCCTTTATCCGTTTAATACAAGACTCTAAATCGTCTCTTATCTCATACACCCAAAACCTTTCTACATCCCAGCCAAGTTCATACATTCTTTGATTTCTCATCTGGTCTCTGCGGCATAATTCACCGTTCCAGTTTCTGTGGTATTTTTCACCATCAACTTCGATATTGAGTTTTCTATCGCCATCGACTATCGCAAAATCAAGTACATATTTCTCAACTCTAAATTGAGGCAATGTTCTGATGCCTTCTAGATACATCTGAGTGTAAAAAATCCTTTCATAATTTGAGACTTGCTCTGGATTATCCACCTCGGGATATTTTGAAGATCCATAAGATAATTCTATATTTTGATTATCATTATTTTTCTTAATGAGATCTTGGCTGTATGTTGCAAATCTTGCTAAATAGTCTACATCAGATGCGCCGCACTGAGCCAGATCACCCACAACTATTAACTGAGCTCTTGCTCTAGTAATTGCAACATTAAATAAATTGCCATTGGTTTTAAGAAAATGAATACTTTGAGCTCTCATTCCTTTTGATAAAACTGGTGAGAAAAACATAACGTCACGCTCATCTCCTTGAAACTGATGAACCGTATTGACCAAAAAATTTCTACCAACTAATTCATTTTCCAGTCTTGCATTTTGGCTTACAGCAGTTCTAATTGCACTCACTTGTGCAACAAATGGAGTAACTACACCAACAGATCCTTTATAACCTCTTTTAAGAACTAAGTCTTCTAATTCAATCACTAGAGCTTTAACTTCAAGTGGATTCATCGATCCGCCAGATTGACCAGGATATGTTTGACCCTGAATATCAACCCATCTAACGCCAGGCTCTTTATTGTTTATTCTCTTTAAATTATCATATCTAGTAGCAACTCTTAATCTACCCTGATAAAACTCTTTATTTGAAAACTCAATAATATCTGCATGAGATCTATGATGATCTGCAAGGTTGATTAACGAGTTTTTAGAACCTATTCCAGATGCAAGTGAAAATAGAGAATTGTAAGAATATGCCCACTGAATGTAATCTGAGAAAAGATCGTATTTTTCTAAAAGTTTTTGATCCTGTCCTTTTTGTAGAGTCGTAATGTGTGTAAGCTGCTGTGGATCACCAATCACAACCGCTGTTTTTGCTCTATAAAGTAAGGGTAGTGCTGAGGCAATATCACACTGGCTTGCTTCATCAAAAACCACTATATCAAAGAATCCTGGCTCAAATGGCAGTCTATTTTTAACTGAAAGAGAAGTCGCTGCCCAACACGGCAATAGATGAGAAACTTGTGGAATAATCTTGCCATATTCTCGACGAACACTGGGTTCTAAATCTCCCTGGCTCTCATTCACCATATCTAATAATGTTTTGTATTTGCTCAGCGTAGCTCGATCTTCTTTAGAAAGTGTTGATGGTTGAAGCCTCAACCAGAGCTTCCAAAGCTTTTCAGAATTAGATGAAAATGATTTAAAGAGCTTTTGTCTCTCTAAAGTAATTTCTTCTAGATTCTTTAGACCTTGAAGTTTGCTTAATGCATTTAAGTATTTACTCACTTTCTCGGCTTCTTCAATAGCAATCGGCAAATAATCAACAAATGCACTCCAATCATTTAAATTTGAATCCATTACCATCTCGTCTGGGGCTTCTAAACCAAGAGAATGAATTCCTTTCAAAGTATCTTTTAGTGATGAATTTGCTTGCTTTAAAAGTGACGAATTATTAAGTGCCTCTAGATCTTCAAAATATTCCTTCACAATTTCAGCGTCATTGATTGAAGTATTCAATTGATTAATTAAGCTTCGCCAGTCGTCAATATTTGATTCAGATACAAAGTCATGAGGGAATGAATACCCAAGCTTACCAACAAATTCATGCTGATTATTTAACAATCTGTTGGCTGTTTTAAAAAGCCCATTCTTTCTTAAAAACCAGAATAATCCTTTTTTCAAAGGCTTAAAAATTTGTATGAATTTTGCTAAATCCGCTCTTAGAATTTCAATATCAGCATCTCTAAAAGAAATAAAAATCTTATTTTTATATTGAGAGCGTAATTCTTTGATTTCAGCCTCTAATGTCTCCTTTTGCTCGACGTTTTTAACAAGCTTAGAAATTTTCTTAGAAAATGCTTTAACACTAGTAGTAATTGTTGAAGTATTTAATTTCTTAAATGATAAAAATAATTCTTCATCCACTATTTTGTTTCTCACAATTTCTGCTGCTTGTTCCAGACTATCAACAGAGTTTCTGAGTTCAATCAGCTTCTCAACTTCATCATCTAATTTATTAGAGCGTTTCAGCAACTTTTTATGCAGCATCTGAGTCTCATCAAACTCCAACTGATCATCTTCAGTTGAAGAAGTAGAGAGCAAAGCAATCAGATATTCTGCAAGTTTATTTTGATAAGCATTTGAACCCACTCGAAGCAATATTGGCCTTGGTCCTAAATTGTTAATTCGAGTCTCAACTACATCAACTGCTTTATTATTACGACTAGCAAATAAAACTTTTTTTCCCTGCCAGGCAGCATTTATTAAAAGGTTAGTTACAACTTGAGACTTACCTGTTCCTGGCGGTCCAGTAATAATGGTTAAATCTTTAACAAAAGAAGTATTCACAGCTTGTCTCTGTTCAGAATTCATTGGCAGCACTTCTACTAAAGGCTTTGGATTCTTTGGTAATTCTTTTTGATTTGAATCATCATTTCCATCCAGCCAGCCACCCAATGCAGTTCCTTTAACTTCTTTAATATCAAGCTTAGAAATATTGGTTAATTCAGACTCTAAACCTTGAGTGTATTTCGATTTAGGAACTATTATTACAATAGCCTTGTTGTATATTCCTGGTTGATCTATTTCAGACAAATGTGAGGAACTTGAATCTAATTCAGAGGGATCCATATTTTCTTGCCAAGGCCAATCATCCCTGATACTTTGCAACCTTAATACAAGCTCGTCAATATCTATAGTTGCACCTATTTCTCCAATACCAAGCTCACTTTCAAGCAATGCTGTCTCACTTAGAATTGATTCTTGTTGAGAATTCGTAAATTGTTTTACAACTTCTGGATTAATGACTGGATATGAAACGTCGAGTATTGGGGTTTTATTGTTGGGATCGATCTCTACTGGAAATAAAAATAGTGGCTCTACTTTATATATTTCATTACCTTTTTGAGAGGTAAATTTTCTAAGATGGGTCGGATAACCTACAAATAACTCTAGCCTAGATCTATCTGATCTAATTTTGCCTAAAAGTCTTTGAGCATTTGCATCAGCAAGTAAATCATCTGTATGAAGCGGTAGTGAGCCAAGTTCTCCATAATCTAAATCATCAAAGTTACTTTTTGCCCAAGTCGAAACTCCCGTATTTGCTTGATCGGAACACGCAAGATAATAACGACATAATCTTGCAAGATCAGTGAGAGGAGCACTCTTTTGGTGACCAATCTCTATTGATCGATCTGAATCGGAAATCAGATACCATTTGTAGCTATTATCTTGCCTAACTTTTCCATTTAAATTACCATAAAGTAGCTGTCGAACACCTTTTACATCAACCTCAAACTCAAGCGCATCAGCAATCTCATTTGCCTTTAAGCCCTCTTTATTTTTCTCAAGCAATTCAAGAATATCTTTACCAAGGTCTACAGAACTAACAATGCTCCCTAAGACATCTTCATTTTCAGTTGATTTCTGCTCTTCACTCATCTTAACTTCTTCATAAATGCTTTTTCTGCTTGATACAATAATTTTATGTAATCATCATCTCTTTTCACTGTTTGCAATTTAGGCTCGTATCCTGGCCAATAACACCAATAATCAACCTCTTTAAGGCCAGTAATCATCATTTGGTGTTGCAGCTGACCATAATAATACTCGGGAACAATGTTTTTTGAAGCTTGCCAATACGCTGACTCACCGCACTTTATTTCAACAATATGCTTGTAATCCTTTGAAATTCCATCCATACTCGCAATTAGCCATGGATCCTTCTTATCTTGTAAACAGAGAGGAAACACCTCAATTCCTGTAAATTCAATATACAGATCTCTAGCCTTTGGTTCAAGTTTGGTGCCTTTTCTCATCTTTGCGTTTGGCTCGATATTGATTTTGTTTTTCTTTTGATAAAGTAACTCATCAGGTGACTGAAATCTGTTATCTCCCATCACAGTAGAAGCATCAGAAGCTCCAATACCTGAATGTCTCCAATCCAACCAAGCTTTAGAACCTTGTTCAAAAGTAAGAACTTGAAATCCAAGACCTGTTTCTTCAGACTTTAAAGCCGAATTAATTGGGAAATATCGATCACCATTCTTTTCAGGATTTTTTACAGTTTTCTTTATTGAAGTCTTAGGTTTAGGAACAACCTTTTCCTTTATAACAAACTTGCGTTTAGGCTTGGGCTTGGGCTCTGGTTTAGGTTTAGGCTTAGGCTCAGGTTTAGGCTTAGGCTCAGGTTTAGGCTTAGGCTCAGGTTTAGGCTTAGGCTCTGGTTTAGGTTTAGGTGGCACATTTTTCTCTGGATAAACTCTGGGCATATCCTTTGTAATGACGATTTTTTTGCGTTTTTCTACTGAAGAAGGTTTACTAAAAGATCGATATAAAAAATAAACAACTACTAACCAAAATATTAGTGCTCCCCCTTTATCATTAAATAAAAACGAAACTATTAAAATTACTGTCTGAATCAACCATGATATTGTTGATATCAATGTTGAAAACAATATAGTTAAGATATCGTCATTACTTGAATTTTGAGGGATAGGTGTACTCTTTACGCAACTATTTCCAGTTTTTTTATAGCCTGGATTACAATACCAAGTGTTACCTGACTTATAGCCATTTTCAGGAATTACTATATTTTTAATACAACTATTTCCACTTTTTGTATAACCTGACTTGCAATACCAACTATTTCCTGATTTAAATGCATTTTCAGGAATTACTATATTTTTAATACAGCTATTTCCACTTTTTGTATAACCTGACTTGCAATACCAACTATTTCCTGATTTAAATGCATTTTGCGGGATAACTATTTGCTTAATACATTGATTACCACTTCTTTTAAAGCCTGGCTTGCAGTACCAATTATTGCCTGAGATATATGCATTCTGAGGTGCATATATTTTTAGACATTTATTTCCACTTTGTCTGAACCCGCTATAACACTCCCATCCAGAATCAGTTTGCCTTGCATTCAAAGGAATACCGCAAGCCAAGTTTCTCTTTCGAGCTTCATCAATATAAATCTGAGGAGTATATTTAACTTCAAACCAACTGCATATTGATGAATCAGGTCGATCAGATAGATCTATTCCTTTAATTTCAGAAAAAACAGGATTTATAAGCCCAAATAAAAGTATTGAGCTGATTAAAAATTTTCTCAAGACTAATTGATAATAAAAAAACAAAAATCACATAATAACATCAAATCTCAAAATGAACTATATCTATTAAAGAATATATTAAAAAAATGTATTAATAACCAATGGTTTGCCAACTATTAACCTAATGTAAATGCTAATGAAAATTTAAATAGCAATGATAATGCCACTTTGGATGATAATCTTTATGTAAATGATGATGTAAAAGACAATGGGCTCTACCCTAGTGACAATCGTAACACTTTTAAATATTATTAATTACTTTTGAGATATTGCTGCTTTTGATATTCAAAGTATTTAGATTTAACTTTGTGTTTACTGTTGATTTTTATTGATCTTCCTTTGAATTCATCTAGTCCTACAATCTCCAAAGTTTCTGGTTCGATATAGAATGAAAACCTGTCAAATTGAGCATGGTGATTTGGACACAAACAAATCATATTGGCTTTTGTGTCAGGTCCTTCATGAGGTTTGCCCATTGCTTGAATATGAGCAGCTTCAGCTATACCATAACCTTTAGTTGGAGTTTTCAAAAACACATTACAAACCTGACACATGTAGTTATACATTTCCTTAATTTGCTCAGCATATTTAACATTTCTTTTAAGCCGATTACCCCTATATTCAATCCTTTCAGATGGTGATATTGGATGTTCTGTATCTTCAGGAGATAAAATCTCTTTTTCTTTTTGTAGATGAAACCTACAAACAAGAAATCCCTCCTTACCTTTAACCCTTTCATAACCTGTCACATAGTAAAGGCCGTCATAACGATAACCTTCATCAGGCCCATATTCCACTTGGTAACCTCGAATTACTCTGACTAAATGATTGTATTCTTTATTAAGCTGAAGCCCTTTATTTCCTAAGGTAAACTCCTGATCTTTGATTTGTTTTCCACTGGATGGGTCTCTTCCACCTTGACCGGTATAAAGAATGTAATCCCAATCATCAATATCATCTGCATAACCGCCCGACAAGACAATAGAAGCTGAGCCTTCATCTTGCCTTCCCCAAATCCCTGCCTCTGGAGGTGCATGAATGCCAGATAATCTCAATAGGTTTCTATTAGCAAATATATGACCTTCATTTATCCCTTCAATATGTCCAAAAGTCATTTCAGAATTGTCTCTTTTAAAAGAGATTTCATATGAATCCTCATTCTCAGTTTTATGAAAAACTAAACCTAATTTAGAGTCTTTATCGTGAGGATTAATAGAAGCCCAAGATGGAAAAATAAACTTCATTAACGATGATAGATTCTGATTCCAACTAATTACAGCTCGAGTATTATTTGGCTTTTTCCAAATAATTTTTGCAGAATAAGAAATATTCTTATACCTTAGTGTCAAATCCCTATCGTATCTGGTATGAGTGGTTCGAAAAAAAGGATAAAACTGTTTGGGTATTCCCGAGCTTCTCTCACTAAAAGCAGAATAATCGAGACTTTTAACTATTGTGTCATTATCTAATTGATTCCATGAATATTGTTGCATCTGGTCTTGTTAAACTATATGTCTACAGCTTCAACCCATCAACTGCTTTACGGTGCTCTTCATCTCTTTTTTTAATAACTTCATCTGCTAAATTACTTAAGCCAGGTGTATCCAAAAAATACAGAAAAGCAAATATATTCATTGATTTTCTTGATAATTTAACAACATCACTATAAGAAGGTCCGCTTGATTTCTTATAATAATTATCTCCTGCTTTTATAATTTCGCCGAATTCGTCTGTATGATTTTTACGAGCTTGAGTTAGTTGCCATTTAAGATATGGATTTCCCAGGGCATTTATTCTAGCAATAGATAATTCAAAATCGTCTTCAGCAATAAAATATCTAAAATTCTCATTTTTATCTTTCATTACTTAGATTATAGCTCAAATAGCACTAAAAAAGACTTTGTTGAAGTTCTGATGGCGAAACAGAGGTCTTGTTTTGTAATTTATCTAAATAGTTAGACCAATCTTGCATGATCTTTACTCTTTCTGGAAGATATTGTGCATGATTGTATGCCCCTCTAATCTTATTACCTTCAGCATGCGCCAATTGCATTTCTATAACATCTGCTCTGTAATTGAGTTCGTTAAGTCTTGTACTAGCCATACTTCTAAATGAATGAGTAGTAAAAGTATCTTTATCAATACCCAATCTTCTAATCGCAAGTCTTAAAGAGTCAGGTGTTATTGATTTATTTATGTTTCTTGGTCCAGGAAAAACATAAAGACTTTCAGTGTTAAATTTGCTTATTTTGAGAATCATTCCAAGAACCTGTTTACTCATAGGAACAAGGTGTGTTCTTTTCATTTTCATTCTCTCTTCTCCAATTCTGATGATTTTCTCATCAAAATCGACCTCACTCCACAATAGTCCAGTCAGTTCACTTGGCCTTAAGAACAGGTGTGGAGCTAGCATAAGAGCATTATTGACCTCATAACTACCATTGTATTCTTC
The DNA here is from genome assembly GCA_902556205.1 of uncultured Gammaproteobacteria bacterium. Taxonomy (GTDB): domain Bacteria; phylum Pseudomonadota; class Gammaproteobacteria; order PS1; family Pseudothioglobaceae; genus Pseudothioglobus. The sequence goes on along the minus strand of CACDVH010000002.1, from coordinate 38,695 downwards.
GAGTTTATCAAGAAGAATTCCAATCTCTTTAGGGTCAGTAATAGAGGCATAATGCTTAACAGGTTTCTTTTTAAATATCTCATTAGGTAAATCTCTCACAGGATTTACTGAAATAACACCCATACCCACAGAATACTTAAAAACACCATTAGCTATCCCTTTAACTTTTTGAAGCATGTCCAACTTACCTGAAGACTGTATTTTGAGGAGCAAATTCCTCATATCTGGGGACTTTATGTCTTCGATAGGTAATTTACCTATAGTTGGTATTAAATAGTTATTTGCCCTTTGCTGTGTATCCTCAATATATCCGGAAGACCATTCATCTCTTTTATTCTCAATCCATTGTTCAAACATCTCCTTAAATGTTGGTTTGGTGTTGTCAAACTTGGACTGTGTCCTTGCAGGATTAACCCCCTCACTGAGAAGTTGCTTGTTGCTATCTCGTTTTTGTCTAGCTTCAAGAAGAGAAACCATTGGATAGCTTCCAAGAGACATCATTGTAGCTTTATTATTGTATCTAAATCGATGTCGCCATAATTTTGAACCATTAGGATTAACCTCTATAGCTAAACCATGAGAGTCAGCAACACGATAAAGTTTATCTTGTGGTTTTAAATTTCTTACTTTAGTGTCAGTAAGCATTATTTGAGTATACACTAGATTAAACTATATCTACTCACAATTCTACTCACAATATAATGAGATGTTAAGAGACATTATGAAACATTAAGAGAAATACAATCTAGCCAAAATCCTATTAAATAGGCTTTATAGCAATACCTTAAGATTATTAGTGAGATGTAGTGAGAACTATATGTGGTGGAGGGAATGGGATTCGAACCCATGAAACCGTTAGGTTTACACGCTTTCCAAGCGTGCGCGATCGACCACTCTGCCATCCCTCCTAAACTTTTGAATTTTAACCTTTCGAGGACTCTATCATTGCTTCTATCTGTTCATCCTCTATGCGCGTCATGAGCGGCTTAAATTTATTAATTTGGTGCCCTAATAGCGGACTCTTAATGTCGTTCCAGTTCAGGGAGTCAACATTCAAAAACGCTTCTGATTTCTCTGCCATCTCAGGGAGCACTGGCTTTAAGTAAGTCATTAGAACTCTAAAGAGGTTTATTGCTAGAGAGGTAATCTCGTGAACCTCCTGCATCTTGCCTTCTTCTTTTGCGAGCTGCCAGGGTTTCTTCTCATCAATATACTGGTTGGCTTTGTCTGCAAGCTTCATAATTGAGCGCATCGCCTGACCAAAGTTTCTGTCCTCATAGTGCCCTGCTATATCACTGCTAGCAGCTACAAACTCATCATAAAGGTCTTGTTCACAACAAACTTTAGAGAGTTCTTTGTCAAACTTCTTAACCACAAACGAAGCGCTTCTCGAGGCAATATTAACAACCTTACCAACAAGATCCGAGTTTACGCGCTGCTTAAAGTCTTCAAGATTAAGATCAATATCGTCAATCTTAGAGGAAAGCTTGTAGGCATAGTAATATCGAAGGCACTCAGGATTAAGCGTTTCAAGATAAGTTCTTGCTTGTATGAAAGTTCCACGCGACTTACTCATCTTTTGTCCATTAACGGACAAGAATCCATGTGCAAAAATAGCGTTCGGTGTCCTAAAGTTAGAACCGATCAGTGTGGCTGGCCAGAATAGCGCATGAAAATACACAATGTCCTTACCAATGAAGTGATAGAGCTCGGTATCTGAGCCCTTCTCAAAGAAGTCATCAAACTCAAGGTCAGAGTTATCGCAGAGCTTTTTAAAGCTTGCCATATAACCTATCGGAGCATCTAACCATACATAGAAGTACTTGTCCTCTGTTCCCGGTATCTTGAAGCCAAAATACGGCTTATCTCTTGAAATATCCCACTGCTGAAGTCCTTGATCAAACCATTCAGCCAATTTATTACTAACCTCATCTTGAAGGTGTCCTGCGTTAGTCCAGTCTTTGAGCTGTTGCTCAAATTGAGGCAGATCAAAGAAGTAGTGTTCAGAGTCCTTCTCAACAGGCACAGCACCAGAGACAACTGACCTTGCATTTTTAAGCTCAGTCGTTGAGTAGGTTGCACCGCAAACTTCACAGTTATCGCCATACTGATCATCCGCACCACATTTAGGGCACTCACCCTTAATGAAGCGATCTGGCAAAAACATCTCCTTTTCAGGGTCAAATGCCTGGGATATAACCCGTGTCTTGATGAAGCCAGACTCTTTTAAACGTGAATAAATTAATTCAGAGAAATATTGATTCTCATCTGAGTGCGTTGAATGGAATTGACTGAACTCAATATTGAAGTCTTTAAAATCAGCCTGATGCCGCTGACTAACTTCAGCAATGAGCTCTTTAGGGTCAATACCCATCTCATCAGCTTTGAGCATGATAGGAGTCCCGTGTGCGTCATCAGCGCAGACGTAATGGCATTCATTACCTTGCATCTTTTGAAAACGAACCCATATATCAGTCTGAATATACTCCAGAAGATGGCCAAGGTGGATTTCACCATTGGCATAGGGAAGCGCTGAAGTAACAAGAATTCTGCGTTTAGTCATAAATAGTCTTCAATAATCCCAATATAAATAAGGATTTGTGGGATAGTTGTACGATAAAATATCGCTATTTTACCGACCGAGGTCAACAAATTGTCAAGTATAACCGAAGATAAAATTCAAACGATTCTAAGTAGTATTATCGATGAGAACACAGGTAAAGACCTTGTCTCTTCAGAAAATGTTAAGAATGTTTCGATCGATGATGAGATTGTGAATGTTGAGCTGCTGCTTAAATATCCTGCAGCAAACTTTCATGAGGACCTTAAAGGTACCGTTGAAGAAGCGCTCTCTAAGGAAGGCGTCAACTATTCCAATATTTCTATTAATTCAAAGATTCCATCATACGAAACCCAAGGCGTAGAAGCACTGCCAGGAGTTAAGAATATTATCGCTGTTGCCTCAGGAAAAGGTGGCGTTGGCAAGTCAACAACCGCGGTTAATTTGGCTCTTGCATTACAGTCTGAGGGTGCTAACGTTGCGATACTGGATGCAGATATTTATGGCCCCTCTCAGCCGCGCATGTTAGGCGCTAAAGACCTTAGGCCCCAAGAGTCTGAAGGCGGCAATATGAAGCCAGTTATGGCGCATGGCCTACAATCCATGTCGATTGGTTTTTTGGTCGATGAAGCCTCACCTATGGTTTGGCGTGGTCCTATGGTCACACAGGCTCTCGAGCAGTTATTAAAGAACACAGAGTGGGACGATGTCGACTACATGATCATAGACATGCCGCCGGGAACGGGTGACACTCAATTAACACTCTCACAAAAGATTCCGGTCAGCGGTGCGGTGATAGTAACAACGCCTCAAGATATTGCTCTTATTGACGCTCAAAAAGGTTTGGCAATGTTTGAAAAAGTCAACATACCCATCCTAGGTATTGTTGAAAACATGTCGATTCATATCTGCTCAAAATGTAATCACGCTGAAGAGATCTTTGGTCATGGCGGTGGTAAACAAATGGCTGCTAACTCGGATACTAACTTTTTGGGTGCACTTCCACTTCAATTAGACATCAGAACGGATGTTGATGAGGGCACTCCTAGTGTTGCTAAAGATCCTGAGAGTCAGGTTTCTGGGATGTATCAAGAGATTGCTAGACGTGTTGCTGGAACGCTTTCACTCAAAAATGAATCGGTCGGCGCCTTTCCAAAAATTACAATTGAGTAAAGGTTAAATCTAGTGGTTCTCTGAGACCTGATTAATAGTGTATTTAGGTATCTCGATAACCAAGTCCTCTTGAGAGACAATGGCCTGACAAGAGAGTCTTGAGTCTGGGTCTAGACCCCAAGCCTTATCAAGCAAGTCATCTTCGATCTCATCTGACTCTTCAATTGAATCAAAACCCTCTCTGACATAGATATGACAAGTCGTACAGGCGTTTGACATCTCGCAGGCGTGCTCAATTTCTATGCCGTTATCAAGCAGCGCCCTGCAAACACTAGTGCCTGTATCTGCTTCAATCACAGTACCATCAGGGCAGAAATCTTGGTTAGGGAGGATAATTAGTTGCGGCATAGTAATATTTTATAGTTGTTCATTAAATTCATCAATGCTGTGCCCTTTCATTGCACTCATAATGGATTGGTTCATTCTCATCTCAACAAACTTTGCGCTCACCCTTTCAAGCTCCTTCGTTGCTTCTTTAATCTCATTTGAATCATCAGAGTCAACTAAAAGCGATAAATTCTCTCGAGCAGCTAGAATTAAATCAAGCATATCTTGATCTAAGAGAGATTGATCAGCCTCAAGAGCCGCATCAATCGCCTCAATCGTTCTATTAGCATCGACGCGCTGCTCCTGGAGCTGTCTGAGCTGAATATCTTCCTGCGCAAATACAACCGAATCCTTGAGCATTTTCTCCATTTCCTCATCGCTCAGACCATAAGAAGGCTTAATCACTATCTCAGATTTAGCACCTGAGGTCTCCTCTTTTGCAGAGACCGATAAAAGCCCATCAGCATCAACCTGAAACTCAACCAGTATGCGCGCCCTACCAGCGACCATTGGAGGTATCCCTTTAAGCTCAAATCGTCCCAGGGAACGGCAATCCTTTGTGAGCTCTCTCTCACCTTGATAGACGTGTATTCCCATCCCTGTCTGTCCATCTTTGTAGGTTGTAAACTCTTGCGCTCTGGTAATAGGAATCGTTGTGTTTCTATGAATGACCTTTTCCACAAGACCGCCCATCGTTTCAAGACCCAGCGAGAGAGGAAGAACATCTAAAAGAAGGACATCATCCTTACTTTTGTTTCCAGCCAAAACATTTGCCTGAATTGCTGCGCCTTTAGCCACAACCTCATCTGGATTAATGGAGCACAATACTGGCTTTTTAAATAACTCACCGACTCTTTCTCTAATCATAGTCATGCGAGTGGAGCCACCCACCATAATGGTCTCTTTAACGTCTTGAGCATCAATCCCAGCATCCCTTAGCGCTCTTTTAGTGATACGAAGCGTTTGCTTAACTAAATCTTCAGACATGGACTCAAAGTCAGACTTGGTTATTTGGTAGTGTTGAGTATCAATTTTAAAGCTCACAGTATCATCTGTTGATAGCTGCTCTTTGGCAGTTTTAGCAAATTGCCTAATGCCCTGAATCTGGCTTGCTGATAAATTCTCTAAACGAAGCGTTTTGACACAGTCTTCAAAAATTAAGTTATCAAAGTCATCACCTCCAAGACTAGAGTCTCCGCCCGTAGACATCACCTCAAATACGCCTCTATTGAAACTTAGTATGGAAATATCAAAAGTACCTCCTCCTAAATCATAAACCGCATGAATGCCCTCTTCTTTTGTCTCTAAACCGTATGCAATGGCAGCCGCTGTTGGCTCGTTCAGGAGTCTAAGTACATTAATGCCAGCAAGCTTTGCAGCGTCTTTTGTGGATTGTCTTTGGGCATCATTAAAGTAAGCTGGAACGGTTATAACAGCACCTTTAAGCTCATCACCTAGAGCCTTCTCAGCTCTATTTTTAAGGCTTGAGAGTATTCTAGCTGAGACCTCTATGGGTGACAAAATGCCCATTGAAGTTTGAAAGCCAACTGAGCCATCTTGATCGATTAGATCATAAGGAAGGTTTTTAATGGCTTTCGCCTCATCGAAACTGATTCCCATGAATCGCTTGATTGAAAATATTGTATTGGATGGATCTTTGATAGAGAACTTTAGAGCCTCTTTTCCGATAGATACTCCAGCAGAGCTAAAATGAGCCACAGATGGAAGGATAGCATGTCCGTCTGCATCTTTTAATAGTTTTGTAGCACCGCTCATAACACTTGCAACCAAAGAGTTTGTTGTGCCTAAATCAATTCCACAGGCTAAATTATGGCGGTGAGGCGCTGTTGACTGTCCAGGTTCTGAGATTTGAAGTAATGCCATTATTTAAGCCCTATAACCATTCATCCATCAATTTACTCGACTCATTCAATAACTGTTCATAAAACTTGAGCTCTCTAACGTCTTTTTTGATCTCCGTGTGGCCTTTATCTTCTTTAAAGGCATCTGAAATCAAATCAATCTTAGATTGGATTTGTTCCTCAACTTTATCCAGGTAGTCTTCTAAATCATCCGCATTTTGTTTTAATTTCAACAACTCGAGCTCTTCTCTGAGCTCAATCTGAGAGATTAAGAAGTCATGATCCATCGTGGTATCTCTCTCATCAAAGGCATCAATACCCTCAAGCTTTAGAAGATAACTCGCTCTATTCAGTGGTGACTTGATAGATTCAAAGGCAGTATTTAATAGAGAGGTGTTTTGCAGTGCTTGCAATTTTTCAGAGTCAGTTTTACTGGCAAACCTATCAGGATGAAAACGAGCAATCTCTCTTTGATAGGATTCCTTTAAGTTTGAATCATCAATAAAAAAGGATGTTTCAAGGTCGAATAACTCAAAATAATTTTGCATATAGCCAATGCCCTAGAAAACCATTAAAGCTGTCTAAACGGTAAAAGATTCTCCGCAACCACACTCAGCTTTGGAGTTTGGGTTATTGAACTCAAAGCCTTCATTGAGGCCTTCTTTTTGAAAGTCGACTTCAGTACCATCAATATAGATTAGGCTTTTGGCATCGACGATTACTTTAACGCCTTTATCATCAAAAGTTGTGTCATCATCATTAACAGAATCCACGAACTCCATGTTGTAGCCAAGGCCAGAACAGCCCGTTGTTTGTACCGACAATCGAACGCCAACACCTGAGCCCCTATTGGTCAGATAGTCGCTCATTCTTTGTGCGGCTTTGTCGGTCAGTGTAATCGCCATAATTATTAGTTAACTTTCTTCTTCAGGTCAGTAATAGCGGCTTTGATTGCATCTTCAGCCAGCACTGAGCAGTGAATCTTAACTGGAGGTAGTTCTAATTCATCTACAATCTCAGTATTTTTAATTTGAGATGCCTCATCAAGAGTCTTGCCTTTAACCCACTCTGTTAGGAGTGACGAAGACGCGATTGCTGAGCCGCAGCCGTATGTTTTGAATTTAGCCTCTTCAATGACGCCTTCATCATTAACCTGAATCTGCAAACGCATCACATCACCACAAGCCGGAGCACCGACCATTCCAGTACCCACATTAGTTGCGTCTTTATCTAAAACTCCTACATTCCTAGGATTTTCATAGTGATCTAATACTTTCTTACCATATGCCATAAGTTACTCCGAATTTAACTAACAATTTTACGCTACAGCGTGCTGTAGAGTTTTTAAATCTTTTCAAATTTAGTGAGCAGCCCACTGCACTGAATTTAAATCAATTCCATCTTTATACATATCCCACAAAGGTGATAAATCTCTTAATTTTTCAACTTTCTCACGAACCAAGGCGATTGCATCATCAACATCCTTTTCAGTCGTATATCGGCCAACACTAAAGCGAATTGAGCTATGAGCAAGCTCATCACTCAGTCCAAGTGCACGAAGGACATAAGAGGGCTCAAGACTTGCCGATGTACAAGCGGAACCTGAGGATACAGCAACCCCAGATATAGCCATCATGAGAGACTCACCTTCGACATAGTTAAAGCTAATATTCAGGTTGCCTGAGATTCTTTGATCCAAATCACCATTGACAACGACCTCTTCCATATCAGAAAATCCATCATAGAGTCTTTGCCTTAATCTTAATGTTCTCTCACTCTCTTCTTTCATCTCGGCTTTGGCAATTGCAAAAGCCTCACCCATACCCACAATTTGATGGGTAGCAAGTGTTCCAGAGCGCATCCCTCTCTCATGACCACCGCCATGCATCTGGGCTTCTAGACGAACTCTAGGCTTACGAGAGACATAAAGAGCTCCCATTCCTTTAGGACCATAGATTTTGTGGGCTGAAAAACTCATAAGATCTACTGGAAGAGAAGCTAGATCGATTTCAATTTTACCAACCGATTGAGCCGCATCTACATGAAAAAACACTTTGTTTTCTCTACATATATCACCAATAGTCTGTAGATCTTGAATCACACCAATCTCATTATTCACATGCATGAATGAGGCCAAAATTGTGTCTTCTCTGATCGTATTCTTAAAATCCTCAATATCCAAAAGACCATTAGCCATAGGATCTAAGTAAGTGACTTCAAAGCCCTCTCTTTCTAGCTGCCGGCAGGTATCTAAAACAGCCTTATGCTCTGTCTTTAAAGTAATAATATGTTTACCACGCTTGTGATAAAAATTCGCAATCCCTTTAATTGCTAGGTTATTTGACTCTGTAGCCCCTGAAGTCCATACAATCTCTCTTGGATCTGCTCCAACCAAATCAGCGACCTGAGACCTAGCCTCATCAACTGCTTTTTCAGCCTGCCATCCGTAATAATGTGAGCGCGATGCAGCGTTACCAAAATCACCCTCCATAGTTAGATATTTAGCCATTTTTTTGGCAACACGAGGATCAACTGGAGTGGTTGACGAGTAATCCATGTAAGTTGGAGTTAGCATTTAAATATTCCTTTTAAAAAATTAATTAAGATTGAGTGACTGATTAAGGCGGTAGTCGTCCATAACCTGTTGAAGGTTTCGAGTGCTCAAAAAGCCTCTAATTTGATCACTAACCTCGCACCATAAATGGTGAGACAAGCACTGCTTTCCACGGTTACAGTCTTTTGATCCATGACACCTTCTAAGATCAATATTTTCATCGACCGCCTCAATAATTTGAGTGAGTGAAACTTCCTCAGCATTAACGTTTAAAAGGTATCCGCCACCAGGCCCTCTAACACTTTTAACGAGCTTAGCTTTTCTGAGTTTAGCAAAGAGCTGCTCTAAATAAGAGAGTGAAATATTTTGTCTTTGTGAAATCATATCAAGAGTAACTGGCCTTGTTGATTCGTTAGAAGCTAAATCCAACATAGCCGTCACCGCATATCTTCCTTTTGTGGTTAATTGCATAAGATTCTCAATCTAAAATAAAGTGCAAATTATACTATTAACCAAGTATTTTAGTCAAGTATTTTATTCAACTCAATGTTTAGTTTTTTTCAATGCTTTTGGCGGACTTTTTTTGAAGTGACTTTTTCAAGCTTTTCCTCCATCACTGCGAGTCTATCAATCAGTGAATTAACAGCCTGAAGAGTGGGGTCATTTGAAATACCAGAGGCCTTCGCTGCATAAGAATCAAAAGAACCCTCATCATCTGTTTTTTGCCTAACGATTCGCCCTGGAATACCTACCACAGTCTCGTTATCATCAATCGATCTCACAACTACAGAATTTGAGCCAACCCTCACATTGTTACCAAGAGTTATCGGTCCTAAAATTTTTGCACCTGCACCAATCACAACTCCATTTTTTAGAGTTGGGTGCCTCTTTACTTTATCCCAGGTAGTCCCTCCTAGAGTTACGCCGTGATAAAGCATGCAATCATCGCCAATGATTGCTGTTTCACCAATCACTACTCCCATCCCATGATCAATAAAAAACCGTCTTCCTATGACTGCTCCGGGGTGTATCTCAATTCCAGTAATCCAGCGAGCAAGCGTTGAAATAAATCTTGCGAGCCAACGAAGTTTAATTCTCCATAGTGAGTGAGTTAAACGATAAAAAATGACGGCTTGAACACCTGAATAACAGGTAAGTATTTCAAATACGTTTCTTGCTGCTGGATCTCGAGCAAAAACACTTCGGACGTCTTCAACAATTCTCATCCGTGAATTATACCATTATTGATACTTTTCAGCCTCGAGAGAGTCTAAATTAAAGAACTTATTGATAAGAGTGAGATGACTTAAAGCGTCTATAGCTCCATAAATATTGCTCTGGTGTTTTTCTGATTAAAGATTCAATCGACTTATTCATTAATTGTGTATATGACTCTATATCTTCACCGTTTCCAGTAAGATCCACAGGCTCAATATTTAAATCATAACCCCTTCCCTTTTCAAGCCTATTAGCCCAGAACATTAAAACCTGTGCATTATGCTTTTTAGCTAATCTTGCTAATAGAGTCATTGTATTGACTTCTTTATTAAAAAAAGGAGCCATAATACCGCCATCTTTTCCTGGATCTTGATCTGGAAGCATACCAATCAATTCACCATTATTAAGAGCTCTTTGTATTTTTAAGATGCCTGATTTATCGGCGCTAGCCATAGTTAGATTACCTTGATTTCTGCGAGCAAAGAGATATTCATTCTGTTTCGAACTTCTCAGGGGACGGTACATAAAGGTTATCTTTCGCTTTTCAGCAATAACTCTCCCAGTTATCTCCCAACACCCTATATGAGGAACCAACAAGATAGTCTTCTTTGGGCTATCTAAATAATTTTCACCATGAATATTTCTAATGAGTTTGGTGTTTTCTTTAAAGGACTGGTTCCAAATTAAACCCGACTCCGTTAGAGATTTTCCTGTTTCAATAAGAACCTTCTTTAATAACTTTCGAAGCTCGCCTGGGCTGAGATTTGGAAAGCAAATCTCTAAATTCTGCTTTGATGCATTTTTAGCATCTGAATTAAAGATAAACAAAAGTTGTCCCAGAAAAGCACCAAAAGAATGATTAGCCCTTAGAGGAAGAAGGGAGCAAAAAGCTAAAAAAAGGCGAATCATCTTTAATTATAAAGTTGGTCAATTGCCGCCTTATAATCGATAATTATTTTTTGATAGGTGCCAGCAGCCTGCAGGTAGGTCAAGTTAGCTTGATTGGCATTAATTTTTGCAGCAAGTACAAGAGATTTTTGACCTCTTGCCTCACTAAACTTTATCTGCTCTTCGATGACCTTTTCTTCAGCAAGTGCGCCCTGCTCAAGATACAGCTCAACAAGTTCAGTAAGAAGATCAACTTGTGCCAATAGATAATTTATTTGTTGGATGCTATTCATTTCAGCTTCAGCACGCTTCGCGTCAATATCAGACATTTTAATTTCAGTATTTTCAACTGCAATCATCTCTTTTCTTGACCCCAAAGGGTAGGAAATATCTAAACCTATATTCCAAGAGTAGTCTCTGTTACCAAAACTGCCAAAGTATTTGTCATTCTCGCCCAAAGATGATAATCCGAGATTTAAATTAACATTAGGCATGGTTTTGTTCTCGTTAGACTCAAGTTCTCTTTGAAGTTTGGCTTTATCAAAATCATATTTTTGCATCGCTCTTGAACTCTTTACAAACTCCGATGGATTTAAATTAACAAGCTTTTGCTCTTTAAATAAGTCCATCTCAACGATCATATCTGACTCCCTAACTCCAATCAGATCTGCCAACTCTCGTCTCTCTATAATTAGTTCTTTGTTGGATTGGAGGGACTGTTGTTTGGCTTTAACAAACTTATCTTTTTCTTGAATCAAGACAGTAATATCTACAAGAGAATTATTAAATTTATCTTCTGTAAGATCGAGTTGCTGTTTAGCGAGATCAAGAGCAATTTTATGATTTTTAACAACCTCCTGTTTAAGTGCTAAATCGACAAACTTTGTTAGCTTTGAAGCTAGGAAGTTTTCTGCTTGCTCTTCAAGACTAACCTTCTTTGACATAAGTTCGATTGAAGCAAGGTCAAGATTGAGCCTATCATTGAGTCCATCTTTGTTTTGGAGCATAGGTCTAACATAATCTACCGAGAAGAGGTTTGAATGAGTTGCATTACTATCCTTGTCATTTCTAGTCATCGAGTGCTTCAGGTTCACACTAGCACCAGAATTTTCGACTTTTCTTGTTGCGCCTATTTCATATTTTGTTGTAAATAAATCTTTATAAAGTCTAGAACCAACATCCTCACCACCTGCGAAAGTTTCACTCGCTCCAGCCTTTATATTCCAGTCAGTGTAGGTAGTTAACGACTTCTGGTTGAGGAGGCTTGTCTTCTCTGATAAAGAGAGTTGAACAAAATAAGGATGGCTCTCAACAAGGCTTTCACTATATTCATTGAGAGTTATGGCTCCAACATTCAGAGACAAAATAAAAGAAAACGCAAATAGTATAAATCGATAAAACATCACTTCCCCTTTTGAATTCGATAAATCAAGTAATAAATTGCCAGTTTAGAGTATCAAAAATCTATTTTAGTGAATTTTTGGTGAATTTTAGGCAAAAGATTTAAATAAATTATTACGCTAAATGAGATTGAATTTCATTAATTATCTCAATAAGTTTTTTACCATTAGTGTTAATAACAATAGTCGCAACCTCTCGATAAAGAGGATCCCTTGAATCAATAATATCTGAAATCGTCTTTCTTCGATTTGAACTATTCTCAAGAAGTGGTCGTGTTTTTGATTTTGCAGTTCTTCTTAAAATCTGATCAACTGATGATAACAAATAGATAACAGAACCTGAATTCTTAATAAATTCCCTATTTTCTTTAGATATAACTGCACCGCCTCCTGTTGCAAGGACTATATTAGGCTTACTACATAATTCTTTTAATACATCTGTCTCTCTTTTTCTGAAGCCCTCTTCCCCTTCTACATCGAAGATGTGATCAATGCTGACTCCTGTCTTGTCAATAATTTCATGGTCTGCATCATGAAAATCGATTTGTAAATTTTCAGCCAGGCGTCTTCCAACTGTTGTCTTGCCTGATCCCATGGGGCCAATTAGGACAATATTGTTGGATTTTTCTTGCATTTTACAAATTAAGATTTAGGGAGTGAGTTTATATAAAGCACCACAGTATGGGCAACTTGCATTTCCAAACTCGTCAAATGGTAGAAAGACTTTTGGATGCATATTCCATTTTGAAGATTTTTTTGGCGGACAATGTGCAGGCAGATCTTTTTTTGAAATTAGAGAAACATCTGAGCGATTTGAGCTTATTGGGCTCACACGCACATACCATTTTTAATCCAGTGCCTATAATCAGCATTTCTACCATAAACACAATCAAAATAAAGAGATTGCAGCTTCTCAGTAATTGGACCACGAGAACCAATACCGATTTGATTTCCATCAAGATCTCTTATTGGCGTAACTTCAGCTGCGGTGCCAGTAAAAAAAGCCTCATCTGAAGCATAAATTTCATCACATGACAATTTCTTCTCCACTATCTCATAACCCATAGATTTGGCTAAAGTAACAATTGTATCTCGAGTAATACCAGGGAGCGCAGAAGTCAAATGAGGTGTATAAATAACCTCATCCTTGATGACAAATATATTTTCACCACTTCCCTCGGATACAAAGCCATCAATATCAAGCATTAGAGCCTCATCAAAGCCATGCTCTAGGGCCTCTTTGAGCGCCATCATGGAGTTAATATAGTTTCCATTTGTTTTCGCACCACTGAGCGTTGGATGAGCTGGGTGTCTGACGTAAGACGAGGTTCTAATCCTAATTCCATTCTTCATATTATCTTCGCCAAGATAAGCTCCCCACTCCCATGCAGCAATCATAGTATGAACTTTAAGATTGTCAGCCCTGAGACCCATTCCTTCAGAACCATAAAAACACATCGGTCTAATATAGGCAGATTTAAGATTATTTTTTGACACTACCTCTCTTTGAGCTTGATTGAGAGTAGCAGCATCAAACGGTATTTTCATACCAAGAATTCTAGTCGAATTAAAGAGTCTTTCCGTATGCTCTTCAAGCTTAAAAATAGCTGGACCATGAGCCGTTTCATAGGCTCTTACCCCTTCAAAAGCACCCATACCATAGTGTAAGGTGTGAGTCAGGACATGAACCTTTGCTTCTCTCCAATCCAGCCACTCTCCATCCATCCAGATGAAGCCATCTCTATCTTCCATTGTCATCATAAAACATTATCAAAATTTAACATTAATGACGAAATTATACCCATCTCATAAATATAGTCATCCAATATCTATAATTTGATTTTTTCCTCTTCAATTAACCTTTTACAAAGCAATAGATACATAATTTGGTTAGTTATTTTTAGAGTTTTCAATCAGAGACATCTAAACATTCACTAGGTATAATTTGACGAGACTATAGATAATTTTTTTTAAAACAAATGGAATTTAATTTTTTTACATTTATATTTTTATTTGCGATTCTCACCTCTGTGGTGGCTTTGCTTTGGCTGAACTTTAGACAAGATAAAGCCATCTCTAACTCGTTTGATACTGTGCCTGAAGGTTTTAATGAGACAATAAAACTTAAAGATCACCAGAAAGCAGGCAATTACACCAAAGCCAAGTTAAGACTAAATCATTTTGAAATCATCTTCTCAACCATTATTCTTCTATTGTGGACACTTGGAGGAGTAATGAATTGGATGGATGGCTTTTGGTCAGAAAGGGTTTCAGACCCAGTTTTGATGGGTACTTTCTTTATCCTGAGTATTATGCTCATTGCGAGCTTTATCGACTTACCCTTTAGCATCTATAGGAACTTTGTTTTAGAACAAAAATTCGGCTTCAATAGGATGACTATAGGTACTTTTGCTGCTGATTTGATCAAAGAGTTAATTTTAAGTCTTATTATTATATTGCCATTAATTTATGTGATTTTATTCTTAATGAATTTTGAGACTATTGGAAATTACTGGTGGATCTATGTATGGGCAATCATTAGCCTTTTCTCTTTAATTATGATGTGGATCTACCCTTCTTTTATTGCTCCTATTTTTAATAAATTTAATCCTTTGGACAATGAAACTTTAAAGGCAAGAATTACAAATCTTTTAGAAAGAACTGGGTTTGGAAGTGATGGCATTTTTGTTATGGATGGATCAAAAAGATCATCCCATGGCAACGCTTATTTCACAGGTATCGGCAAAAATAAAAGAATTGTATTTTTTGATACACTGCTTAAAGGAATGGAAGACAAAGAGATTGAAGCAATCTTGGCTCATGAACTCGGCCATTTTCATCACAAACACACAAGACAAAGAATGATAAGCTCATTTATTTTCAGTTTTGTAAGTCTTGCTCTTTTAGGATATTTAATTAACCAAACTTGGTTTTATAATGGCCTTGGAGTGTCTCAACCTTCTTCTCATGCAGCTCTAGTTTTGTTTAGCCTAACCTTACCTGTCTTTAGTTTTTTTATTACGCCAATTAGCAACCTAATGTCTCGAAAACATGAGTTCCAAGCGGATGCCTTTGCTGCGAGTCATACTGATGCGAAAGATCTCATTTCATCGCTCATTAAGCTTTACAAGGAAAACTCATCTTCATTGTCACCTGATAAATACTACTCTGCTTTTCATGACTCTCATCCTAGCGCGGTTCTTAGAATTGAAAAATTACAATAAATCATTTGCCTAGTGCCATTAACTAGAAAACAAAAATGGCGCATCGACAAAGTACAATCTGAAAAGATTGCTCGCGCTGGCAAGGCTGCTTCAAAAGTTGAATCACAACTTGACAAAGATGAAATAGAGCACTCAGGAAAAGTAATCACAAGATATGGCCAACGACAGCTCGTTGAGAATGAACAAGGGAGAGTCTTTCAGTCTGTAAGTCGACAAAATATTGGTCTTTCAGTGGCAGGTGATCGAGTCCTTTTTCAAAAAACAAAACATAACGAGGCTATTGTTACTGCGATTTATCCTCGTGATAGTGAACTGAAAAGGCAAGGTAAATTGATTGCAGCTAATATCGACCAATTATGGATTGTCGTTGCCTTAGAGCCCCACTATGAATTTGAACTCATCGATCGGTACCTGATCATGGCTGAAAATTCTAAACTTCCGATTGGAATTATTGTCAATAAGATTGAACTCTCAAGTGATGAAAAAAGCACTACTAAAGACTTTATGCATTATAAATCACTTGATTATGATGTTCATTTCGTAAGCGTCAAAAATCAAACAAATCTTGATACATTCAAAGAGAAACTAGTTAACAAATCTCACATTTTTTTGGGTCAATCGGGTGTTGGAAAATCCTCACTCATTAACTCACTGATTCCTGATTTAGAGCTCAGAGTCAGCGAGATTTCAAATAAAAGTAAGCTTGGCAAACACACAACAACCAACACAACAATCTATCATATCCCAAGTGGGGGTGATTTAATTGACTCGCCTGGCGTTAGAGAGTTTCAACTTGAAAATTTAACTGAACTTGAAATTAAGAATGGGTTTAAGGAGTTTAAAGCTTTATCTAGTGAATGTCGTTTTAGAGATTGCAAACATATCAATGAGCCTAATTGCGCGGTAAAAGATTCATTGGATCAAGGCAAAATTAGCAACAGTCGTTATCAGAGCTATCTAAATATACTTCCTTAAATTCTTTTTCAAAAAAATAACGCGATCAGAGTAATGAGTTATTTCAAGCTCAAAATAGTCTGCCAAATAGTCTAATGATTTTTGATTATAAAAACCAATATGTGAGGGATCGTTTTTGTAATACCAGGCTTTGAAATCTGTGTTCTGAGTTAAGGTCTGC
The DNA here is from genome assembly GCA_902556205.1 of uncultured Gammaproteobacteria bacterium. Lineage (GTDB taxonomy): Bacteria > Pseudomonadota > Gammaproteobacteria > PS1 > Pseudothioglobaceae > Pseudothioglobus. The sequence goes on along the minus strand of CACDVH010000002.1, from coordinate 22,354 downwards.
GTCATTATTGCAATAACACCATCAGGTTTGAGAATTGATTTGAGTCTCCCTATCTCAAAGATTGGATCTGAGAGGTGCTCTATAACTTCAGTCAGGGTAATAAAATCAAACGTTTTATCAAAGACTGACTGATCTTGATAATAAAACTTATCATACAATTCCACTCGATGCCCTTTCTCTTCAAGTATCAAGGATAGAGCTGGACCGGATCCACATCCAAAATCTAGGCCAAAAGATCGATTTGGAATCAATAAATTTAAGGGCGTAGTAAGTTGACTCAAGAATTGACGATAACGGGAGTCTTTTGGGTTATTGTTGTGGGTATCGTATCTTTCTTTTTCTTCAGCTAGAGATAAATGATATTCAGTGGGAACAAACACTAAATCACAATTTGCGCATTGAAGATAATCACGCAAATGATCTTTATAAAGAAGGGAATTATTTTCAGATTTACATAGCGGACAAGTGTTTTGAGTATTCACCTAGCCCGCTAAGAATTTATTAATTAATGAGAATGCCCGCCAGCAGAGTGGACGTGACCATGAGAAAGCTCCTCTGCCTCAGCATCTCTGACATCTTCAATGCTAACAGAAAAATGAAGAGTTTCACCCGCTAAAGGATGATTTGCATCAACCGTAATTTTCTCTTTATCCTGCTCTATAACGGTTACCACAAATGCATTACCATCCTGATCTTGAGACTGAAGCTGCATTCCAATTGTGACCTCGTCAATACCCTGAAGTGCAGACCTTGGAATTTCTTGTATAGCGTCCTGCATTTTCAGTCCATACCCTTGCTCAGGCTCAACAGAAACCTCGATTTTATCGCCTTTATTAGCACCTTCAAGTGCTGACTCTAAGCCAGGAATAATGTTGCCATGACCCTGCAGGAAATCTAAAGGCTCTTTACCTTCAGACGAATCTATAACATCTCCTGCATCATTTTTAAGAGTGTAGTGCATTGAAACAGCTTTATCCTTACTAACCTTCATATTTTCTCCAAAATAAATAAAAAAAACTCTCCAGAATGGAAAGTCTAAAAGAACCTTATAACGGCCTGAAATTTAATTATATTTTACCACACGATTAGATTTTTCAATCAATCAACTCTTTCATGGCACTATCAACACTTGGAAAGTCAAAAACAAAGCCCTCATCCAGTAATTTTTTGGGGATAACGGATGCACTGAGAGTTAAAACTTGAGAGCCTTTACCAAGAAGGATTTTCAATTGCCACTCCCAAACTGGGATTAAGAATGGCCTTCTTAAAGCTTTAGCTAGGGCTTTTCCAAATATTTTTTGTGGAACTGGTTCTGGAGATGTGACGTTATATACTCCTTTGCTTTCTGGGCTGCCAATAAGAAAATGAATAGACCTAACAAGATCTTTAATATGAATCCAAGAAAAACATTGGTTACCTGACAAAATTGGACCACCCACTCCAAAATAGTATGGCCAAAAAAGTTTTTGAAGCGCTCCTCCCTCTCTAGAGAGGACAACTCCAAATCTAAGAATAATAACCTCATCTGAGATCGATCTTGCAGCATCCTCAATTGCAATATTTAAACTCGTAAGATAACCATCACCTTGAGGATCTTTTTCGGTTTTTGGTTCATCGCAACTAGATTCTGCATAAAAGCTGATACCTGAAGCACATATCACTCTGGGTTTTGAGCTCATGAACTTAACGGCTTCAGAAAGCATTTTGTTGGTATCCACCCTACTTTGCCACATCTCGTTGATGATTTTTTGAGACCACCTTTTTGATATGGTTGAGCCCGAGAGCTGAATAACCAAATCACTGCCTTTAATTATGGAAACAAGGTGTTCAACTGATTGAAATGCATCCCTATTAAAACAATCTAGCTGATAATCACTTGAAAAGCTTTTTTGAAGGGCGTTTCCTATTAAACCAGTACCGCCCAGAATAACAATTTTCATTTTACTTATTCCAGCCAGCTGAATTATCTATCAGTAGTTGACTCAAAAATTCAATATGATCAGATCTAGCATTAAGTGCAGGTATATAGCCAAAATCTTCTCCACCAGACTCCATAAAATACTCCTTGTTCTCCTCGCTAATTTCCTCAATGGTCTCAAGACAGTCAGCAGAAAAACCAGGGCAGATCACTTGAACCTTTTTGATGCCTTTACTAGGCAATGATTTCAATGTCTGATCGGTGTATTCTTTCATCCATTCAGCCACACCAAGCCTGGATTGAAAAGACATCTGGTACTCATCAGGTTTCAAATTTAGTTTTTGAGCAAGGCGAAAGGTCGTTCTACAGCATTGGCATGGATAGTTATCACCCTTGTCAAAATACCTCTTAGGAATGCCATGATACGACATAAGTAAGAAATCAGGTTTGCCATATTTTTTTTGATACTCCTTAACGCTACTTGCAAGTGCATCAATATACTTCTCCTCTTCGCTGTAGTTACTAATAAACCTTAGATCAGGTACATTCCTCCATGATAATAGCTCCTTAGCCACTGCGTCAAAAACAGAGCCAGTGGATGAGGCTGCATATTGCGGATACAAAGGAAGAACAATTATTTTTTTACAGCCTTTCTGCTCTAACTCATCAAGTGCGGACTTCATAGAGGGGTTTCCATAGCACATACCTAGCGCAACTTCAAATTGTCCAGGCGCTCTATTTTCAAGTTCTGAAATAATAGCCACTTTTTGACTTTTCGCTATCGATAAGAGTGGGGATCCGTCCCCATGAGTATTCCACACTGTTTGATAGGCTTTGGCAGACTTTCTGGGTCTTAAAGTAAGAATGATGGCATTAAGAATTATTTTCCAAATCCATCTTGGCGGTGGCGGTTCAATGACGCGCGTATCTGATAAAAACTGCCTTAAATAGGGTCTAACTGCCTTTGAAGTCGGTGCATCTGGAGTGCCTAAATTAGATAAAAGAATTCCTATCTTGGGTTGACCACTAGATTCATGTATTGATGAACATTGATACAAAGGCTTGCCTCTAATTAATATTTTCAACGTGATAAGATACCCTATAAAATAGTCAAATATTTCAATTTAAGATCTTATCCTACCTGATATGAATATTTTAATACTGGTTGCCCATGGAAGCAGAAGAGAGGAGTCAAACCTAGAAGTTGACTCTTTATCAAAAAAAATGCTCAAATTTAATTCAAATCAATTTGACAAGGTCATACCTGCATTTCTTGAGTTTGCCTCTCCTTCGATTCCTGAGGCCATTGAAATGTGCAGTAAAATAGGCGCGCAACGAGTCACAGTCTTACCCTACTTTCTATCAGCTGGGGTTCATATCAATAGAGATATTCCCGAGGAGGTAAACAAAGCCTCTCAAAACTTTCCAAATCTTGAAATCAAGGTTACTAGCTATTTTGGTTCTAGAGATGAGATTGCTGAGCTTTTAATGAAGACAGCATTAGAAGGTTAAACTATCTGCTTAAATCTTAAATCCTTTTTGAATCCATTGATTATTGATTTGGTAAACCGTTCCAATTAAGCCCATATTTTTCTTTTTAGAAAGGTAGACTGGGATATCTTCAAGAACAGGCTTAAGTCTTCCTTTACTCTCAAAACTCTTTTGAAATTCACTTGCAACAAATAGGTCCAAAAAGTTTCTTACTAGATCACTTGTAATGTAAACGCCTCCTAGTGCACCAACTGTCAACGCCATACTTCCAGCAACCGATCCAAAGATTTTGCAAAACATTTGAACAGTTTCATGAGCTAGTGGGTCATTGCCACCATTTACTGCTGATGCAGTTATCTCTGATGGTGACTCATAAATCATCTCTTTATTGTTAATTTGACAAAGCGCCTCATACAAATTCATAATTCCAGGGCCCGAAAGAATTCTCTCAACAGCTACATGGCCGAATTTTTTAGTTAATAGAGTCAGAATTTCAAACTCAAGACTGGTATTGGGGGCAAAGTCAGAATGTCCTCCTTCTCCTGCAATTGGGAGCCAGCCCGAGGGTGACATAATCAAACCACAAACTCCTAATCCAGTCCCAGGACCAATCACTAGTCTTAATTTTTCTGGCTCAACAATGCCCTGATTGATAACGATAACGTCATCATCTCCGAGTGTAGTAGTTGCAAAGGCCTGAGCAGTAAAGTCATTGATCCACTGAACTTCAACTCCTTTAAGGGCATTTTTAACATCCTTTTTGCTGATGACCCAGTGATTATTTGCAAGCTTAAATAACTCTAAATGGACTGTACCAGCAGTTGCAAAGCATGCCGCTTGAATATCTACATCAGAGTGGTCAGAAAGATACAAAAGGATAGCGCTCTGAATATCTTCAAAGTCTGAACATTTGAGACTTTGTATGCTTTCCATTTCAGAAGAGCCTGGAGAAACTAGCGCAAACCTCGCGTTTGTGGCTCCAATATCTCCAACCAGGTTGAAAGTTTTATTACTAATGGTTTCTGTCTCCATCAAAAACACACACCATATAGAGATCTATTTCTCCAGTGTTATGAACGCGATGAAACACCCCATCCTCAATCAATACCATCTCACCACCAGAGATATCAAATTCATTATCATCGAGCTGCATTCTTCCTGTTCCACTCATAATCATATAAACCTCCTCTTTTCCTGGGTGAGAATGTCCTCGGGTTGACTTGCCTGGATGGAGAGTCGTGGAACTGACAACAAGATTTTTAAGTGAGGTGTTGTCTTTGAGGAGATAGGTTTCGTTATCTTTAACAACTTCACCATCGATATTATTTATTTTCATAAACTATCCATAAATTGATATTAACAAAATAGTATTATCCCTTTCTTTTTTCAAACAAATAAGTCTTTCATCAATATACTAATTAGCTACTATTATGGACTCCAATAAATGTCAAGTCCATTCTCTAGAAAAGCATAGATTGGCATCTTACTAGAATCTCTTATACTCATCGCATCCTCAAGCGTATGAAGCTTGGCTGAACCATTTAGATGCAGAATAATCCTTTTAGCCTCAAAAATAGATTTTGCAGTTAAGCTGATTCGCTCATATGGCGCCGTTTTGGGAGTTGTTGCAACCAGGTGACTCTTTGAATTTAAATCCATACCAATTGATAACTCATCTGAGCACGGAAAAAGTGATGCTGTATGTCCATCTGTACCCATCCCTAAAATAATGAGGTCAAATGGTATAGCAATACTCTTGAGTGTATTTTCGCTAAATAAGACACCTTCCTTTGCACTTTTAGCATCATTTTTAAGGGGCACAAAATTGACCTTTGCTGCTTTGTTTTTTAAGAAGTGAGTTTTAATAAGTAATTCATTGCTGTCCTTATGGTCAGAATCAACCCATCGATCATCAACAAGAGTAAGGTCCACTCTAGACCAATCTAAATTTAAAAGGGATAATTCTTCAAATAGTAGCTTGGGGGTACTTCCTCCAGAAACCGCAAGGCTTGCGCGGCCTCTCTCTTCAATTGTTTCTATTAAAATTTCACCTATGTTTTGACTAAGATCAGCCACCAAAGATTCGCTACTATTGGTGCTATAAAAGCCAACATGCTCTGGCAGATAATGTGTTTTACTACTCCTCATACCAACTGTGTCCATCACTTAAAACCAACCTTTCACTCTCAACCGGACCATTACTCCCAGATTTATAATAATATAGCTCTTGATTTGTATCATTAAAGGCATCTAAAGCCTCATCACACCATTTCCAAGCAAGCTCCACTTCTTCTCTGCAAAGGAATAGACTTTGATTGCCATTAAGAATATCCATCAATAGACTCTGATATCCACTCGGTATATTTAATAGTTTTTGTGTTTTAATGAAATCTAAACTCATCGGGTCTGAACGAATAGTAGAATGCTGATTTACCCCATGAGGCTTCGTGAAGACCTTTAGCGATATACCCTCAGTAGGATGTAAACTTATTATTAGTATATTGCCCCTAAGACTCTCCTTACTCTCATCAAATGCATAGTGGCCATCTGATTTAAAATGAACAACAATTTGTGTTGTTTTAGAAGCCAGTCTCTTGCCGGTACGCAAATAAAAAGGAACACCAGACCAACGCCAATTTTGTATCTCTGCCTTAATAGCAACAAAAGTTTCAGTTTCGCTATCTGATTTAGCACCAACTTCATTAGTATATCCTGGTTTTTTTTCTCCATCAATTTCACCATCAGTGTATTGCGCTGAAACGAAGTTAGACGAGATACTGCCTTGATCAAGGGGTTTTAAGGCCTCCAAGACCTTTACCTTTTCTGATCGAATACTCTGATCATCAAGCCTGTTAGGCGGCTCCATAGCAATCAGGCACAATAGCTGGAGAAGATGACTTTGCACCATGTCTCTGAGCTGCCCCATCCCATCAAAATATCCCCAGCGATCCTCAATTCCAACGGATTCAGCCGCTGTAATTTCAACATAGTCAATACCTTTACAATTCCATTGACTTGAAAAAAGGGAGTTTGCAAACCTAAGAGTCACTAGATTTTGAACTGTTTCTTTGCCTAAGTAGTGATCAATACGATAGATCTGCGACTCGTCAAAATGTCTTGTGAGTTTTTCATTGATCTCTTGAGAGGTATCCAAATCATAGCCAATCGGTTTTTCAACAACAATTCTGCAATCAGGAGTAATCAAATTTGAGCCCTTGAGACCATCACAGACTGTTTCAAAAAGGCCAGGTGAAATAGCTAAATAATAGGCCATGGGCTTTGTCCAGTCAATGAGCTTTAGGCTAAGGTCTTTATAGCTATCGGCTTTTGATAAATCACATTTGCAGTAACTAAAGCGCCTTGATAAGCGAGAAACTATTTCAGATTCAAGGTACTCAGAGGAAACAAAGGTATTAAGCGCATCTTTTACTTTTAATTCTATATCGGAATCTGAAAGTTCTTGCCTTCCTACACCTAATATTTTCAAAGAATCATCGAGCAAATTATCCTTCTCAAGATAGTACCAAGCCGGAATAAGCTTTCTTAAGGACAAATCTCCTAAAACACCAAAAAGGATAAAACTATTTATTTTGTTTGAAGTTTTAGGCATCTTTATTGCTAACTATGTCATTCACTATATTTTATGTCCACTCTGTATGAAAAAATTTACCTTTTTCACCATCAATTCGCTCATAAGTATGTGCACCAAAGTAATCTCTTTGAGCTTGCAAAAGATTAGCAGGAAGACTTTCTGATCTGTAGCCATCAAAGTAAGAAAGGGAAGATGTCATAGCTGGGATAGATATACCATTTGAAATGGCAGTAGATACCACCCTTCTCCATCCCTTTTGCGATTTATTAATCTTGTCCTTGAAAAAGGGATCTAATAGTAAATTTTTAATGTCTGGATTTCTGTCGTAAGCATCCTTTATCTTTGATAGGAAGACTGATCTGATGATGCATCCACCTCTCCACATGAGAGCAATTGCGCCGTAATTGAGGTTCCAGTCAAACTCTTTAGCGGCCCTTGATAGAAGAGTATATCCTTGAGCATAAGAAACCATTTTTGAAGCATAAAGTGCGTCATGGATGTCTTGAAGGACTTGCTCTCTGTCTCCATCAAACTTAATGGATGGGCCATCAAACATGGCAGATGCTTCAACTCTCTCATCTTTTCTTGAAGAAAGATATCTAGCAAAGACGGCCTCGCCAATTAGCGTAAGCGGCGCGCCAAGCTCCAGCGCTACGGCAGCGGTCCACTTACCGGTCCCCTTTTCTCCAGCAGTATCAAGAATATTGTCTATTAAATAGCTCCCATCCTTCTCTTTAAATTTAAGGATGTCTGCCGTAATTTCGATCAGATAACTGTTGAGTTCTCCCTTATTCCATTCTTTGAAGACTTCGTGCATCTCGTCATTAGACATTTCTAAAACATCTTTCATGATCTGGTAGGCTTCACAAATGAGTTGCATATCACCATACTCAATGCCGTTATGAACCATCTTAACGAAGTGGCCAGAGCCACCTTCTCCTATCCAGTCGCAGCATGGCTCATTATCACCCACCTTTGCAGATATGTTTTGAAAGATTTCCTTAATTTCTGGCCAAGCAGAAACTGAGCCACCAGGCATAATTGATGGGCCTTTAAGCGCACCTTCTTCTCCCCCAGAGACTCCTGCTCCAATAAACTGAAACCCCTTAGACTCTAACTCCTCAGTTCTTCTGGATGTGTCAGGAAAATGTGAATTTCCACCATCAATAATGATGTCACCTTGATCGAGGAGCGGAATCAGTTTTTGAATGTAGTCATCCACAACTGTTCCAGCAACAACCATAAGCATAATTTTGCGAGGCGTTTTGATTGAGTTTACAAACTTCTCAAGATTTTCAAATCCAAAAATCTTTTTGAGCTTTGATCTGTTATTGACAATATTATCTATTTGGGGAGCTGTTCGATTATGAATGGCCACAGTATAGCCATTACTCTCCATATTTAAAGCAAGGCTAGAACCCATCACACCTAGACCTATGAGGCCAATATCTGCATTGATATTCTTCATAATTTACAACAACAATATTGTTACTATTAAGCTAAAAAATCGAAATAAAGTTTAAACTATAGAATTTTTGATAATGTGTCAAAGTGTTGCAAAGTGTGTAGCATAAAAATTGAACTTATATCAAAATCTACAAGAGCCCTTCTTTGCGCGCATTAAGGAATTCTTGAAACTTTATAGCACTTTGCTTAAGAGTTCTCTTTTGAGATTCATAGTCAACATAGACAATTCCAAACCTCATCTTATAACCCTCAGCCCACTCAAAATTATCCATCAAACTCCAAGCAAAATATCCTCTTATATCGACTCCCATTTTAATGGCTTCATGAACCATTAATAGATGGTTTTGATAATAACGGTATCGCTGCTCATCATCCACTTTTCCATCAACGACATGATCGTCAACAGCCGCACCATTCTCGGTGATATAAACCGGTGGAAGATTATAAATATTATTTAAGTCAGTTAATAGCTTCAAAAGAGCCTCAGGATGGACTTCCCATCCAATATGGGTCCTTTCAACCTCCTGCAGCTCGACGCTCAGATAATGGCTTTCTTTTTGGTTCATCAGCTTTTGGAGTTGCTCTGCTTTAGTTTCATCTTCTAAAACTTCATCTGACTCTATTATTCGAATTTCAGCTCGTTCAAGTTTCTTCAAGATAGTATCAGAAACTTTTCCTTGCCTTCCATTTGTCACCATACTTCTCGAATAAAAATTGACCCCTAAGAAATCAATTTTTTCACTAATAATAGCCATATCGTTTTCTTCAATTGTTGGCATATAGTCTTTAAAGTGTTGGTAGACTGAACAAGGATACCCTCCCTCCATTAAGGGCTTTATAAACCAGTGTGTATGCTCATCATCAGCAAAATCAGCTGCCTCAATCGAGGAATCATCGACTGGATAATTTGGAGTAAAATTTAAAACAATTCCGTGCTGAGATTTTTTGGCATTCTTCCTTAAAATAGGCATAGCCATTCCATGAGCAAGCAATAAGTTATGGCAGGCCAAAAAGCCAGAAGCCTCATCAGCAATTCCAGGAGCATGTATGCCATATCGATAGCCATGAAATGCACTGCACCATGGCTCATTGAGAGTGACATAAAAACTAATTCGATCACCAAAATATTGACTGATCACATCAGCATATTCGGCAAATTTAACTGAAGTTTCTCTATTTAACCACCCACCCTTATCTTCAAGATATTGGGGTAAATCCCAGTGGTAAAGGGTTGCCATGACTGTTATATTTTTTTTCTCTAGAGCAGTAATTAGTCTGTCATAAAAATCCAATCCTTTTTGATTAACTCTTCCATCCTCTTTAATAATTCTTGGCCAGGCAATGGATAACCTATAGGCATCTACATTAAGAGAAGCAATAAGGTCAACATCCTGCTCATATAAGTTGTAGTGATTACAGGCAACATCGCCATTGTGTTGCTTATAGACCATTCCTGGCGTGGCGCAAAAAGTATCCCATATTGAGTCACAACGCTCATCAACATTTGTCGCGCCCTCGATTTGGTAGGACGCAGTAGCAACTCCAAAAATAAATTTTGGATTGTTAAGTTTTGAATCTTTTGGAAATTTATACATTGTTTAAATACCTATATTTATTAAAGTCTATCTTCACTATCTAAATCAAAAATAGATGAGTGTACTGGATCAAAACCTACTCTTAGAGAGTCACCACTATTTATAGTGGAATTACCATCGACAATAAAGTGGAACTCCTGCCCACCAATCTGTGACCATACCAAGGTATCAGCACCCATTGGCTCAACGACCTCAGCCTCTAAATTAAATTTGACTGGAAACTTTTCAGCCTCATCACCAACCACTATACTTTCAGGGCGAACACCCAACCAAATTTGCCTCTCTTCTTTAATATCCTCTTTAAACTTATAATTACTTAGATCTGGTGTTTCACACCAGCCTCCTTCTAGTTTAAAGACAGGTATTTTGTTGGGTACAATTTTACCTTTTAAAAAATTCATGCTAGGAGACCCTATAAATTCAGCCACATATTTGTTTACAGGATAGTTGTATATTGTTTTAGGTTTATCTAGCTGCAAAATCAAGCCATCTCTCATGATTGCAATTCGATTCGCTAGAGTCATTGCCTCAATTTGATCATGGGTGACATAGATCATCGTATTATCGAGCTTTTGATGCAACCTTTTAATTTCTACTCTAAGCTCAGTGCGTAGTTTAGCATCTAGGTTAGATAATGGCTCATCAAACAAAAAAACTTCCACATCTCTTACGAGTGCTCTTCCAATTGCAACCCTTTGTCGCTGACCTCCAGAAAGTGCAGCAGGTTTTCGATCTAAAAGGTCTTCAATCTGAAGAATTTCTGAAGCATTTTTCACTCGCTCTTCAATATCTTCTTTAGATAGCTTTGCATTCTTTAAGCTGAACGTTAGATTACCTTTAACAGACATTTGAGGGTAAAGAGCATAGGACTGGAAAACCATTCCAATTCCTCTCTCAGATGGTTCATACCATGTGACATTTTGATTATTAATAAAAATTTGACCCTCATTAATTTCCAAAAGTCCTGCAATACAATTAAGCAAAGTTGATTTACCACAACCTGAGGCACCTAGGAGAACCAAAAACTCTCCTTTCTCAACAGATAGATTTAAATCTTTAAGAACTTTGACATTCCCAAAGTTAAGTGAAAGATCCTTTATTTCTATACTATTCATTAATCGTTTTCCTTTTATTTAACCTTTAACAGCACCCGCAGCAATGCCTCTAACAAAGAGCTTGCCTGAAATAAAATAAATGGTTAAGGGCACAAGACCGGTAAGCAATGTTGCGGCCATATTGACGTTATATTCTTTGACTCCTTGAACTGAATTTACAATATTGTTCAGCTGCACTGTCATTGGATATGTATCAGGCTTTGTATAAATCACTCCAAACAAGAAATCATTCCAAATTCCTGTCACCTGCATTATTATCGCTACCACAAAAATAGGCAGCGACATTGGCATCATGACCCTAAAATAAATACCCCAAAACCTTGCTCCATCTACCCGAGCAGCCTTAAAGAGCTCTTCAGGAATCGTTGTAAAATAGTTTCTAAATAGAAGAGTTAGTATGGGCATTCCAAAAATTGAGTGAATTAAAATTAATCCAGGTAGTTTTGTGTAGATTCCTAAGTCTCTTAGCAAAATCACTAGAGGATAAATCATAATTTGATATGGAATAAAAGCGCCAAAAATTAAGATTGTAAAAAACAGGTTAGCACCCTTAAAGCGCCAATTTGCAAGCGCATAACCATTCACCGATGCAATGGCTATTGAAACGATAACTGATGGTAATGTGATTTGTACAGAATTCCAAAAACCTCTCGACAATCCATCGCAATTTAGACCAGTACAGGCTTGTGACCATGCCTTAATCCATGGCTCAAAGGTGACTTCGACAGGTGGTGAAAAAATATTCCCTAGTCTAATCTCTGGCATACCTTTAAGAGATGTCACTATCATTACATACAGCGGAATCAAATAATAGATTGCAACCACTAGAAGAGTGCCATAAAGAATGATATTTCTTCGGCTCATTATCTTGCGTGGCTTAGGGCCTCTTGGCTCAGTAACTATAGAATTCTTTTGAGTTTCAGTCATACTTTCTTCTCCCAAACTGAAGATATGCAAATGGAATAAGCACTATTAAAACAGAGACTAACATCATTGTCGAAGCAGCAAAACCTTGACCAAGATTCTGCGCACTAAACATGTAGTCATATACATACTTGGCTGGAACCTCAGAAGAAATTCCTGGACCCCCTGAGGTTTGAGCAACTACTAAATCATAAACCTTAATAATTCCGGCAGCAATAATGACTAGAGTGGTTATAAAAATTGGACGCATCATTGGTATCACAATCTGAATATAGGTTTTCCACATGGGAATTCCATCAATTTTAGCGGCTTTCCATATCTCTTGATCAATCCCTCTAAGTCCTGCCAACATAAGACACATAATAAAGCCTGTACCTTGCCATAAACCTGCTGCCAGTATTCCGTAGATAACTATATCTGTATTGTATAAAGGGTTAAAAACAAACGACTCAAAACCAATTGATCTTATAATTTTTTCAACGCCATACTCAGGGTTAAGAATCCACTGCCAGACGAGGCCTGTGACAATAAAGCTTAAGGCAAACGGATACAAAAATATAGTTCTAAATGTATTTTCAAATCTTGTTTTTTGGTCTAGCAAAGCAGCCAAAATAAAGCCAATGAATAGTGAAAAAATTAAAGAACATGCGCCATAGATTGCAAGGTTTTCAATTGACATGTACCAACGATCTGAACTCCAAAGTCTTTCATATTGAGCAAGTCCTACAAACTCACTTTTAGGAAGCATACGGCTATTAGTAAAGGAGTGATACACAGTCCATAAAGTTGCAATAACAAAAATACCAATTGATGTGAACATCATTGGAAGCGCTGCAATTTTACTTGAGAGGTTATATACGAGCGTACGCTCAATAAATCCAGGACGATCAAGCCTACTATCCCTTGCACCAACAATTGATAATATTAGAGCAAACAATATGAACACAATAGCAGCATAAATAGCAAAAGGCTCGAGTGTATTTAAGGCCTTTTTATAGCCCTTTAGGGCTGGAAAAATAGATTGAAAATCTTTTTGGGCAAACAACCAAATAGCAATTGAAAAAACAGAGGAGAGCAGCCACCCAATAATTTGTTTTTTAAGCCTATTGGCATTAAATTGAATAGTTTTGGATTGGACCCCTAAAACTACTAAACTAATGAGAGCAATAAACAAAAAAAGAAACTGTATAGTTTGAAATAGCTGAGATTTAATACCAACTATTGATAGCGCTAATGAAGCAAAGGCTAGCATAACTGAACTAACAAATAACCTTTCAAGCTGAGCTTTATAAATCATAAGCACTAATGTAATTTAAATAAGAAATGCATTCAAAACTAGATGGTATTGCTTTGAAAGAGCTGCCAAACTCCAGTTTAACATTTGGCAGCTCTTTTTTTGATTAATACTTAGTCTGCACTTGCAATGATCTTAGCATATTTAGCCTGTGCATCTGCAGGGCTCATATACAAATCACTCCAAAAAGTATTCATAAGTTCATTAACCTGGTTGTTTGTATCAGCCGAAAGAAGGATATCCCCTGAAGGCACAACATTTCCGCCTGCAAGAATCTTCAGACCCTTCTGCATACAATCGTTAGCAGTTGACATATCTATATCACCACGGATTGGCAATGAACCTTTTTTAAGGTTAAACGCCACCTGTACAGGAGGAGAAACTAGAAGAGCTGCTAACTCTTTTTGAGCCGCTTCAACATCAGCATCATCCTGTGCTGGGAAATAGAACGCATCTCCACCAGTATCTAAAATTTCACGCTCTCCTAGACCTGGAAGACATGAATAGTCAGTTCCTGCAACAGATCCAGCAACACTAAACTCACCTTGAGCCCAGTCACCATGAATCTGTCCACCTGCTTTACCAGTAATAACAAGGTTTGTAGCTAGGTTCCAGTCACCAACATTTGATCCAATAGCCATTTTACGGGCATCGTCAAACGCATTCCAAACGCGAGCATACTCTGCACCACCTGCAACAGAGGCATCCTTATCACGGTTAACCGCATACCAAGCATCCTCACTAACTAGAGCTGTTGCTAGAACACCAAAAGTTAGTCCTGTTTGCCATCCTTGCTGACCTTGAGCCAAAGGCACAATTCCGTTTGCACGAAGCGCTGGACCTGCAGCAACAAACTCGTCCCAATTGCTAGGAACAGCAACACCTGAACTCTCATAAGCGTCATGACTTAACCATAACCATTGAGCTGAATGAATGTTAACAGGTGCGCAATATACGCGACCATCCACTGTACAAGCGTCTAAAAGGTTTGGTGGATAAATAACATCTCTCCAGCCCTCTGCTTCAGCAACATCAGTTAAATCTAAAAGTAGACCAGCTTCGATTAGCTCTTCCGCTTGACGACCATGATTAAGCTGAGTAGCACCCATTGGCTCTCCACCAATAATTCTACTAATAATAATAGGTCTTGCAACACCGCCTGAACCAGCAATAGCACCATCAACCCATTTGTGACCAGTTGCATCAAAAGCTTTAGCAAGCTCTCCAACGGCATTAGCCTCACCACCTGAAGTCCACCAGTGTGTGACTTCAAGTTCAGTCGCTGATGCAACATTCACAGCACCCGTTAAGATAGCAGCTGCAACTAACGTTGAACTCTTAAACATTTTTCTCATATTTCTCTCCTAGAAAATACTTATTAAAAAACTCCATAACATAATTATTATGGAACCGTTTCCAATTATAAATAAACTACTAAAATGTAAATGTGTCAAAGTGTGACATTTTGTCACAAAGTTATACGTAAGGATTAGCTAGAAAAAAACTAGCTATTTCCTATATAATCAACAATATATAGCTTAATATGATAGATAAAATCTTTACAAAATGGCCACTATAAGAGATGTTGCAAAACTAGCAGGAGTAGGAATTGGAACTGTTTCCAGAGTTATATCTGGAAAAGGTTCTGTTTCCAAGAAAACGCTCGATAAAGTCAGCGATGCGATGTCTGCACTTAAATTCATACCCAACACTTCAGCCCAGTCTCTCTCATCAAAAAGATATAATACGATTGGTCTGTGGGGTACTAAAAGTTCGGGCGAAATGAGTCGAGCTACACTCACAAAAATAGAACGGGAACTTCAGCCGTTCGGTGTGAGTCTGATTACTACTGATGGAGAAAGAAATTCGGCCAACCATCCTAATGCATCCCGATTATCAATTGACAATCTTATCAATAAAGGGTGTGATGGCTTAATAATATGGGGCGCAGATTTGCCAGAGTTTGATATTCTTCAACTAGAGAAAGAGTATCCAAATATCGTTCTTTTAAACAATAAGGTTGATGCTATATCAGATAAATCCTTCAGTTTTGATCATTATCAAGCGGGATATATTGCTGGACAATATCTTGTTGATAGTGGTCATAGGGAGATAGCCTATATCAGTGGATGGTTTGATACAACTGATGCGAATGAAAGGCATAATGGTTTTTTAGATGCACTTAAGGATAATAATATTTCAATTCATAAAAATCTTATTTATCGCGGCGATTACACCTTTAAAAAAGGCTTTGAAGGAGCTAACTATCTTTTTAATCAAGAACCCTCTTTTACCGCTCTATTCTGTGCCAATGATCAATCTGCAATGTCTGCTATTTCAGCTTTGTCAAGCAATGGAGTTAAGATTCCAGACGAAGTCTCAGTATTAGGCTATGACAACATGAACATATCTTCTTACACTAATCCGCCACTCACAACAATAGATGTCCCAGTTCAAAAAATGGCAATCTCAGCCGTTAGAAAGCTCATTAATCTTTCTTATGGCGCTGCTCTAGAAATTGATTACGATTTTGGAATTAAGCTGATAGAGAGAAAGAGCGTTCTTAAATTAAATCGAGATTAATCAAAGGGATACTTTGACTCATTAATCTCTAGGTTAGGAACTAAGCGTTGATTTCTCTCTAGGCTATAGATTTTAAGCATATCTTTATACTCAATCTCAAAATCAAAAATATCAAAGTTTTCCTTTAGTCTATGTGAATTTGCTGTTTTTGGAATTGATACTGCCCTTTGCTGATATAACCATCGAAGAGCTATCTGAGCAGGTGTCTTAGAGTACTTGTTGGAAAGGCTAATGAGAACATCATGTCTGGCGACATCACCTCTGCATATTGGGCAATAAGCAACCGGAATTAAATCAAAATCTTGCATGACCTCCATTAACTTTGCTTGAGATAAAAAAGGGTGGTATTCAATTTGATTGCAATAGATATCATTAAATCCAAGATTAATGCATTCATTTACAAGATGGCTGTTAAAGTTTGCAACACCGACCTCTTTTGTTTTTTTAGCATCTTTGATCTTGTATAAGATTTCTAGCATGTCTGCCAAATTAGTCTCAAACTTAGGCCAATGAATGAGAAGTAGATCCACATAATCAGTTTGCAAATCCTTGAGACTTTGCTCAAAGTGCTTAACTATGTCTTTATTTTGTAATGAAGGTCCATTACCCTTTGAAGGCGTCCAACTTGTCGTATTGATTTTTGTCGTAATAAAGATCTCTTCTCTATCAACTCCAGAATCAATCACACCTTGGCCAACTTCTGATTCGTTCTCATACATCGAAGCGCCATCAATATGACGATACCCAAGCTCTAGTGCTTCTCGCACGATTCTTGAGCATGTTGGGCCTTGCAGGTCCCACGTTCCGAGCCCTATTGGGGGTATTGATAAGCCAGATTTAGTAAAACCTTCACTCATACTGACATTGTATCAATAATTATCTGATTCTTAAGCCTGAATTTGGATCAAATAATATAGCTTTACTAGTATCGACTTGCAAGTCAAAACCCTTTCCAGCTGCGTTTCCAGATTCTGGACTTAGCCTCGCCATAACTTCGCTTTCATTCCATTGTCCAATTGCAACCGTATCAGCACCCATAGGTTCTAAAACGTCGACATCAAATTTTATTTGATGAATGTAGGAATTTTTCTCAACAGATGGCTGAATTTCGGTAAGCATTTCAGGCCTTATTCCTAACAATACAACATCTAATTTAGAATTATTAATAGCGTCCTTGCATGGGATCTCTAATTCATATTTTTCACCACCACTCTCAATTATGAGTTTCTCATCCTTCACAATACACTCAATAAAATTCATACCAGGTGAGCCCATAAAATCCGCAACAAAGTGACTGACTGGATCATTATAAATTTCGTAAGGTGTGCCGACTTGCTGTAATTCACCATCCTTAAGCACAGCTATCCTATCTGCGAGTGTCATTGCCTCTATCTGATCATGAGTAACATAAACAATGGTTGTTCCAATGCGCTGATGAAGTTTTTTAATCTCAGTGCGCATTTCAACTCTTAGCTTTGCATCCAAATTTGAAAGTGGCTCATCAAATAGAAAGACTTTTGGTGAACGTGCTAGTGCCCTTCCCATAGCAACTCTTTGCCTCTGACCGCCTGAAAGCTGCCCTGGCTTCCTATCTAATAGATGATCAATCTGAAGCAAAGATGAGACTTTTTTTAATATAACTTCTTGTTCATTTTTTGGCATTTTGCTCATTTCTAATCCAAAACAAATGTTTCTTGCAACATTCATAGTTGGATAGAGCGCGTACGATTGAAATACCATCGCAATATCTCTGTCCTTTGGCGACTCTTCAGACACATCCTTATCATCAATAATTATTTCACCGCCAGTTAAGTCTTCAAGACCGGCAATTAGGTTCATTAAAGTTGACTTTCCACATCCAGATGGACCGATCAGTATCAAAAACTCTCCATCTTTAATATCTAAATTGATATCCTTAAGCACTTCAGTTGAACCGAAAGATTTGTTGATCCCATTAAGACTAATACTTCCCATTTTTTTTATCCTGTATTCGTAATTTTCTTAGTAATTAAAATTATCCTTTAACTGCGCCAGCAGTTAGTCCTCTCACAAAGTACTTTCCTGCAATGATATAAACGATTAGCGTTGGCAGCGCAGCAATAATTGCTGCAGCCATATCTACGTTGTATTCTTTTCCACCAACCGAGGTATTCACAAGGTTATTAAGTGCCACAGTAATTGGCTGAGTTCCCGAGCCTGAATAAACAACTCCAAATAAAAAATCATTCCAAATTTGGGTAAACTGCCAAATGATTGTGACTACAAAAATTGGTGTAGACAATGGAATAAAAATGTGACGAAATATTTTTAAGAAACTAGCGCCGTCGAGCTTTGCAGCTTTAACAAGCTCAGTCGGTATTCCCACATAATAATTTCTAAAAAAGAGTGTTGTAAAAGCTATTCCATAGATAACGTGAACCAAAACAAGGCCAGTCACAGTGTTAGCCAACCCCAAAGCTCCCAAAAGCTTTGCCATCGGTAAAAGAATAACCTGGAAAGGGATAAAGCAGCCAAATAAGAGAGCTCCAAAAAGAAATTCACTTCCTTTGAACTTCCATTTAGCAAGAGCATAGCCATTAAAAGCGCCCAAAATAGTTGAGATAATTACTGCAGGAAATACAATCCTTACACTATTCCAAAAATATGGAGCTAGGCCTTTGCACTCACTTCCAGTGCATGCTGATGCCCAGGCTTTCTTCCAAGCATATAGGGTTGGATCGATTGGAAGAGCCATCAAGTTACCACTTCGAATTTCTTCAATATCTTTAAGTGAAGTTGTAAACATCACATAAAGAGGTGCTAAATAGATAAAAGCAAATAAAAACAATATGAAGTAAATAGCTGCTCGGCCAAAATTAATATTTAGTAAGTTAAATTTATTCATCAATCTTTCTCGCGTAGTTCTGAATATAAATACGGTATTAATACAGCTAGAACACCGAACAACATAATCATTGCACTGGCAGCGCCAATGCCAATTTGTGACCTGTTAAAGGTATATGTATACATAAAGTTGGCTGGCAAGTCGGATGCATATCCAGGGCCTCCCCCTGTCAACGCCTGAACAAGGTCAAAACTTTTAATCGCTATATGAGTAAGGATGACAATAGCACTAAAAAAAACGGGTCTCATTAAAGGCAAAATAATATGCCAGTATAGGCGAACCGTTGATGCACCATCCATTTTTGCAGCTTTAGTTAGATTATCATCAACACCTCTTAAGCCAGCTAAAAAGAGCGCCATTACAAAGCCACTAGACTGCCAAATTGCAGCAATCACAATACAATAGATGGCCATGTCCTGTTCAACCAGCCACCTGAATTCAAAGCCCACAAAACCCCAGTCATTCATCAGCTTTTCGATTCCAAGACCTGGATTTAAAATCCACTTCCATGCCGTACCTGTAACAATAAATGAGATTGCCATAGGATATAAATATATAGTCCTTATTGCGCCTTCAACTCTGATTTTTTGATCTAGGAATATTGCTAGTAAAAGGCCTAGAACTAGAGCGATCACAATAAATAAAATGAGGAAAATAAAGAGATTATCAACGGCCACATCCCATCTAGGATTCTTAAAAAGTCTGACATATTGATCGAGCCCAACAAAATCCCATTGAGGCATCATACGGCTTTTTGTAAGAGATAATAGACCGGTCCACACGATAAAACCATACATACATACAATCATTGCGATTGTGGTCGGTGCCAATACAATTTTTGGCAAGTTTTTTTCTAAAAAATTAAGCACGGTAAGTCTGATTTTATTATGAATTTATAAAATTAGGGCGCTTAAATTAAGCGCCCTAAATGCATTAAAGAGCCTTACGCTAAAGGAGACAAGCTAAAGCTCTTTATACAGAGTTGCTCTTACATCGCAGCTGCCATCGAAGCAACCAGTTGAGCAGCGCCTTCTTCTGCACTCTGAGAAGAGTTAAAGAAGTTTGTAGCTGAATCAACTACCGCTCCAGCTACCGCTGAAGGCAATGCCATACCGTGAGCAAAGCTTGGTACTAATGAACCGCTTGCTGAAGAAGCAACAAAAGCGTCCATAGAGTCATGAGCACATGTATCAAACTCAGCTCTTGAAACACCTAAGCGCGCAGGAATAGAACCTTTATTCAGGTTAAATACTGTTTGGAAATCAGTACCTAAGATTTCTGCAGCCATGATGTTTTGTGCACCAGTTCCAGATGTTGTACCTTGTGCAAAGAATGCAAAAGAGTCGACGTTAAATGTGTGTGCACCTGAAGTACCTGGAGCTGCGCTACATACAAAGTCAGTGCCTACATTCTTACCAGCAACCTTGAATTCACCTTTTGCCCAGTCACCCATGATCTGCATTCCAGCTTGACCTTCAATTACCATTGAAGTCGCAATGTTCCAGTCACGTCCTGGTGCATTTGCATCAACGAATTGACGTAGGTTTCCAAAAGTTTCGAAAACTTCTACTGTTGTGTCACTGTTAAGTGCGTCCATGTCCATCTCTACAAACGCTTTGTTGTAGTAGTCTGCGCCACCAACACCAAGAACTACTGCTTCAAATACAGTTGCATCTTGCCATGGCTGACCACCGTGAGCTAGTGCTACGTAACCAGCGTCTTGAAGCTTCTTAGCTTGAACCATGAAGTCGTCCCAAGTTGTTGGAATAGTCGCGCCTGCAGCACGAAAAACTTCTGGGTTAGACCACATCCAGTTTACTCTGTGAACGTTTACAGGAGCAGCAACGTATTTCCCTTCATGCTTCATTACGTCAGCAACAACTGCTGGTAATAAATCATCCCAGTTATTCTTTTCAGCAACACCATTGATGTCAGCTAAAAATCCTAGATCACCCCACTCTTGAATTGAAGGGCCTTTGATTTGAGCAGCTGTAGGAGGGTTTCCAGAAATCGCTCTTGACTTAAGTACAGTCATCGCGTTTTCACCACCGCCACCAGCAACAGCGAAGTCAGTCCAACCAACTCCAGCGTCACTTAGCTTGCCTTTAAGATAATTTACACTTGCAGCTTCACCACCACTAGTCCACCAGTGTAAAACCTCTACGTCACCAGCACTAACTGATGTTGTAGTTGCTAGAAGCGCTGACGCAGCTAGCGTTGTTAACTTATTATTCTTCATATTTTTCTCCATTAAAATGATATGAATCACATTCTGCACACCATTGAGCAGAATTGAAATCAGTTTATTAGTGGGGTTGTATCAAACTGTATACAATTGTTACAAAATATTACAATTTGAATCGAAATATGAATTTACGAATCAGGCTGCTAACTTAGATCGAAATCATATGGCACTCTAGAAGAGTGATGATGCTTAATCGGTGAATCTTTAGATGTGTCAATTACAAAAGTGTACCAAGACTCGTATTTTTCTCCACCCTTACTAGGCAGGCAAAAAACATAACTTCCTGTCATTAAATATGAAGAATCAGATAGCTTTGTTTTAATCGATTTATTAACATTAAATTCAATAGAGGCATTACCCTCTATCGCTGCACTAAAGTAACCAGATATTTTATCTCCTGAATTCATCAGAACGGGCTTAAATGTAGGCAACAATGTACCATCTATTTCATATAGCCTGGTAATTCCGTCTAGGTCGCCGCTATTGAAACATTGAGCCCATTGCTCTAATACAGATTCAGGTGTCATAAATTTATTGGCCTTGTTGAAATCAGTTCGCTATTTTAAACTAGGAAGTACTTTTAGTAGAAACAGATAAAGAAGTTTTATTCTTTTTCCTTAATATTATTCTTCCAATTTCAAGTGGAGTGTCCTAAATTACATTTAAGACCTCAAAACATGCTCCCATTGTATGATAATCGGTCTTTCCAGCTGGGCTCTTGAGGTTGTCATATTTTTTATTATTTCCATCTAAAATGCGAAACCAAGCGCCATATTCATGGTCAACCATGTGGTTCCAGCTAAAATCCCAAATTCTGTTATACCAATCCCAATATCTGTTTTCTTGAGTGCGATTTACTAACAATGCTGCTGCTGCAAACGACTCTGCCTGAACCCAAAAATATTTATCTGAATCACATATATCTCCGTTTGGAGCAAAGCCATAGAAAAGCCCTTGATTTTTTTCATCCCATCCCATTTCAACCGCATCTTCAAAAAGCTCTACAGCACGAGGTAGGAGCCATTTTACATTTACATACCTTTCAAGAATAAGTAGAAGTTTTGACCATTCAGTTAGGTGTCCAACTTGAAAACCCCACGGCCTAAATAAGTCATCAGGCTTATTTTTGTTGAAGGACCAGTCAATCCTCCAATCTGAGTCGTAATGCTCCCAAATCAATCCATCGGCTTGTTGAGACTGACGATTACAAATATTATCTGCAATAATCAATGCCCTATCAAGATAC
>CACDVH010000001.1 GCA_902556205.1 uncultured Gammaproteobacteria bacterium | reverse complement strand
TATATAACTGAGTATATAATTACAGGAATAAATTTGTAAATACTTTAATAGATAGGGTTATAGGCTATAGTTCAATTCCCCCCATCTCCACCATATTTTTAAATTGTCTTTAAATAAGATTCTTTGATAATGTTCTCACTGGTTCACTTCTAAAAAGAGTTGATTATTCCTTCCTCTTCACTTAACTCATTAATCTTTTTTTTATATTCAAGACTCATTAAAAGATTTGTAACACTTTTTTGCCTTTCTTCAGGACTCACTCTAGCCATATCACAAACAACTTTTACAAATCTATAAAGACCACTATCTTTTGAGGGATATACCCAGCCCTCTTCTGGCTGGATTTGATCAACTTCTCCAAATCCCATTGGTTTTGAATATAAATCAACTTGTAAAGAATTAATGCGGTCTGAGTCACAATCAGTTTGTATATAAATCTTCTCACTAGTTTTAGTACTAGATGTCATCATCCACCAATAAACATAGCCATCTTTTTTTTCTTCAAGTCTGTCAAAGTCAATAAAACTGGTTTGACCATCAGAATTAATTTGAGGTATTTCTGTCCAGCTTCCATAGGAATTAAAGCTAGAAATTAGAGAAACTATAAATAAAAAAATAAGAAAATAATTTCTATTAACAAGCCAAAACACTAAAAAATACCCCCATCTCTCACCATGAAAAACCATAAAAAAAATAAAATCACTAATACTTGAATCAGTTTTTTATTAATCTTAGGCTCATAATCAGACATAGAGAAATTATATTATGATGTAATGAAGAAATCTAAATTTTATAAATCATAAAACTGCCTATACTAATTCTAATTTTTTTATATAAATTAAAGGTTATATTATGAAAAGTAAATTACTAGAATGGTTTGGAGTTATTACAGCAATAATCTACTCAATGATGGTAGCCTTGAATATCGGTATTGAGTTTGTTGGATTTCTTTTACTTCTTATTTCTGCTATATCAATTGGCTACTGGGCATATCTTGGACAACATCGAGGAATTCTATTCCTCCAATTTTTCTATGCGACAGCTGGGATTATTGGTATGGTGAGGTGGTATTAAGTTTTGACTATCTATAGATTCTGTATAGTCCACCCTCGGGCTTTGAGAGAGATGATTCATCATTTAAGATTAAAATTGATCCATCTTGTGCAACAGCGACATCACGAATTCGGCCCAGAGTTCCGTCTATTAAAATGCTTTCACTCTCAGGCAATCCATCTTCATTAATCGAAATAGAATATAGCCTTCTAAATTTTAAGGAGCCCACCAAAAGCTTCCCTTGTAGTTCGGGAAACATCATCTTTTCATCACTAGCTATAGGATAAAAATCCATTCCAGATGGCGCTATAGAGGGAATCCAAACCCACTCTGGATCATTGAAACCTGGAAGACTATCATGCTCACTCACTTTATCTTCAGTTCCATATTCAAAGCCATGACTAACAACCGGCCAACCATAGTTATTACCAGAAACTAAAATATTAATCTCATCTCCGCCTTTAGGTCCATGCTCATGAGACCAGATTTCTTCGGTCTCAGGATTGAGTTTCATCCCCTGTGGATTTCGATGACCAATCGAAAAGTTCTCTGGTGCCCAGCCCTCTAGTTTTGGGTTATCATTCGGAACACTTCCATCAAAATTTATTCGAATAATTGAACCCGCATGAGTTGATGCATCTTGTGAATTAAAACGATTTCCTCGCTCTCCAAGTGTAGCAAATAATTTACTATTACTTATTTCAAGACGACATCCAAAATGATAACTCGACCAACTTGGATTGTTTGATTCAAAAATTGTTAATCTTTTGTCTAATTTGTCATCAACAATATTTGCACTATCAATTGCAAGCACAGTGCCTTTAGAAGTGTCTTTAGAGTAGCAATAGAAAACATCCCCCTCATTGTAAATGATATCCAGAAGACCACCTTGCACAGTTGAGGCAACTATAGGTACATTCTGAATCTGAATTGATGAACCATCTGAAATATTAACTCGAAAAATACGGCCTTTTTTTTCAGTAACGAGAAGTTCGCTGTCATTAATAAAATCCATTCCCCATGGGTTTTTTAATGTTGGGCCAATCTGTTCTATTTGAATGTTATCAGCTCTGACTGAGAGAGATGTAAGACTAAAAATACAAATAAAGACCAAAAAAAAATTTAGCATTTGAATTAGTACCTAGTGTTTAATAAACTCGCTTGAGCACTCGATAATAATTTTTGATAAGTGCATGCAGTCATCAATTGAAAACGTCAAAGGTAATCTCAAGTCGAATAAACTAGAGAGAATTTCATCAGACTTATTTAGTTGTTGCCGGCCTACATATTTCCAACTTTTATGATTACTGGTAAATCCAATTGGATCATCATTCCCAAACCATTTAAGCTCAACACCAAGCTCTTTATTTTTCTTGATAAATAACTCGGCTTCAGTCACATTAATACCAGGCAGTCTAAACTGAATGGAACTGCCCACATATCTCTCTTCTTCATACCTTAATGGAACCTCTATTCCTTTTATCTCTTTTAATGCAGTCTCAACTACCTGATATCGCTCGTTCCAACGAGTGATATTCTTTTCTAGATTTTTTAATTGAGGCCTAAGAATTGAAGCCCTAAGGTTATCCATGCGTCCAGAATAATTTGGTGTTTCAAGCCTAATATCTTCAAATACTTTTGAACTTGGCGCAGCCCCGTGCATCTCATAAAGCATATAAGAGCCTGAGTAAATAATTGCTCGAGCCATAAACTCTTCATCATTAGAAGTAAGAAGACCTCCTTCTCCAGAATTCAAATGCTTGTAGGTCTGAGTACTAAAGCACCCAGCAAGCCCAAAATTCCCACTCCTTTGATCTTTCCATTGGGCACCCATTGTATGAGCACAATCCTCAATCAAAATTAAATTATTT
This sequence comes from uncultured Gammaproteobacteria bacterium, assembly GCA_902556205.1. Lineage (GTDB taxonomy): Bacteria > Pseudomonadota > Gammaproteobacteria > PS1 > Pseudothioglobaceae > Pseudothioglobus. The sequence continues at coordinate 295,104 of CACDVH010000001.1, read as the reverse complement.
TCATTAACAATTTCCATTAACTGATCCATATCAACAAGATGTCCTCGCATATGGGAGATGAGCAAAAATCGAGCACCACTCTCCTCAGCTTTTTTTGAAAGATCTTCCAAATCTAAAATTAAATCTTTAGTAATTTCAACAAATATAGGATTTCCACCAGCATTTGAAATAGCTCCTGGAACTGGTGCAAGTGTAAAAGTATTTGTTAGGACGCTCTCGCCAAGCTTGAGTCCTGCAGCCTTTAAGGCAACGCTCATTGCATAACCGCCTGAAGCACATGCTAAGCAGTATTTGCTTTGCTGGTATGTTGCATACTCTTCTTCAAGAAGGGCTGCCTCTGAAAGTTCATTTTCAATAGTGTTGTATCTATGCAGTCTGCCAGACTTCAAAACCTTAGTTGCAGCATCAATCGCCTCTTGATTGATTGGCTCTTGCTGAGTAAAGGGTCGTGTAAATGCTTTAATTGACATTATTTATTGTTATATTTCAATTAGATACGAAGGAACAGAATAATATACAAAATATCATACTAGTAGGTGTTATTTTCATGAAAAATCACGCGTGAGCCTTTATAATTATTTTATGAAAAACATGCCGCCCGTAGTCATTGTTGCAATTATCGTCGCTTTGAGTGTTCTGCTAATACAGTATTTTTTCAAATTCTAATAAGCTGAACTCCTAACTAGTTGCTTTAAGATTACATACACTCCCATAGCATGGGAGAGGATTGCAATAGATATTTAAATAAACTTGGCTGAATAACAATAAAAAATAAGACGCACAAGATGACTAGTATTAACAAAAGTCTAGTTTTCGAGCTCGATTGAAAATAGGGCTCTGCTAAAGATTGATTTGAGTCAAGGTTTGACAAATCTTGTCTCATAGTGCTCCTAACTCTTATCCTTTAATGAGAGAGTAAGTTCAAACTTAGCCACAATCTCAGGGGATAGCGAGGGCACAATAGCATCAATACTGAGTTTAAAGTTATGCCGTTCATTTGAGTTAGCCACTGTCTCTACGAGCTCTTTGACTGCTAGACCATCACTGCATATGAAATGAACATCGCCCTCTGGTCTTTTAAGAAAGTCAGCCTTAAAGTCTTTGAAAATGAGGTTAATTTTTCGGCCACTCTCCTGAATGGGATTCATTGCCAGAAATCCACCAGTGATGTCTGCACCAACTGCAAGAGCTCCGAAATACATACTTCCTAAGTGATTCTTTGTTTTTCTTTTTAGTGGAATTTTGATTTCAATCCTCTCGTCTGTATGCTGTATAACCTTTGGCCTACAGTACCAAATCATTGGCACCTTAGTTATTCCAAACAATTTAATTAACCGAGTCGTTTTAGTTGCTATTGATGCCATCTTTTTTATGTTGTTTTATTAGAATAAACTATACAGAATAATCATCTACCGCGGAACACTCTGCACTCAGAGCAGTAGCAGTTAAAGTATCAACATCTTTGGAGGGCCATCGGAATACTTCGGCAAAATAGAAGCTTCCAAAAGAAAATTCAAAATTATCTCCGTAAAACTGCTCTCCATTCTCAGAAAAATCAATAATTTTGAGTTCAAGTCCACTAAAGTAGTTTGAATCACTCCCAAACTGAATCAAATCCTCTTGAACGACCCTAAATTTAAATTTCTGAGGGATATAATTAATAAGCTTTCCCTCTTTAATCTCTATTGCCTGAGTCATTTCACAGTAATAGAGATCGCCAACCTTTGAAAAGGCACAAAAGGGCAATAAAGAAAGAAATAAAATCCAAAATAATTTTCTCATTTTCATCCTTAAATTCAATTTTTTTTGAAACAAGTAACTGAGTGAATCAGTCCATTATTTAGCTATTTCAAGATTAATATAATTAAATTTTATATGGTTATTTGGTTATTTTTTTCAATAATCTAAAAGAATAAAATTCATATATATGATATAATATACTTCTCATTAAATTTTATAATTTAATCACAGTTTTTTTTAATATGTATAAGGAGTAGGCATGATTCAATTTATAGTTCATGACGAAGACGATTCCGTCGGCGTTGTTACAGTTGAAGGGCTTAAAGCAAACGATACTCTTAAAGGATGGATAATGGATCAAGATGTTTTAATCGACATTAAGATTAACCAAGACATTCCTATCGGTCACAAACTTGCTATTAAGGATCTGAATGAAGATGACACTGTCATCAAATATGGGGTAGATATTGGTAGAACAATTTCAAAGATTGCAGTTGGTGATCATCTACATGTTCATAACGTTAAAACAAAGAGGTGGTAATGATAAATTTAGATCAGAAAATCTACGGATATAGACGCGACAATAATAGAGTAGGAATTCGCAACTATGTAGTCATCCTGCCTGTTGATGATATTTCAAATGCAGCATGTGAGGCGGTGAGTAACAATATTAAGGGAACAATTGCCCTTCCTCACCCTTATGGTCGACTTCAATTTGGTGAAGACCTAGATCTTCATTTTAGAACAATGATTGGAACCGGTGCAAACCCTAACGTTGCTGCAGTTGTGGTTATTGGAATTGAGCCAGACTGGACTCAAAAAATAGTCGATGGTATTGCTGAAACTGGTAAACCAGTTCAAGGCTTTTCTATTGAAAAGAAGGGTGACATCCAAACAATTGCTGACGCTTCAAAAGCCGCTTATGACATGGTTCATTATGCATCAGGACTTCAAAGAGAGGCTTGCGATATAAGTGAAATTTGGGTATCAACCAAGTGTGGTGAGTCAGATACTACTTCAGGATTTGGAGCAAACCCAACAGTTGGAAACGCATTTGATAAACTCTATGAAAAACAAAGCACCCTACTTTTTGGTGAAACTTCTGAAATTACAGGTGGTGAACACCTCGTAAAGGCCAGATGTGCCAATGATGCCGTCGCTGATCAGTTCATGTTCATGTTCAACCGTTACCAAGATATGATTGAGCGCTGGAAAACCGATGACCTGTCTGATTCGCAGCCAACTAAAGGAAATATCGAAGGTGGTCTGACAACGATTGAGGAGAAGGCACTCGGAAATATTCAGAAAATTGGTAAGAAGTGCATGGTTGATGGCGTTCTTGATAAAGCCGAAATGCCAACAAGTAAAGGACTATGGTTCATGGATTCGTCTTCTGCTGCTGCAGAAATGGTTACTCTATGTGCAGCTTCAGGATATGTTGCTCATTTGTTCCCTACGGGTCAAGGAAATATTATTGGTAATCCAATTTTGCCTGTTATCAAGGTTTGTGCAAACCCAAGAACAGTAAGGACAATGTCTGAGCATGTTGATGTTGATGTAACTGCTCTTTTAAAGCGTGATATCAATATGGATCAAGCTGGGGATATGCTTCTTGAGTCTCTTATCCATACCTCAAATGGAAGAATGACTGCTGCTGAAATACTGGGTCATCAAGAGTTTGTATTAACGCGTTTATACGAGAGCGCATAATTTAATTTTACTGGTAATAATACAATATGAAATATTTAAAAAAAGCTGATAAAACTGCAGAATCTAATGTTCTAGAGGCTCAAAAGGTAGTCCATGATATGCTTGCTAATATTGATAAAAATGGTGAGCAAGCGGTCAGAGATTATGCTGAAAAATTAGATAGCTGGACAGGAGATATCCTTCTTTCAGCTGCTGAAATTGATGAAATTACAGCTGATGTACCCCAAGATGTCAAAGACGACATTGACTTTGCATGTCAGCAGGTATACACCTTTGCTAAAGCTCAGCGTGACTCTATTGAAGAGTTCCATACCAAAAATAATGGTGTTGAGGCAGGCCAAAGGCTCCTTCCTGTTAACGTTGCAGGTTGCTATGTGCCTACTGGAAGGTATGCGCACATCGCTTCAGCCTATATGAGTATTGCAACTGCAAAAGCTGCCGGTGTTCCATGTATTATTGCTTGCTCAACCCCTTATAAAGGAAAAAGCATTCATCCTTATGTCTTGTATGCGATGAAGACTGCTGGTGCGGACCATGTTATGACTCTCGGTGGAGTTCAAGCTATTGCGAGTATGGCTTATGGCTTATTCACTGGCAAGAAAGCAGATATTATTGTAGGTCCTGGTAATAAATTCGTTGCCGAAGCTAAAAGAACTCTTTTTGGTGAAGTCGGTATTGATGTATTTGCCGGTCCATCTGAGGTTGCAGTTATTGCTGATGCAGATGCAGATGCAGATGTTGTTGCAATTGATTTAGTAGGTCAAATGGAGCATGGACATGAATCTCCAGGATGGCTTTTCACAACCTCAGAAGAGTTGGCTTTGAAGGTTATGGATCTTATACCTGAATATATCAATAAACTTCCGCCTACGGCTCAAGATGCAGCTCACTGCGCATGGAGAGATTATGGAGAAGTGATTGTTTGTGATTCTCGTGAAGAAGTAGTCAAAATTTCAGACGAGTATGCTGCGGAACATCTTGAAGTTCAGTGCAGTGATCTCGACTGGTGGCTTGAGAACTTGACTTGTTATGGTTCATTATTCTTAGGTGAAGAAACAACGGTAACATTTGGTGACAAAGCTTCTGGACCCAACCATATTCTTCCAACTAAAGCAGCTGGACGCTATTCAGGCGGTTTATCAGCTCATAAATTCCTGAAGGTTCTAACGTGGCAACGTATGGATCGTGAATCAACACGTCAAGTAGCCCAGGCATCATCTAGAATCTCAAGATTAGAAGGAATGGAGGGTCATGCTAGAGCCTCAGATGTCAGACTCAGCAAGTACTTCCCAGAAGAATCTTTCGATTTGGGCGCGCCTGTATTAGAGTAACCTGATGAGCTTATCAGACTTTTCTCTTGAGAATAAAGTTGCTCTGATAACTGGTGGTACGAGCGGACTAGGAAAAATGATGGCACTTGCGCTTGCTAAAGCAGGTGCATTTGTCTGGATAGCTAGTAGCCGTGACAATGCAGATGAAACGCTTCAAGAAATAAGACAGCAAGGCTCCAACGGTAGCTTTGTTCAAGTTGATGTGACCTCGAGTGACGCACTTGAGAAAATTGTTTCACAAATTCTTAAAGCGTCCAGTAGCATCGATATCCTAGTTAATGCAGCAGGAATTAATTTAAGAACTTCAGCAGAAGAACTTACACTCAATGAGTGGCAAAAAACAATTGATATAAATCTTACGGCGCCTTTTTTTCTGAGTCAACTTGTGGCGGATACAATGAAAAAAAATAACTGGGGAAGAATAATCAATATTGCCTCACTTCAGTCGCTCAGGGCTTTTGACAATAGTATTCCTTATGGAGCAAGTAAGGGTGGAGTGATGCAGCTTACGCGTGCTCTTGCCCAAGCTTATTCTAAGGATGGTATTCTAGTCAATGCAATAGCTCCAGGTTTTTTTCGAACAAATTTAACAGAGTCCTTATTTCAAGATCCTGATAAATTAGAGGCATTAGCCAACAAAACAATGATGGGCCGAAATGGTGAAGAGAAGGATATATTTGGAATTAGTGTCTTTTTATGTAGTAATGCAAATTCCTATGTTACCGGTCAAACTGTATTTTTAGATGGAGGGTTTTCAGCAGCATGATAGAAAAAATGGAAGCTGTGGTTTACACCGCACCAAATGAAATGACTTTTTTTCCTGAATATAAGTCAACTCAACTGGATCGAGATGATGATGTGTTATTAAGAATTGAATCGGTCGGTATTTGTGGCTCTGATATGCACGCATTTCATGGCAAAGACCCAAGAAGGAGCCCAGGTCTCATTCTTGGACATGAGTTCTGTGGTGAAATTGTTGATGGCACCCATAAAGGACAAAAGGTCACTGGTAATCCACTGATCACCTGTGGCAAATGTGAATACTGTCTTCAAGGTAGGGACAATTTATGTAGTGATAGAGATATGATTGGTATGAGCAGACAGGGTGCTTTTGCACAATACATGACAATACCAAACCAATGTCTCGTTCATGCGCCTAATTCAATGAACTCGAATCACGTTGCAATGACTGAACCTGCTGCAACCGTTGTTCACGCTGTCAACCTGGCAAAAGAGAACTCTTTTAAACCAATCAATGAGTGTAATGTCCTTGTTATTGGGGCAGGAGCTATCGGTTTACTTGCTGCGCTTCTACTCAAGTCTCATGGCGTCAAGATGACAGTTTTAGAAACAAATGAAGCTCGCCATCAGTGCGTTAAAGAGCATGTTGGTGTGAACCCAGTCAACCCGATCAATCAGTCTGTAAATGAAGACAGCTATGATGTCGTTATTGATTGTGTAGGCAGTGAGAAAACCAATGCCTTATCTATTGCTTCAGTGAGAGCTGGCGGCACGGTTGTTAATGTAGGACTACTCAGTTGGAGTAGCAGTATTGATATTCGTAAAATTACGCTTCAGGAAATAAAACTCATTGGTTGCTATACCTACAACATGGAAGACTTTAGGTCTGCACTGGTTTCAATTGAGAATGGTGATTTTGGAGATCTTTCTTGGATTGAAGAGATGCCTTTGTCAGAAACTAATTTAGCTTTTCAAAGTTTACATAATGGTACAATGGCCTCGGCGAAGGTTATTTTAAAACCTTCTTTTTAATATATAAAACAAAGATTTATGAGTATTACTGATCTAAAATTTGAAATTGATAGAGACAGTAAAACTCCGCTTTGGCTTCAAATTAGAAATGAGCTATTCAATTGCCTTTATCGTGATGAGCTCAGACCAGGCCAACTCATACCCAATGAAAAAACCCTTGTAGAGCTTTTCAATGTTTCAATTGGAACGATTCGTAAAGCAGTTGGGATGCTTGAAAAAGAAGGTTTCCTAATAAGGAAACAGGGCTTAGGTACTTTTGTATTTCAGCATGACAACAGCAGTTTCCTTTTTGAATATTTTCATTTTGCGCTCAACGGAAGTGATGAAAAACAAAGCCCTAAAGTTGAGTTTATCTCTTTCGATTCAAAGAAAGCGACTAAGTCACAGGCTGCAGAATTGGGGCTTCCTGTAGGGAGTCCAGTATTTCAGATTTATAATAAGCTAGGTCTTAATAAAAAGTTTTATATTGTTGATAAAATTATCATTCCACAAGAAAAGTTTCCCGGCCTTACTGAAGAAATTTTTAAAGGACGAGCAAATACAATTTATAACCTTTATCAGAATAAGTTTAATATTTTTATTACTAATTGTTCTGAAAAACTCAAAGCTATTTCTGCGGATGAAAAAATATCTAAGCTCTTAAATATCCCAACCAGCGCACCCATTTTAAAAATCAATCGAGTGGGTCAAACATACAACAACGTGACTATCGAGCTAAGAACTTCGTTCGTTCATACTAGTGATATAGATTATATTCATTCTCAAAACAGTACCTTTGGTGAGTCAATCTAATATTTAGAATTACTTAAATATTTTTATTCAAATCATACAAATAAAGTCAGCAATAAAAAAGGGCACATAGTGCCCTTTTTGAAATCCTAGCCTATTGACTAATTAGCCATACAAGTATGTTGGAAGCCAGAGTACAATTTGAGGGAAGAGAATAATCAATGCCAATCCAATAACCTGAATGACCATAAATTGCATCATCCCTTTATAGATGTCTGATAGATCCCATTCTGGAACTACGCCCTTTAGAAAGTAGGCCGATAGTGCAACAGGAGGGGATAGCCAAGCAGTCTGAAGATTGACCGCAACTAGAATACCAAACCAAGTCAGATTGAATCCTAATTGCTCAATAAGAGGCAAGACAATTGGAATAATAATTAAAACAATTGGAACCCACTCCAATGGCCATGCTAGTAAAAAAATCAAAGCCATAATAATTAATAAAATGGCAGTTGGCGGAAGATCAAGCAACATCAAGAACTCAGTAATCATAGTCGGAGTTCCCAGTCTTGAAAATACTGCTCCAAAGAAGTTCGACGCACATACCAAAACCATGATTAATGTAGTAATCTCTAAAGTTTTTAAAAGTGAACTTTTCAAAGACTCAAAGGTTAGTTTACGATAGGCCAAAGTCAGAAAAATTGCACCAACTGCTCCCATCGCAGCACCTTCAGTTGCAGTTGCCCACCCCGCTAGGATGCTTCCTAAAGATGCGCCTACTAAAAGTACTGGTGGGACAAGGCCTTTAAAAAACTCTTTCCATACTTCACTCATAGAGTCTGGTATTAAGTCCTCAGGGACAACTGGACCTAGAGCAGGATTTAAGTGACATCTGATAAGTGTATAGCCAGTATATAGAGCTGCCAACATCAATCCTGGAACAATGGCTGCAGCAAACAAATCAGTCACAGGAACGTTTAGAATAGGGCCCATAACAACGAGCATAATGCTTGGAGGTATCAAGATACCGAGTGTACCGCCAGCAGTAATTGAGCCCGCTGCGAGACGAACATCATACCCTGATCGATTCATAGTCTTGGCAGACATGATTCCTAAAATAGTGACCGACGCGCCCACGATTCCTGTTGCAGCTCCAAAGATTGTAGCAACAAAAAGAACAGCGACGAACAAGGATCCTTTGGTTCTGGCAAGGGCCATCTGAACGGAGGTAAATAATCGCTCCATGAGGTTTGCCTTCTCCATGAGAATTCCCATAAAGGTAAAGAGAGGAATCGCTACAAGGGTTTGCTCCAGCATGCTTCCTGAAAACTGGAAGGTCATTAAAAAGAAAACAAGATCTCCAAAACCCAGGTAACCAAAAAATACGCCCAGAAATATCAGAGTGAATGAAATTGGAAAGCCAATAAATATGGCAAACAGCATTGTTAAAATTAGGACAATGCCTAATACTTCTGGACTCATGGCCATCTCCTATTTTTTACAGCATAGACGCATTTAAGCGTCTCTGAAATGCCTTGAATTAAAAGAAATACTAAGCCTATAAACAATATCGATTTTATAGGGTACATTAGAGGCATCCACGCAGTGTCCATTCCTCTTTCCATTTGTGACCATGACTTATAGGCATATTTATAGCAAGCCCACGCAGCGCCAGTAAGCCCCGGAAAATAAAATAATAAATAAAGCGTCAAATCAATCGTTGCTTGTGTCTTTACAGACCAGTTACGATACATAAAGTCTGCTCGAATATGAACTCCCTTTGAAAGGGCATAGCCCGCACCAAGCATAAACATAGCGCCTGCACCCATCCTACTAATATCATATGCCCACATTGTTGGTGAGCCAAAAAAATGTCTTCCAGTCACTTCAATAAACATCGATAAAAAAACGGGGACTGTGAGCCAACAGGCTATCTGGCCAACCTTGAGACTAAACCAGTCAATACCAAGAATAGTTCTCGCCATCATTTTTGGCATGTCATCAGGCATAACACCTGTATATGATCTGCCTTCAGCGATCATTTCATCGGTAATGTCTAATTCACCTATATCTTCTTCCTCTGACATAAATTACACCTAATTTATAAACTAAAAAACGTTACACCATTGTAACAAAACTAGAGCGTTTTAATAATAAAACCCTAAAAAATTAAGGCTTTTCTAACTCTGGGATAAAGGAGAACCCAAAGTTAGACAAAGCCAGCTTGTGATAAAAAAAAGTTGCCAACAGCATTCACTATTGGCAACTTCATTACAAGTCTTACGATGGATCTTTACTTCAAAGTTGCAGCAAAAGCTAAACCTAACTTTGCGTTAGATGATTGAGCGCCTGACCAGAAAGGAACCGCTTTCTCAGCGAAATCTCTCTGTGAAGCCCAAACCTCTGCAAAGAATGCATTCTCATCTGCGTTCTTTTGAAGGGTTGCATTTGCAGCAGCCATAAACTCTACGAAATAGTCATCCGGAGTATCCATCAGCTGAACGCCTTGCTCTAGCAAATCTGCCATAGCAATACCGTTTGCATAGATACGATTTGACATAGAGTCAAGTCTAGCTGCTCTTGCAGCTACATGGATAGCATGTTGGTCACGTGGAGAAATTTCATTCCATCTGTCACCGTTGATATACATGTCAGCATTCACAACGTTCTGGTGAAGTCCTTGCAAGTAGTAGTACTTAAGAACCTTTTGGAAACCGAAGTCTCTGTCTGGCTCTGGGCAGCACCATTCTGCTGCGTCAATTACGCCTTTCTCAAGTGCTGGTAGAATATCTCCACCACCCATTGCTACAGCTGCGACACCAATATCCTTGTACGTTTGCCCTGGGATTCCTGGAGGAGCACGGAATCTAAGCTTACGGAAGTCGTCCATACTGTTAATTGGCTCTTTAAACCAACCTAGAGCTTCTGGACCAACTGGCTGAAGCATCAAGCCAACAACGTTCAAGTCCATCTCATCCCACAACTGGTCATAGAGCTCTTTACCACCCGCACTATGGAACCATGATAGCCATGCGATGTTGTCAATTCCAAGTCCTGCGCCAGCGATTGGTGAGCCAAACAGCATTGCAGCTGGGTGCTTACCAGACCAGTAGTGAGTCCATGCAAATCCGCCATCAATTAGACCAGCGTCAACTGCATCAATAAGATCAGAGTTAGGAACAACCGAGCCTCCTGGAAGAACTTCAATTGTAACTCTGCCATCAGTTAGTGCAGCGACATCTTCTGCAAAATCTCTAACATAGCCAACTTCACTACCAGTAGAGTTTAGTACAGATTGTACTTTCAAATGGATATGACCATCAGCAATAGCGCTTGAACTAAACGCGACTAGAGCAGCAGCCAATAAACCAACTTTATTTTTAAACATAAAATCTCCTAATTTTTAAACATTAATAGATAAACACACAATAGAATTACGCATTTAGCTAAACCCCAGTATACATCAATTGATATATATGTTTCAATCTATTTATAAAAAAAATTTAACTGTATTTTTTTATTCATAACTAGATGGGCTTAAGTTTTACCTATAATTGTCATATTGATTTTAGTGTTACTTTTTTTTTAAAAAAATAATCCATTTTTATATCCTTTTTGATTAAATAATTTTATGAATAATGATGCCTATGGAATATGATTACATTATTGTTGGTGCTGGATCAGCGGGATGCTTGCTAGCTAACAGACTCTCATCAGACCCAGAGAACAAAGTGTTATTGATTGAGGCTGGGCGCAGAGATAACAATCTATGGCTTCATGTCCCAGTGGGTTACTTCAAAACAATGAACAATCCAAAATTTGATTGGATGTACAAGCTCGAAAAGGATAAAGGTTTAAATAATAGAAGGATTGATTGGCCAAGAGGAAAGGTGCTTGGTGGCTCTAGTGCTCTTAATGGACTTCTATATATTAGAGGTGACAGGCACGACTATGATAATTGGGAGAAGCTTGGAAACAAAGGCTGGTCATACAAAGAAGTGCTCCCTTTATTTAAAAAATTTGAGTGCCAAGAAAATGGCGAAGATCAATATCATGGAGTTGATGGCGAGTTAAAAGTTTCCAATCTTAGATTAAGAAGAATGATCGCTGATCTTTTTATTGAGGCCTCTGAGGAGATTGGCATTCCTTTTAATCAAGATTGCAATGGAGAAAAACAGGAGGGTGTTGGATACTTTCAGCAAACAACCCACAAAGGATTTAGGAGAAGCTCTTACCGCTCATTTTTGAATCGAAAAGTTAGATCTAGAAAAAACTTAACAATCATGACCAGCACTCAAATCAATAAGGTCATTTTTGATGGCACTCAAGCAATAGGTGTCAATTGCTCTCAAAAGAAAGGCAAGACTAGCTTAACTATTCATGCAAAAAAAGAGGTTATTTTGTCTGCAGGAGCGATTAGCTCCCCACAAATATTACAGCTTTCAGGTATTGGAGATGAAGACCTACTCAATAAGCTTGGCATTAAAACGATTCATCATAATCCTTGGGTTGGGAAGAACCTTCAAGACCACCTTCAGATCAGACTGGTCTATAAAACCAACACAAGAACACTCAATGATGAGCTTAACACGTGGTGGAAAAAGGCGCTCATTGGAATGCAATATATTCTTTTTAGAACGGGCCCTCTAACTTTGAGTGCCAGTCAGGTTTTTGCTTTCACCAACACTGCTTTGGATGGTTCCAGACCCAACATACAATTTCATATGCAGCCACTAAGTGCAGATAAACCTGGAGATGGTGTTCATCCATTTTCAGCATTTACAATGTCAGTTTGCAATCTTAGACCAGAGAGCAGAGGCGAAGTTTCTATTAACTCATCAAACCCTGAAGACCTCCCTACAATTATCCCAAATTACCTTTCAACAAAATCTGACAGAGAGGTCGCAGTAGAGTCAATCAAGGTCGCTAGAAAAATTGCACAGGCTAACTCAATCAAAGAACACATACTTGATGAGTTTGTTCCCGGAGGGTCTTTCTCTTCTGATGAAGAGTTATTAGAAGCAGCAAGAAACCATAGCCAGAGTATTTATCATCCCGTTGGTACTTGCAAAATGGGGCATGATAAAGAGAGCGTGGTAGATGATCAGCTAAGGGTTCATGGTGTCAAAAACTTAAGGGTTGTAGACGCATCAATAATGCCCGAACTGGTTTCGGGAAATACAAATGCACCAACCATGATGATTGCTGAAAAGGCTGCAGAAATGATTCTTGGCAAAATTCATTCGGGTTTGACTAAATAGGGGTGTTTGTGTATTGTTTTACTTATTTGATTTAAATTAATGGCCTCCTCTATTCATGACTTTCGTCGGAGCAAACTATTCAGAGCAGCTATTATTGTTCCCACAATCATTGCGTTAATATTTTCAGTATTCAACCTTACTGCACCGAACGATCCAGAAAAGATTTCATCAAACTTTAGACTGGGAATAGTTAACTTAGATAACAGTAAATCCTTTCCTTTAGTATCAACTCAAGCAATTAAGGTAATCTCAAGATCTCTACCGTTTAGAGTTGGGTTATTTAAAGATTCTGAAAAAGCAACAATCGCATTATCTAATGGTGAAATCTCTTCTGTGATAATTTTTCCTGAAGACTTTTCAGAGCAAGCATTAGGTGAAAGTAACATCAATATCAAGGTCATCAACTCTGACCACTTAACGGTTTCAGAAACACAAATTGCGAGTCAATTACCATCCACATTTCAGTTGGGCCTCTCTGCTTTTATCTCAAACATTCGACTAGCAAAGCTAAAAAATATTGTGCCTAGTTCTGAGATGCCTATTCAGATTGAATCCGAAAACCTATATGAGGCTCAAAGCCTCTCCTCAATCCCCTCTCCATTTGTGATGAGCTTTATTACTTGGCTTTCAGCAATGGTAGGCTCAGCACTTCTCTTCCTTGCAACAAACCAAATGACACTTCTTAACAGAGCCTATGTCAGAACAGTTATTCCAGTGATGACAATGGGAGTATCGAGTTTCACACTAGCAATGGTCGTGACTCTCACAACAATGCAATGGGAAGTATTTTTTATGTCATGGTTCTTTTCATGGTTCATATGCGTTTGTCTAAGCTGGTTATTTCTCGGCATATTCTCTTCCGTTGGACTTCTAGCACTTGTCGTAATTCTTCCAGTTGTTTTTTATCAACCGGCATTAAGCGGAACAATGATTCCTCTAACAGCAGCACCAGAATGGCTTGAATTTATTGGCACATCAGTTCCATTTGATTCCATTGGAAGCGCTTATCGCTCTGTGATGTTTGGCTCTGAGAGCAGCCTCCCATTCTTATGGCTTTGCTCAGCAGCTTTAATCGGACTATTTCTAAATTGGGTTTCAGATATACTCAGAGGAAGAATGAAGAGGCGCTGGTAAGGGCTATTTTTGAGCTATCAAATTATTAATATCCGTTTTGTATCTTAAAAGCATAGAACGTAGTTTCTTGTCTTGCTTTTCTGTCCTAGAATTTAAAATTTCAACAAAAAGGCGCTCATTAACTTTGATATTATGAGAATAAGTTTTACGATAATTATCTGAAACCGAATCATCTCTATGGGTAATATTTGTCAATGCTAATTCCCAGCCATCATCCCTCTTAAAAATCAACTTGAGATTTTCAATGAGAGCTTTTCGATTATTAATCCAATGACCATCGACTCTAATCATTTCTTTACTTGCAGCATTAATAAGATCGAGCTGATCTTTATTCATGCCTCCTATGAAACGCCTCAAGTTCTTTCTTATGCGTTTGTAATTATCATTTTGATAAGTTTGTAAATTACGAACTAAATATTTTTTTTCACTTTGTAAAGTTTTAGTTTGAATTGTTTGAAGAAATTCGTCAATTTGCTCTTGCGATAAATCCCGGGTCATGGGGATAGCCCACAAAATCATTTCATCTTCAATTCGAAACCAAGCCTGTTCAACATCATAAGTAATGGATTCAATAGAGGAGAGCTCAATTTTTTCGTCAAGTAATAACTCTAAGTCTCCAATAATTTCTGAATACTTAGGTAATTCTTCCTCTCTATGCCATTCAAAAAATGGCTCAAGTAATTCATTTAAATTCTTCCTTTGCTCTTGATTTAAGTCAACGTAACTTTCCAGATACCAGGGCAACAAAAAGTCAAGTCTATTATAAATAAAGGTGGTAGAGCTACATCCAACAAGGAAAACCAATGAAAATAATAATATTTTTTTTGTTATTTTTTTCATCTACTTACTACAAATTATCAAGATTAATAAATTTATTAAAAATTAAAATAACTATTTTTTTTATCATCTAACTAAAAAATATTTCTACATTTATGTTTAAATCGTCGCTCAAAACTATAAAACATGACTGAAATGATTAATCAAATCCACAATACAAATATCGAAAGTGAAACCGTCATAACCTCGCCAATTGATTTAAGACAGCAAATCAAAGTGAGTGATCACGGCAAAGATAATATTTTAACGAGTCGTAAAACTGTTAATGATATTTTTTTAGGTGAAGACAAAAGACTCATAGTTATCGTGGGTCCTTGTTCAATTCATGATATTGGAGCAGCTAAAGAATATGCTCTTAAATTGAAGTCACTTCAGAGGGAAGTTGAAGAATCAATCTATATCATGATGAGAGTATATTTTGAAAAGCCAAGAACTACTGTGGGTTGGAAAGGATTAATTAGTGATCCAGATATGGATGATTCATTAGATGTTGAAAAAGGTCTGCGACAAGGACGTGAGCTCCTCGTTTGGCTTGCAGAGCAAGGGATGCCAACAGCTACTGAAGCACTTAACCCGATTACTCCTCAATACCTTGCTGATCTCATTTCTTGGTGTGCTATTGGCGCAAGGACAACCGAATCGCAAACTCATAGAGAAATGTCGAGTGGACTATCGATGACAGTTGGTTTTAAAAATGGAACAGATGGTAACTTAACAATGGCTGTTAATGCAATTAGAGCCTGCTCTTCCCCACAAAGTTTTCTAGGAATTAACGACAAAGGACAAATCGCCACATTTAAAGCTAAAGGAAATATATCTTCTCATATCATACTGAGAGGGGGCACCAAACCGAACTATGACAATGAATCGGTATTAAAATGTGAAAAACTTCTTAAGGAAAATGGTTTAGCTGAGAGAATTATGATTGATTGCTCCCATGATAATTCTAATCAGGATTACAGAAATCAAGGTAAAGTGATTCAGGATATCAAAAGTCAAATTCACTCTGGAAATAAATCTATTTTTGGTGTCATGCTAGAAAGTAATTTATTTTCTGGCAAGCAGAAAATACTTTTAGATAAACAGAGTATGAAATATGGCGTATCAGTTACTGATGGATGTATTGACTGGGATGAGACGGAATCTGTAATTAAGAGTCTTCAAAAAGCGAGATAAATACTTTTTATTGTCCAAGGAGCTTGATTACCCTTGAAGCGGTGACTTGCAAATCAGGAATCACTTTTTTCATGATTGCAATCCTATCAAATAGATTGGAGTCAGACTCTAAAGTAACTCGTAATGAATCACCAAAACTCTTCCTTAAGACTGTGCCAACATTAAACTTTGTAATATGGCACTTTGAAAGCATTTTAATATCACTATCTTTAATTCCACTTGTGCCATGAATCACTAATGGAATAGAGAGCTCTTTCTCAAGTTCATTAAATCGCTCAACATTAATTTCTACAAAACCTGATTCTATTCGATGAACATTCCCTATTGAAATTGCTAGTGCATCAGGCTTGCCATCTTTCTCCATAGCTAAAGCTTCAGACAAGTCAGTTAACTCAGATTTAATGTGGTCTCTACCAGTTGCATAAGGAACTGATCCTACTTCAGCTTCAACCGAAACTCCTTTGTGGCGTGCATAAGACACTACATCCTTTATAGAAGCAATATTTTGAGCAATAGGCAATTGTGACCCATCATACATGACAGAATTAAACCCACAATCTATTGCCCGCTTTACTTCATCAACTTCATAAGTATGATCAAGATGAATACATACTGGAACCTTAGCACTCTCAGCCATAGGTCTTAACATACCAATAATTTGATCCATAGTCATAAATTGGCGCATATCAAGATTTATTGAAAGAATAACGGAGGCATTTCTTAACTCTGCAGCATCTATGACAGCCCTTGAGTCCTCAAAGCCAAAAACATTGAAGCATGCTACGGCATAACCCTCTTCTTTTGCTGGTAATAGAATATCTTTAAAATTTGCTAACATTATTTAAATTTATTCAGCATATCTTGCATACCGGGAATAGTTTCTAATTGATATGCGTACTCTTTTTGATAGTTCATATGCAGTGGCCTTTGGCTCTCACCTGCCAAAATGGTAAAGTAGTACATCTCAAAGCCAGGAGCCGCAACACAAGGATGGTAACCCTTATCAAAGATAAAAGTAGATCCATCCCGAACGTGGTAAACGGGACCAAAGTCCTCACCATCTGGCGTTAAAAACTGAGCACCAAAGCCATTTGATGGATTAAATCTAAAATTGTAAACTTCATTGTGTCTACTCTCATCTGGAAGCTTGTCAGTCTCATGCTTATGAGGAGGAAATCCGGACCATCCACCTTCTCCGACTGTAAACAATTCACTGACTAATAACTTGCCCACTTTACCCGCTGGATTTTTTCCTAAAATATGTTTAATTTTTCTGTGGGTCTTTGTATCATCAGAACCATACTGAACCTTATCAATATTATTTTGCCTAATCACAAATGGCTCATAAGTTTCATTGTGTTTTGCGCCAGAGACAAAAACTTCAGCTTTACCATTTTGGCAAAGTAATCGAGCTTTTGAATTGACAGGAATGTAGACTCCTTCAGGATCACTTTCCCAAATATGATTTCTCTTGCCAACATCTTTAAAGGCTTGACCTTCAACTTCGACATCAATAGTTCCAGTAGCAGGAACGATGCACGTCTCATAATCGCTAAGTTGATAGCTAAATTCTTCTCCTGCAGAAAGTTTTATTATATTGAAATAGCATAGAGGCACTATCTTACTATTACAATCTACTATAGGCTCATTATTATTTTCAAATTGGGGGATATGCATTTTTAACTCCACTCTGTTTTTGGTTCAATCGATTTACTTTCTTGTAATAACTTTATTTCTTGATTTGATGGCATTGCACTGGCACAGCCTTGCTTTGAGACAACGATTGCTGCTGCAGCACTACCAGCTTCAGTTGCTTTTTGCCAATCTCCATGAGTCATATAATTCATTATTAAATTTCCGAGGAAGGCATCCCCAGACCCAAAGGGCTTCATAACGTTTAATTTATAAATGCCAGTTGATAAACGGCTATCACGCGAAAATAAAGTGCATCCATTTTTTCCTTTTTTTAGAATCATTATCTGATTATTGGACATGCTTTGCTTAACTTGAATAGTTAACTTATCATTTAGGATCTTAAACTCTTCCTCATTTCCAACGATTACATCTGATAGCTTTTCTGCCTTCTGATATGCTGAGCGGGTTGAGCTCTTATCAGGCCAATTCCAATGCCTATAATCTAAATCTAACCAAACTTTACAGTCATTTTTTTTTGCATGCTCCATCATGTTCAAGACTTGTTTTCTTGAGTGTTCATCAATCAGGCTTGTTCCAGTGACCACAAGATTACTGCTATCTAGAATTGCCAACTCTGTATTTTTATCAAAATTAATTTGAAGGTCTGCTGGATTATTACGATAAATAACAACTTCACAATCTGTCGGGCGCTCTTCAGCAATGGCAAGACTTGTTCTTTCGTTACCATGAGTTGTCTGCATCAAATTAATGTCTATACCTTCCTCAATAAGCCTATTCTTAACAAAAGAACCAACTGGATCATCTGAAAGTGCGGAAATTAGTGCAATGTTCCCTCCAGATCTTTTCATTGCAATTGCTATATTGCCTCCAGAACCTCCCACATCACTTGCAAATGATTTAGCCAGCTTAGTTTTTGATCCTGATGGCTGCGGATAAAGATCAAGACCTGCTCTTCCAACAACAAGTGCGCTCCACTTTCTAGGTTTTTGATAAATGATATTTTGAATTTGCTCAGACATCAATCCATTGTCCAGAAAGAGCAGATCGATCGATAGCGTCCATAACTCTTTCAATTTTTAATCCATCTGAAAAATCAGGCCAAACAGATTGACCTGTTTCTATCGCATCAAGGAGATGTTTTAATTCACAGACTTTAACATCAATATAGCCCAGACTATGGCCAGCATTTGGTAAAAAAGCATCGTATGGTGGTTGAGCTGGACCGCTCAAAATAGTTTTAAAGCCCTCCTGTCTCGGGTCTTCACTACGAGTATAAAGTTTGATCTCATTTAAGCGCTCTTGGTCATGGCAGATCATCCCTTGAGATCCGTGAATCTCCCAGCTTAAACCACACTTTCTCCCCCAAGCCACTCGGCTTACTCTAAGAGTTCCCTTGATTCCACTCTCAAAGTGAGCCATAGCTGTACAAACATCATCATTATCGACCACAAGCGTTTTCCCTGGATTTTTTGGATCTGACCTCTGTTTATGAACTGTATCATAATCACCAACCAGTCGAGTTATTTCGCTTCCAGTCATATAGTGAGCCATACTAACTAAATGGCACATCACGTCAGCATTTGATCCTGTTCCAGATGCTTCACGACTCATTCGCCAAGAATGGGGTCTATCTGGATCTGCCTCATTATCTACGTCATAAACCCCATAAAATCCTATTACTCTTCCAATAACCCCTTCATCAATCAGTTTTTTTGCACTTTGAACTGCTGGATTTTGAGTGTAGTTATAACCTAATATTGTTTGACAACTTGATGCTTGTTGAGCTGCTGCAAGCATGGCCTCAGAGTCAGATAAATTGGTTGACATTGGCTTTTCACACCATACATGCTTCCCTAGCTTTAAAGCTGCTACAGAAATTTCTTTATGCAATGAATTAGGGACACAAACAGAGATAAGCTCCACCTTAGGATCATTCACCAGCTCCATCCATGAGCTTGTGCATCTTGAGAAACCCATCTCTTTTCTCATAACCTCAGCTCTATCAGGGTTGTAGTCACAGATCATTTCAAGCTGTGGCCTTAACCCATCACCAAAAACACTTCCTGCAGCAGCATATGCAATTGAATGCGCCTTACCCATAAAAGCTGTCCCTATAACTCCTACACCAATTGTTTTCATTGTCTTTCCTCTATTTCAATTCCAAATTTATTACAGTAACTTTTAATATTTTTATATCCCAAAGTTACATAAGTTAATGGATGCGCTTTGGCTGGATCTTGCTCCGCTTCAACTACAATCCATCCTTTAAAGTTATTCTTACTCACCATTTTAAAGAGCTCAGGAAAATCAAACATTCCATCTCCTGGCACTGTATAAACTCCATTTAATACTGCATTCAAAAAGCTTGAATCTGACTCAAGCGCTCCATTTAATACATCTGTCCTAACGTCTTTACAATGAATATGTAAAACTCTATCACTATGTTTTTTATATACATTTAAAGGATCAGCTCCTGCATATATGAAATGCCCCGTATCAAATACTAAACCTAGATCATGACTGGTCATTGCCATTAATTTATCTACCTCTTCTTCAACTTGAACGACCGTGCCCATATGATGGTGATAGGCAAGTTTCATTCCATGAGACAAGGTGTATTTTGCTAACTGATCTAACTTCTCTGTCCATTCTTTCCATTGATCATCATTAAGAATGGGTCGTTTAGATAGTGGTGAATCAATATCCCCATGAACACAAGAATCCATTTCACAATAGACAATGACATCTGTCCCGAGCTCTTTCAAAAGTTGCATGTGTGGAGTAATTCTTTCGATTTCTCCCTCAATAGTATCCTTAAGCAAGCCTCCACAAAACCAACTTGAAACAACATCCATGCCATGCTTATTGAATAAGGGCTCTAGTACTGAAACATCCCGTGGCCATTTCCCCCCTAACTCGAATCCTCGATATCCAGCTTGTCTTCCCTCTTGCAGGCATTGCTCAACAGTAGTGTCACGACCCAGTTCTGGCATATCATCATTAGTCCATGATATTGGACTAACACCAATTTTCACACCCATTTAATTTCTCCAAATTATTAGTAATAGTTATCCAGCAAGTCTAACCTGCTGGTGCTCCAAAAGCTTAGAATTAAATTTTTTTGAACTCACTGAATCTAATAGAGATTGCTTTGTTAGCTCAAACATACTCATGCTCTGAAGTTTGGAATCAGAATTTTTATCAGAATCTAAGTTAGTCGGAAAAGCATACCCATCTGTTGCACAAATAAGAACATTTTCAATGAGTCTCTCTGAGAGGGTTTTATGATTTAATAGATAAGGATAGATATGAGAAATAATTTTAATATAATCTATATGCTCCATTGTCTTTCCAAAGGCAGATGAGATTTGAAGAAGATTACCTATTCTGTGAAAATCATTTGTAGTATTTGACCCTGCTGCATGAAATATTGCAGGATTAAAAAAAATTCCATCTCCCTTAGACATTGAATTTTGAACTGAGTATTGATTAAAAAACTCACCAAACTCTGAATCTCTCCATGTCAAGTAGCCCAAATCATATTGTTGTGAATAAGGCAATACAATAGTAGGTCCACTTTCTAAAGGCATATCAGTATGAGCAACACCACCCTGCAAAGTAAGATAGTTTGAAAGTCGATGCACTGAGATTGGAAATTTTTCAACAACTTCATTTTCTTGAAATCCTAAATGATAGTCTCGATGTGGTTTTTGCATTTCCCCACCTGGCCTAACAATATTTACCTGAGCTGTCATTTGAGAATTAGGTCCACACCATGACTCGGCAATTATCTTTACTAAATCATTTGAATAGTAATTGATAAAGGCATCTGCGTTTTCCAAGGCAACCTTTTGAAAGCTATTCCAGATTCTGGTATTGGTTCCCGAGGCAAAGTGGTCGTTACTAGAACTGCTTTCTTTTTCAACAATCTTTTCAAAAATGGCATTACTCTGATCTATTACATCTTCACTGTAAAGATTTCGAATTACAAATACACCTGGTCCATTTTCTAAAACATGGTGCATTTCAGTTTTCAGTTTCATTTCTTGTTCAATATTGCCAACAAAAGAGACAAAGTCTTTTGCATCATATATGACAACATTATTTGAAATTGAATCTGATAGAGGATAGTTGTCTTTTAAAGTCTCCTCAGAACAAATATTTTTTAGCTCATCATAATCAATATCTGACTCACTAAAATACACTTGATTTGATGTGGGAGATTTTGCTTTCATTTCTAATAAGGCTGATTAGTTTTCGACTTCTTATAGGCACTAAGAACTTCATCACTCTTTTCATTTGAGGAAACCTGAGGCACAGCAACCTCCCACCAGCAGCCTCCCTCAGGGCTTATTTTATGAGAGTCAGTTACAATGCTTATCACATAGGACTTTGATGACGCCCTTGCCCTTTTTAGAGCTGAAGCTAATTCAGTAATATTTTCAACATGCTCTGAGTTAGCTCCAAGAGATTTTGCATGCAATGCAAAATTAATTTCCGGATGACCATCATCTGCAGTGTTGCAGTCTTTTAGTAAATTATTAAAAGAACGATTACCTGTTGCATTTTGAAGACGGTTAATGCATGAAAAACCTCTATTATCAAGAACCACTGCAATAATTTTTTTACCTAACATGACGCTTGTAGCTAATTCTGAATTGAGCATCAGATATGACCCATCTCCAACAAGGACTATGACCTCTCTTTCTGGCTGTGCTATCTTAACACCCAGCCCACCTGCGATCTCATAGCCCATGCATGAAAAACCATATTCAGAGTGGTATCCTCCTATTTGTTCCGTCCTCCAAAGCTTATGAAGTTCACCCGGTAAACTTCCTGCTGCACAAACTACAATATCACTTGCCTCTCCATTTCTCTTTACCTCTCCAAGTACCTGAGCATCTGTAGGTAAATCATCCGCCTTATCAGAGGGATTATTTATAGAAGTTATTTTTTCGTAATAGTCATTCCAATTTGAAGCTTCTATTTCTGACTCTTGAAACCAATCATTTGATGCTTTCCAATTATCGAGCTGCTCATCAAGTTTATCTATTCCTAGCTTTGCATCACCCCATAAAGCATATGCATTATGTTTAATTGCGTCAAACCTTGCTACATTTAATTGAACGAGTTTTTTATCAGAAAATAACGCTCTTGATCCTGAAATAAAATCATTTAGCCTTGTTCCAATTGCTAAAACTGTATCGGCTTGTCTTGCTAGGTTATTAGCTGCATTAGACCCTGTAACTCCTATAGCTCCAACATAGCCAGGATGGTTCCATGCAAGCGCTCCTTTTCCAGCAGAGGTTTCCGCAACAGGAATTTTATATTTTTTTGAAAATTCTTGAAGTGTGTTACATGCACTAGCGTAATGAACACCGCCACCAGCAATAATCAAAGGTTTTTTTGAATTTTTTAAAATTCTAACTGCTTGAACTAACTCATCTTCATCAATCTTAATCTTCCGAATAGTATGTACTCGTTGTTTAAAAAATTCCTCAGGATAATCGAATGCTTCAGCCTGAACATCTTGAGGTAATGAAATTGTTACTGGTCCACAATTTTCTGGATCCAAGAGTGTTTGCATTGCTACAGGTAAACTATTAATAATTTGTTCTGGTCTCATAATACGGTCAAAATACCTGCTTACAGGTTTAAAGCAGTCATTAACACTAACTGTTGGATCAGAAAAATCCTCTAATTGTTGTAGTACTGGATCTGGTGTTCTACTCGCAAAGTAATCACCAGGTAATAACAAAACAGGTAAGCGATTTACGTGCGCTAATGCAGCCGCTGTTAACATATTGGTAGCTCCAGGGCCTATTGAACTGGTGCATGCCATCATTCTTTGACGATTATTAGCTTTTGCATATGCGATTGCTGAGTGGACCATGCCTTGCTCACTATGACCACGATAGGTTGGCAGTTGATCCTGACATTCGGTTAAGGCCTGACCTATACCAGCAACATTTCCATGACCAAAAATAGCAAAAACTCCAGCAAATATTGGCTGCACTCCTTTATCAGTTTCAATGAATTGGGATGATAAATATCTAACTATTGCCTGAGTCATTGTTAATCTTATAGTTTTCATTGCTGGATCTCCTCCCTATTTTTTTTCCAAGCTTTAATCAAATCAATGTAATTCATTGATACAGAATCAACTAGCTCTTCATCAGTTATTTTATTTTGCATCCATAGTTCAGCTGGATCATAAAAAATGGTTCTACCTACCGTAAAACCCTTACAAATAGTATACTTTGCTGCCACATCAAATGACTTTTTAACAATGTCGATAGGCGCAGAAAGTCCTAATAATAATACACCTTGACAGTGTGAATCACTCGTATTAATGATAGTACTAACTTGCTTCCATGAATTCTCATTCATTGCTGGAAGTTTCCACCAGTCGGGTTTTATTTCTAAATCATAAAATTTTTGTAAGATTTTTAGAATAGTACTCTCATCATTTTCAAACTCTGAAGGCGGAATAACTTCAAGCAAAAGTTGATGGCCACTTTGAAGACAAGCAAAATAGAGTTCCTTAATTTTTTGTTCTTGTTTATTTTTTAGTTCTTCAGAATCATCAGGATGATAGAAAAATAAGCACTTTACAATATGTGTTAGAGGCCAAGATTGTATTTTTGAACCAATAGATTGATGTCCCTCAAACTTAAGAGGTCTTGAACTTGGAAGCTCTACAGGTCTTCCAATCCACCATGACTTTTCAGCAATTGAATTTAGCGCATCCTCCCCGTAAGTATCGTCAATTAATACACCAATATTTTTTTCTGGAATATTGAATTTATCAATAACTTTTTGAGTCGACTTAATGAATAGGTTTTTTAACTTATTGATTTGTTTAGAATCCACTCCATGCTTATTAGCAAGATCTAATAGCTGTTTACGATGATCAAAAGCGAAACCAAAAATCTCAGGCTCTTCTTTACTTCTAAAGCTAACTCTATGAAGATGATTTAACGTTAAGTCTGTGCTTGGATTAGGTATTTTGGCAGCATTTTCTAGGTAGTAGAGTAATTCTTCCTCGCCAGGAATTGCAGGCGCACACCCATGACGTGATACTACTAATGCCCCTGAAGCGTTTGCATATTGGGCACTTTTTTCAAGGCTTTCCCCTCTTAAGTAACCTCGAAGAAAACCTGACATAAATGCATCACCAGCACCCAAAACATTCAGAATATCTACTTGATTGCCCCGTATTACTTTGAAGTCATCTGCACTCTCTGGAATTTCATTTGTAATAACAGTGCATCCCAATGGGCCCAGTTTTAAAACAATAATTGAATCACTCAGCTCTCTAATTTTAACCAGTGCAGAAACCGTATCTTCACTTCCACCGGCGATATGTATCTCTTCTTCAGTTCCAACAATAACATCACAGTATGGAAGTATTGTTTGCAAGTGCTGACTAACATCATTGCTTGCAACAAATCGAGATTCTCCATCGCCCAGCTCAGTTAAACCCCAAAGCACAGGACGATAATCAATATCAAAAATAACTTGAGTATCAGAGGCTTTCGCATATTCAATTGCCTTCATACTCGTTTGATAAGTGTTATCTGAAGAAAAATGTGTTCCAGTGATAAGCAAAGAACTGCTGCTGGCGATAAATTCTTGAGTGAAATCATTTTCACTGATTGCCATATCTGCACAATCTTTGCGATAGAAAATAAGTGGGAAGGTTTCTTTATCCTGAATGCCTAAAACAACTAAACCAGTTAATCTCTCTTTATCAGTAATGACATGAGAAGTATCTACCCCAACACTTTCTAACTCGTTCCGAACAAAACGGCCCATATGCTCATTTCCAACACGAGTCAGCATTGCTGAATTCAGACCCAGTTTAGAACAGCCATAAGCAATATTTGCAGACGATCCGCCCAAATATTTATTGAAACTACCCATATTTTCTAGACTAGATCCAATCTGTTGACCATAAAAATCTACAGCTGCCCTGCCTAAACAAATAATATCAATTGACTTCATTATTGCTCTAGCATCCACTCATGTTTAGGATCATTATTAAATATCCATTGTCTTTTTGGTCCAGCCATTACATTTAAATAATAGGAATCATATCCATGGGGAACACCAACTGGATGATATCCTTTTGGAACAAGAACAACACACTTATCTTCAACGGCCATTGTCTCATCGATCGATAAATCATCGGTATAAACTCTCTGAAAAGTAAACCCTTGAGGAGGATTAATTCGATGATAGTATGTTTCTTCTAAATAGGTCTCAACTGGGATATTGTCTGAATCATGCTTGTGAGGAGGGTAGCTAGACCAATTACCTGAAGGCGTTTTAACCTCAACAACAAGGAGACTATCAGCCTTGTCTTGCTCTGGGAGTATATTGCAAATAAATCTCTCATTACTCCCTTCGCCTCTTACCTCGCTAGACATTTCATCAGGCCTAATATGTCTCGCTGGAAAATTACCAAATCCTGGAGCAATTGCAATGGCTAACTCCAATTTAGTTAGAGCAGTAACTTTTATTTTGCTTTTATTTGGAGCATATAAAGCATGAGGATTGATATCATCAAACACACTCATTCTCTCTCCAACATTATTAAACTCATGCTCATCAACGCTTATATTGGCCATTCCAGATAAAATTACCAGGCAACATTCATTTAATTCATCTTTCCAATCTAGCGTCTCATTTTCTTTGAGATCATGAGCTTCAAAACCTACAAAATCCCAATTTGCAGATTGAGGTGTAATTTTCTGATAACAACTACCTTTACTATTTTTTGGTCGACTTAATAATGACATTTAATTTCCTTGTTGATGATAACCAATTGAAATACATATTGCTTGAACTAAACACATCGTTGCCCCCAAGGACCTAAATGTATGAATTTCAGCTTCATGAATACTAAATAAAAAATCTGCAAGATGGGCTATTGGATTTAGCTCAGTATCAGTTAAAAGAATTACCTTTGAGTTAGCTTTCTTAGCAGTCTTTACGGCTTGAGTAGTATTTTCATTGTATGGATTATAAGTTATAGCAATAAATACTGTTTTTTCATCAAGCCAATTTGATAAGTTTTCTACTTCATTTGTATCATTAGTGATTCGGCACCTTATACCAAGATTATTCAACATATAGTAGAAATAATTGGCTACTGGTTGTGCTCTATTTGTGCCACATAATATAACTTCACTTGCCTCACATAGTGCCAAAACTGAATCTTCTATTAAATCAATATCAGTATTTTCAGCAAGCAGTTGAGTTGCAGCAACATTTCGTTTTGTAATATCATAAAAGATGTTGGAAGAGTCCGTAGCAGTGTCACTTTCAGTGATATTTTTTACATCGGTAATCCGCTGCTTATAGTTAATTGCACTCTCTGAAATCCTTACTTTAAATAAAGCTTGTATCTCTGCAAAACCACTAAAACCAAAGTGTTTAGCAAAACGAACCAATGTAGATGGATAAACACCTATATCTGTAGCAATTACTGCAAGCGTATTAATCGCTAGGTTTTGTGGCTGATCTATGATATAAAAAGCAATTAACTTCATTTTCTTACTCAAGGAAGGATAACTTTCTTGCAGCAAATTATTTAATTCATTAATATTAGTGGGGCTCATTCAATTGAGAACTATAAATTTTCTGGAAAACCAGATTTAAGAGATTTTGATGCAGCTTCTGCAATTTTTAAAGCAAGAACACCATCTGAAATATCCACACTTGGCTTAATGCCTAAATGATAGGACTCCATAAAATGAAGCAGCTCATTATGGTATGCCTTTTCATATCGCTCTAGAAAAAAATGCTTAGCTTTTGCTTGATTAATGCCATCGGCATTACTCAGAACCACTTTATCTTCTAACTCATTTTTAACCTGAAGCATGCCTTTCTCACCAAAAGCCTCAATCCTTTGATCATAACCAAAGGAAGCTTGTCGACCATTAAGAATAGTAACGATTGCCCCTTTTTTCATATTCATGATGACACTGGCAGTATCTACATCTCTCGCCTTTTTGATATCTTCATTATTAGCAGTTGCTGATACATAGATGCTATCCGGTGTATCGCCTAAAATCCAACAGGCCATATCAAAATCATGGATCATCATGTCGTGAAATAGTCCACCAGAACTTTGAATATAATCCATTGAAGGTGGCGCAGGATCATGAGAGGTGATCACCAAAGATTGAATAGAGCCAATTACATTTGAATCCACTTTACTCTTTAAGTTTGCCATATTAGGATCAAATCGTCTATTAAACCCAAGCATGCAGACAATACCACTTTGCTCTACCAATTTAGCACAAGATTCTGCTCTTTTAAGACTAAGATCTATTGGTTTTTCACAAAAAACTGGCTTACCCACTTCAGAACACTTTTCTATTAAATCAGCATGAGTTGCGGTACTGCTAGCAATAATGTAAGCATCAATGTCTTCATTGCTAAAAGCTTCATCAATAGTTAAAACTTGGGCACTATATTTTTTTGCCAAGTCCTCAGCTGCTGGTTGGTTAACATCTACTACAGAATGAAGAATTGTATTTTTTTCACTAGAAATAGCAATTGCATGAACAATTCCAATTCTACCAGCTCCAATTAAACATATATTCATGACTCATTCCTATTTTTTTAATTCTGACAATTCTTTATTGCCAGACATCAGGAGTTGTAATTCTTGAAAATCAATCTCACCAGCTTTTGCAGTTCCAAGAGTTTCGCCTCTAGATAGGACTGTAAACTTATCCCCAACAGCTAGGGCGTGAGAGACATTATGAGAAATAAATACAACAGCAACGCCTTTTTCTCGGACTCTTTCAATCGTTTTTAATACATTTGAGGTCTGATATACCCCTAAAGCTGATGTTGGTTCATCCAATATCAAAATCTTAGCTCCAAAAAATACAGCTCGGGCAATTGCTACAGTTTGTCTTTCGCCTCCTGATAAAGTACCTATTGATTGGCTAGGATCTCTTAATTTGATTCCAATCTTATCCATTTCAGACATCAAAATTGAATCACATTTTTCAAAATCCATGAGTGTGACCGGTCCAACTTTTTTTGTTAACTCCCTGCCAAGCCAAAAATTACGTGAGACTGACATCAAAGGAATTAATGCTAAATCTTGATAAACTGTTGCAATCCCAACATCAATAGCTTCACGCGGATTGTTGATTTCTATTTCTTTCCCATTGATATTAATCTTGCCTTTTGTTGGCTGATGAACACCAGACATAATTTTAATAAAAGTTGATTTACCAGCTCCATTGTCGCCGAGTAAACAATGACATTCCCCAGCATTTATAGAAATAGAAACTCCCTTGAGAGCATCAACATTTCCGAAGCTTTTATGAATATCCTTAAGTTCCATGAGAGGTGAACTACTCATTATTTTGCTCCCGTTATTAACTTACGAACATGGGTATTAAGTATTACAGCTAGTAAAAGAAGCACACCTAGAAAAACTCTAAATAAGGAGCTTTCTACACCAATAAAGAATAAACCTTGTTGAACTACTCCAAATATCACAGCACCAAGTGCGGCCCCAATAACTGACCCATACCCTCCAGTTAGCAAAGCCCCCCCAATAACTACTGAAATAATTGCTTCAAACTCTTTGAGGACTCCTCTATCTGCAGAAGCTGAGCCGAATTCGATAACCTGTGTAGTAGCGAAAACGGTTGCACAAAAAGCTGTAAATACAAACATTAGTATCTTAACTCTGTTCACTGGAACTCCAATGTGTTTTGCTGCTTGTGCGTCTCCACCAGAAGCATAAATCCAATTTCCAAAACGAGTTTTTGTTAATAGAAAATGAGCAAAAACAATTAATCCTAAAGCCCACACCATCATCATTGGTATTCCAGAAACAACAGGCTGTCCAGCTTTTGTTCCTGCAACAAATGTTTGAATCATGCCTTGTTCAGCAAGCCATTGAAATACGCCAGTGAATATCTCTCCACCAAAAATTGGCGCCAACCAATCATCCTGAGCTACCTCAGTTACACCACCTATGATTGTTTTTTTTGTACTTATTATTGCAATAAAAATAGTAAGTCCTCTCAAGATATACAGAAAGGCTAAACTCACAATAAAAGAAGGTAGATTTGTACTAATAGTAATGTAGCCTATCAATGCTCCTATAGCCATTGATATGGCAAATGCTGAAATTATGCTAAGCCAAACAGGCCAACCCCACACTACTGAGGTAACAGCAATAACTATCCCAGCAAAACCGATCATAGATCCAACAGATAGATCAAATTCTCCTGCAATCATCAATAGACAGGCGCCTACTGCAATGATTATAAATTGAGACGAGACTATTCCCCAGTTCATTGAGCCCTCTAAGGAAAACATTCCTGTGTCGCGAGCCACTAAAAAAAAGAAAAGGAATACTAATATAACTCCAACTATTGCACCAAGATCTGGCCTTAACATAACAGTTCTAAAATTAGTTCGAAGACTTGAATTATTCTTTACATCATCTGACATGATTTAATCCACTGAATTTATATCTAATTTAAAAAAATGCTACTCACTTATTGTTTCTATAGTGAGTAGCATTATTGAGATCAACTAACTTTTAACGGTAAACGCCTGCATATTGCTCAACTAAGCTAATATTACTCTTAGTGATAAATCCAGGGCCAGAGTTAATTGCGCCAGAAGGCCATACACCATATCTTGACATGTTAGTCAAGAAAACGACCGGCAAGTAGCCTTGAAGGTACGGTTGCTGATCAATTGCAAATGAAATTACACCTGACTTTACAGCAGCAGCAATTTCACCTGAAAGGTCAAAAGTTCCAAAGTACATATCTCCTGAGCGTCCCATATCATCAAGAGCTGATAGAGTTGGGTGGGCAGAAGTTGGACCTAAAGTAAGAATGGCGTCTGTATCAGGATGTGACCTAAGGTGAGCCATAACTTTATTTTTAATTTCAGTTGGATCTTGACCTGAGTCAATCATTTGATCACCTAAATCAACACCAAGTGCGTCTGCATATCCTTGGCAACGATCAACTGAAACTGGATTGGTAAAAAAGTGATTAACACATAAAAACTTTGTTGCTCCAGCAGCTTTTGCTCTCTTACCAGCTCCAAAGCCAGCATCGTACTCAGGCTGACCAATGTGTGCTAATGCTCCTAGCATTTCAGACTGCTCACGCGTACCTGAGTTAATTGTTACAACTGGAATTCCTTTGGCAATAGCTGAAGTAATTGGACCTTTTAGGACATCATAATCAGCAATCGTTACAATAATTCCGTCTGGATTACTTGCAGCAGCTTGCTCAACAATGCGAGCCATATCAGCAAGGTCTCCTGTAGTTGGGTTACGATAATCTACATCGACTCCCATTTGCTCACCTGCAATTCCTATTGCATTTTTAATTGTATTCCACCATGAATCAGAGTCTGGCGCATGGCTGATTAGTACAAATTTCTCTCCAGATGCAACTGCGGCAGAACTGCCAAACATTGTTGCTCCAAAAAGAACAGACACTGCTAAAAAAACTTTTGCAGTGTTTTTGTAGATATTAAACATAATGTT
Organism: uncultured Gammaproteobacteria bacterium; assembly: GCA_902556205.1. Taxonomy (GTDB): domain Bacteria; phylum Pseudomonadota; class Gammaproteobacteria; order PS1; family Pseudothioglobaceae; genus Pseudothioglobus. The sequence goes on along the minus strand of CACDVH010000001.1, from coordinate 264,199 downwards.
TTTCTCCTATTTATATATATAAATGAATATCAAAATTGACATCAATCTTGAAGCATGATTTGCTCCAAGAAATTTAGTATACATCAATTTATATATATGAATTTGTATTTTTCTATTTTTTCAAAAATAGAACATATGTTATAATTTTTCTATCAAAATATTCTTGCACTTCTCACAATTTTGATGGATGAAAAGATAATTAATTTTTATCTAATTTCTCTCTAAATTTCATTATAGATTTTCTCTAAAATTTAGCTATAAAAAAATAGTTGACAGTACTTATAATTCGTATCAAAATGTTGTCATTGCACAAACTGAATCTACGATCATGACTAGACGAAAATCAGGCGGCAGAGAGGCTCGAATTGCTCTAAGAAATGCACCACTAAAAGAAGAAGAAAAGCCTGTCAATGCAGGCGAGACAGGAGGCAGATATAAGCCCCTAAGTGATAAACAGGTTTGTGACATTGAAGCTAATATTTATAGGATTCTTGAGGAGGTTGGATTTGGTGATGCGACACCTCATTGCATAGAAACCTGTGTCGCTTTTGGAGCAACTCTTGGAGATGATGGAAGGCTGAGAATGTCTAAAGAAATTGTTGATAAGGCAATCAATCTTTCTCAAAGAAATCTAACGCTTTTTGGCCAATCACCAAAACATGATTTAGATCTCAGTGGTTCAAGGGTCCACTTTTCAACTGCTGGTGCAGCTGTACTTATTGCAGATCCTGAAAATAACGAATATAGAGAGTCAGAGAGTCAGGACTTATACGACATGGCAAGAATAGCTGACAAGTGCGAGCATATTCATATGTTTCAGCGCACGTGTGTTCTTAGAGATATTGCCAGTCCACGTGAGATGGACCAAAATTCAGTGTATTGTGTTGCAATGGGAACTGAAAAGCATGCTGGTGTTAGCTTTACAGAGTCTAAACATGTAACTGATGCTCTTGAAATGCTTCATATTATTGCTGGTAGTGAGGAAAAGTGGAGAGAAAGGCCTTTTATCAGTATGAGCAATTGTCATGTAGTCCCACCAATGAAATTTGCAGAAGAGTCATTGGAGTGTGTTCGTGTCGGGGTTGAAGGTGGTATGCCTATATTACTATTATCTGCTGGCCAGGCGGGTGCTACAGCTCCGCCATTACTTCCAGGAGTAGTGTCTCAAGCTTGGGCTGAGTGTCTTGGTGGGTTAGTTTATGTAAATGCTATTAAACCAGGCGCTCCAGCTATTCTTGGTACATGGCCATTTGTATCAGACCTAAGAACTGGTGCCATGTGTGGGGGCTCTCCTGAGCAAGGATTGATTTCAGCTGCTTGTGCTCAAATGGGAAACCACTTTAATCTACCTACTGGAACACCAGCTGGAATGACTGACTCAAAATTCCCTGACTTTCAAGCTGGATCTGAAAGAGCTTCAACTCATGCTGTTACTGCTATTGCTGGAGCTAATATCGTTTATGAATCTGCCGGCATGTATGCAAGTCTTCTTGGAACTTGTCCAGAAAGCTTACTATTAGATAATGATTTACTTGGAGCCTCAATGAGAATGACTAAAGGTTTTAGTGATGACAGTGAAGAGTCTCTTTGTTTTGAAACTATTAAAGATGTTTGCCTAAATGACAAAGCTCATTATCTCGGTTCAGAACAAACAATTGATGTAATGCAAAGTGAGTACATCTATCCCGAGTTGAGTGATAGAGATAGTCCAAATGATTGGGCTGATATGGGTAAGCCTGTTATTTTAGAAAAAGCAATCCAACAAAAGAATGAAATTTTATCTGAATATTTTCCAAGTCATATCAGTGATGATGTTGATCAAAAAATACGTAAGAAATTCAATATTAAATTAAGTAGAAGCAACATTGGTCGTAAGCCACTTTAGACAAGGATAGTATTATGAAATCACATGCTCAAGTAGTCATAATTGGTGGAGGTTCATTAGGTGTAAATCTAATGTATCATCTTGGACTTGAAGGCTGGACTGATGTTGTTCTAATCGAAAAGGGTGAGCTCACTAGTGGCTCAACATGGCATGCAGCTGGGCTTTGTCCTAACTTTAATGGCAATCATACATTATCAAACATTCATGAGTACACAATCAAACTGTATGACGAAATCCTCCCTAAAAAGACAGGTCTTCCGTCATCTTTTCATAGGACTGGCTCCCTAAGGGTTGGCTACACTGAAGTTGAAGAGCAGTGGTTTACTAATATCTTAAGTCGAGCAAATCATGTAGGCTGTGAAATGCATTTTGTTTCAAAAGAAGAAGCTTCAGTCATCAATCCAATGATGGATTTTACGAAGGCAAGAAACATTTTATATACGCCCAATGATGGTCATGTTGATCCAACAACTGTCGTTACACAACTAGCTCAGCTTGCTAAGAAAGCTGGCGCAGAAGTGAGCAACTTTAACCGAGTAACTGATATTAATATTCTTCCATCAGGTGAATATGAGGTGATAACTGAACAAGGCAGCATTATTGCTCAGCATGTAGTGAATGCTGGCGGTTGTTTTTCTCCTCAAGTGGGAGCAATGGTTGGATCCTATGTGCCTTTAGTAAACCTTCAGCATCAGTATTTGATTACTGACAGCCATCCAGAAATTGCAGCACTCTCCAAAGAACTCCCGGTGACTCGAGACTCAATTGCCGCCTCGTATATTAGGCAAGAAGGAGGTGGCTTCTTAATTGGCCCTTACGAAACTAGAGGCTCTAAGCCTTGGGCTCTAGATGGTATTGACTGGTCATTTGATCGTGAACTCTTTGAGGGAGACCTTGAGAGACTCATGCCTTGGCTGGAAAGATGTATGGATATTTTTCCTCTCTTTAAGGAGGTTGGTATTAGCACAGTAATTAATGGTCTCATTACTCACACACCTGATGACAATCTTCTTGTTGGACCTGCAAAAGGTCTTAAGAACTTTTGGAATCTTTGCGGCGCAAGTATTGGTATTGCTCAAGGTGGGATAGGAAAATATTTAGCGCAGTGGATGGTGCATGGTCAAACTGAGCTCAATATGGCCTCGCTTGATAGTCGTCGATTCGACACATGGGCTGACAAAAAATATTGCACAACACGCGCAATTGAGTCTTATGAACGTATGTATGCCTATGCAGCGCCTAATGAAAATCGCCCACATGGAAGACCTATCAGGGTGAGCCCTCTTCACACAGTATTAGCTCAAAAAGGTGCAATTCATACAGTAAATACAGGCTTTGAAAAACCATCTTGGTATACAACAGATGAGATCAGAGGTGAGACATTATCTTGGGCACATACAGAAGCGCATGAAGCCATCAAAGAGGAATGCAAGGCAGTTCAAGACTCTTGTGGTATTACCGATATCAGTGGCACAGCAAAATTTAAAATCACTGGTAAAGATGCCTTTGATTTTCTTGACAAATTATCTTGTAATAAACTTCCCACGAAAGATGGAAGAATTGGCTTAACCCTTTTTCATGCTCCAAAAGGCGGCATAAGATCAGAGCAAACTATAAGTCGTATTAGTAAAGAAGAATTTCTTTTGATGGGTGCCATTGGATCTGAAGTCAAAGATTATCAATGGCTTGAATGGCACGTTGGTGAACTTGATGTAACGATTGAAAACTTAACTGAGGAATGGGGTGGGCTTTTATTGACTGGACCTGATGCGAGAAATATTTTAAGCCAATGCACCCAAGAAGATCTCAGCAATACTGGGTTTTCCTGGCTAAGCTGTAAAACCATTAAAATCGACTCAGCAGAAGTTTTTGCAATGCGAGTTTCTTATGCTGGAGAGTTAGGTTGGGAGCTCCATATGCCAAGCTGGCAGTTAATCTCAATCTATGAATCTTTATGTGAAATGGGATCTCCCTTTGGCTTAAGAGATTTTGGTGGTCAAGCTTTTAACAGCATGAGACTTGAGAAAATGTACAGAGCATATGGCGCTGAGTTTACTGAAGAGATTTCGGCTCTAGAATCAGGTATGGATAGGTTCTTAGACCTAAGTCGTAATTTTATTGGCTCTGATAATATCAAAGAACGCCAATCAAAAGGGGTTGAAACTCAGCTAGCCTATCTGATCTTTGATGATGAGATTCCAGCCGAGTGTTTTGGAAATGAGGCAGTCTTTGATGGTGATGAGCTATCCGGAATCATTACCAGTGGCGCTTATGGCTATAGAGTTGGCCATAGTGTCGCTTTTGCCTATCTCAATCCGAGTCACTGCAATGAAGGAAAGGTGCTCAGAGTTGAAACATCTCTCGGAAGTCGAAAATGTCACGTCTCTATGAATGCTGCATACGACAACGATAATGAAAAACTTCGCTCGTAAATGATAACTGTACTAAAATGCTTTTCAAAAAAATAAGTTATGAGTGAACAAGCTAGACTAAAACAAATCAAAAGCCCTTGTGTTAGTATTTGTAAATACAATAAAAACAACTTCTGTGTTGGTTGCAAACGTCACATGAATGAAATTTTTGATTGGTTTGATTATTCTGATGAAATGAGAACTGCAATTATGACTGATTTATTATCTCGCGATATAGAAACGGATAGTCAATAAGTAATAACCTAGAAGTAAAAAAGACTAAACCCAACACCAATCATTATTACTCCAAAAATCCTGTTTACTCTCAAGGCCATTTTTTCACTACTTATTAGTTGCCTTAATTTTTTTCCAAGAATACCAATAAATAATAAACCAAACAATAGTGAAATAGCAACAGTAGCTATGATCTTTAGTCCATAAGATAAACTGACCTGATTGAGATCAATAAGAGAGGGAAGGACTGATAAGTAGAAAATCATTACCTTTGGATTAGTTCCAGCCAAAAGGAAACCCATCAGCAGTTCTTTCAAATGAGATTGGGCAGAAATGTCATTGTCCATACTAAATTTTCCAGCTCTCCACTGAGAGTAACCTAAATAAAATAGATAGCATGCACCAAAATATTGGACCGCATTTGTAACGGGTGTAATCAAATCAGCAAGCGCATTTAAAGAAAAAATGACGATAGTTAAATAAGATAAATCACCAAGCGTCATTCCGAGCGAAAAGAATATAGCTGAGGCAAGGCCTCTTGAAGTAGAAATAGAGAGAAGTGCTAAAGTCCCAGGACCTGGGGTCACTGCAAAAATGAAAAGAGTAAAGCCAAGGACTAAAAAGACATTTATTTCCATAATTTATTGCTTCTAATAATTATCGAAAAGGAATCATATTTTTTATCTTCAAGTCGTTAAGGACTGCGAGAGCCGAAACGGCCATTAAAATCCCAATAGCATTTTTTAGAGTAATCATTTCTTCAAAGAAAATTGCACCCAATGCGATTGCAAAGAATGGAGTTAATATACTAAAAGCTGAGCTCTTTTTAGAACCAATAATCCTTAAACCCGTATAGTAAAGCGCTGTGATTGCGGTACCTGCAATTACTGAAACAAAAAGAATATTTATCCAAAAGATATAATCCATCCCTCCCAATTTATATAGATAATTACTATCAAAAGCTATATTCCAATCTATAAAAAAACCTAAAAGACAGACATAGAAGTTAATAGTCAAAACATGAATATTTCTCATGTAAGAGGCAGCTACAGTGAACATTGCATAGGTAAGAGCAGCCAATACAAAATAAATATTACCTCCACTTACAAGCTTATCAAGATTCATTTGTTCCAGATTAAGCATTAAAGCGACACCTATTGCTCCAATTGTCAGTGCGACCCAATCCTTCAAAATAGGTTTTGATTTTTTGGAAAAAATCATCATAACATAAACAAAAATTGGAATTAAAACGGTTACTAGTGCCGCTCCTAAACCGACCGCACCCCTTTGCATTCCCATGAAGTAGGTTCTATAGTTTCCGATTAGAAAAAAAGCCAAAAGAATGCAAATAACGAAGTTTTTTAAACTAATTTTTATAGGAATTTTCATCCATAAAAGTAAGGGGAAGGTTGAAAGCGCTGATAGAAAAAATCTATATACGACGACCTCGTCCTCACTGATATAGAAAGATAGGTATTTTGCTGAAACTCCTGACAATGCCCATACCAATGGAACAAGGAGCATAATCAGCGTCATTGATTTTTCAGATTGGAACATCTACATCCTTTTTTATTTAATAAAGTGCGACAAAAACACCAACAAGAATCATAGTTACGCCAGTCACTTGATTTATCCTCCTGATGCTATCTGGATTTTCAATATAGCTTCTAAGTCTAACACCTAAAATATTTGCCAAACTTAAAACAAAAAAAACAGTTAGGCCAATTGCTACTATCACTTGAACTTCAGTATTTAGAGTCAGATTATTTAAGTCTATAAAAATTGGAAGGAAGGATAGGTAGAAGATAATTGTTTTTGGATTAGTCACTCCAACAACAAACCCAGCTATTAAAAGCTTTATGACTGAGCTCTTTTTACTTGAAGGTTCAAAACTAATTCCTTTTGAACGAAATTGTTGATACCCAATAAATATTAAATATGATGCCCCAAGAATCTTAACATAGAGCATACTCTCATTAATCAATTCAGCTAATGCATTGAGAGCTAGCATTGCAAGAGCTACATAGATAATATCACCAACTGTGTGGCCTATGGAAACCCAAATTGCAGGGATTGGTCCAAATCGAGTAGAAATCGCCAACACTGCAAATAAACCAGGGCCAGGTGAAATTGCATAAACGAAAGTAGCAATCATCAGAGAAAGTATGGTAAGCAAATCCATTGCAAGATTATAAACATTGCATCTGCTATAATTATCATTAAATTTCTTACCGCTATTAGTGCATTAAATGAACTTAAACTACTTAGACTTTGAACAACCAATTGCAGAACTTGAAGAAAAAATTGATGCCCTTGAAAGTATCAAAGATGACGCAGATATTGCAAAAGAGATGGAGTCTCTGAAAACTAAAAGCGAGCTCTTAACAAAGAAAATTTTTTCATCACTTACGGATTGGCAAATCTCGCAATTAGCTAGGCACCCACAAAGATTATATACCTTAGACTATATTGAGAACATTTTTGATGAGTTTACTGAGCTGTGTGGAGACCGAGCCTATGCAAATGACCACTCATTAATAGGCGGAATTGCAAAAATAGACGATCTAACATTTATGTTTCTTGGCCAACAAAAAGGTCGATCCACAAAAGAAAAAATCTATCATAATTTTGGAATGACTAGACCCGAGGGCTATCGAAAAGCTCTAAGGCTAATGAAAATGGCAGAAAAATTTGGCTTACCTGTCATTACCTTTATTGATACTCCCGGTGCTTATCCTGGAATTGGTGCAGAGGAGCGTGGGCAGAGTGAGGCAATCGCAAAAAACCTTTTTGAAATGTCAACTTTAAAAACTCCAATTCTGTCGGTTGTGATTGGTGAAGGTGGCTCGGGCGGGGCACTTGCTATTGGACTGTGTGATACGATGATGATGTTTGAATACAGCATTTATTCTGTCATTTCACCCGAAGGCTGTGCTTCAATTCTTTATAAAGATGCCTCAAAGGCGCCAATTGCTGCTGAGTCACTTAAGTTAACAAGTAAACATCTAAAGAAAAATAAACTTATTGAAAAAGTTATTCCCGAACCCCTGGGTGGAATCCATAGAGATCCAGAAAAAGCCTCTAAATTTCTTAAGAAAGCACTTGTTAAGGAACTAAAAAACTTATCAGAACTGCCGATTGAGAAGCTTTTAGAGGATAGGCATGAAAAATTATTAAGCTTTGGAAGATTTAGCGAATAAAGACCCCTACCTAGTAGGCAAGAAAATTGTTATTGCCTTAAGCGGGGGAATTGATTCTATTGTTCTCTTTCATTACCTATGCTCAAACTACTCCGGAAATGTAAGAGCTATCCACATCAACCATCGCCTTTCTAAATTCTCTGACGACTGGTCCAAATTCTGTTTTGAGCTCTGTAAGAAAAATAATATTGACTTCAAGAGTATCGATATTAATATTGAAAAATCATCAAATATCGAGGAAAATGCTAGGATAAGTCGCTATAATTCACTAAAATCCAATTTATCAAAGAATGAAGTACTTTGTACTGCACATCATCAAGATGATCAGGCTGAAACATTACTGCTACAGTTATTTAGAGGTAGTGGAGTTGCTGGACTTGCCTCAATGCCAAAATTAAAAAACTTTGGTCATGCGTATTTATATCGCCCCCTGTTAAATATCGGCAAACAACGAATATCTGAATACGCGGCATCTCATCATTTGCAATGGGTTGAAGATGACAGTAATGACAACACTCAATTCAAAAGAAACTTATTAAGAGTTGAGCTGATTCCTAAATTGAAAATAAGCTTCGAGAGTATGATCAAAAATATTTCGAGAAGTGCTGCTCATCAGGCTGAAGCTTTAACCCTTTTGCGGGATTTAGCAGAGATTGATATCGCAAAATTTAATCTCATAATTGATAATAAAATTCAAATCAATCATTTGATTAAACTTTCATCTGAGAGAATTACAAATGTCATTAGATTTTATATCAATCAAAGAGGTTTTTTGATGCCCTCTAATAAAGTACTTGATGAGTTACAATCAGTGATGAGCGCAAAAAGTGATGCGCAAGTCCTTTTAAAATGGCACTGTTATGAAGTAAAGCGCTATAACGATGAATTGTATTTCTTTGATACTGAGCATGAAGGGGTCAAATTAGAATGCCCATATTATAAAAAGCTACAGCACTTATCAAATCTTGAAGTTCGCTATAGAAAAGATGGGCAGCGGGTAAAACTCAAAGGCAAAGATCACTCGAGCCCGCTTAAAAAAGTTCTTCAGGAGTCAAACATTCCGCCCTGGGAAAGAGATAAATTAAGAATGTATTATGTCGATGGTCATCTCAAAGCCATGGAATCTATAGGCGAAATGTCTGAAGTATGGACTAATAATTAGCTGTTAAAATCTTCGCTTAATGCTTCTTGGGATTGTGAGTCTAATGAAGTTTCATAATCGTAGTTAGGATGTGCGGAACCAACCTTTACATCAGAACCAGAAACAAAATCAGCAATCATATTTTGATCAAATTCAAATCTCATAAAGTGCACTGCTGAGGTTTTTACATCAGTTTCTCTTTCTAGATCTTCATTGCAAATTGGAAAGACTTTGTCGTGACCATCTACCTGAAAATAAATGCTTTTTTCAACACCGATAAGTCTTGATAAAGCTTCAACTCTCTCTGCAACATCCGGGTATTCAATCATCATTGTGGCCTTTAGATTAGAGCCATTAGGTACGAGCGCATTGTATACATCGAGCTCGTCTTGAATCTCGCTTGATTCAAAAATTTTCTCGATTCGAAGCATCTCTTGAATTTGATATTGAACGGTTTGTTTGTTTTCAAATATCATTCTAATGTGACTTCCCAGGTGAACTTCTCTAAGCTTTTTAACTTGAATTGTTTCCTGACGGATAGATGAGCGCTTTTCTGCATACTCTTCAAGAGTTAATAGATCTTGTCTTTCTAGCATTATTATTTCCTCAGATTTTATTTATAAACCATAAGCCAACTTCACCAAGCTAATTGGATGAATTGACTCTATATCTTGTGAAGCAATGTGAGCAACATGGTTACCTGCCATTACGCAGTCACTGACAACAAGTTCGGTAGTATCAGTTATTTTTTTTGCAACTGGCATTCCAATTTTTACCGAGTAAGTATGTGTTTCCTTTCTAACACCATAGGTGCCATCATGGCCTGAGCATCTTTCAGCAATATTGACGTCTAAATCAGGAATTAATCCCAAGATTTTTTTTGTGTGCGCTCCAATGTTTTGAACTCTTTGATGGCATGCCACTTGATAAAGAATCTCTTTATCAATTGCTTTAAATTTATCATCGAACTGATTACTTTCAATCAGTAAAGATAGATACTCAAAAGGATCAAAGAATGCTTCAGAGATGGCTTTGATATCTTCATTTTTATTCAATATCATTGGCAGTTCATTCTTAAACATTAAGACGCAAGATGGTATAGGTGCAATAAGTTTATAGCCATCTTTGACTAGCTCGATTAATGGCTCAATATTTTCATTGGCATATTTAACAACTGAGTCAAGATCCCCTAGCTCCATTTTGGGCATTCCGCAACACTGAGTCTTTTTAATCAGCTTCACTTCAACATTGTTATGTCTCAATACATCGACTAAATCAATAACGGTTTTTGGATCATTATATTCTCCATAACAGGTTCCAAATATTGCTACCTTAAATTGACTATCAGAGCTCTCTTCAACAAAGATCTTTGATAACCTTTTAGAGTGGTAAGTTGGCACAACCGCATTTTCATGAACGCCAAGTACCTTTTGAGTAACCTTTCTGAGTGTTTTATTGTTATTTGACCAGTTCACTACAGGAGAGATAACTGGCATTGATGCAATGGAGCCAACCTTTTGTGGTGAGGTTAAAACTTTATGAGATAACTTCGTTTCACCCTTTTTAAATTGAATGGCCTTCGCTCTGAGCATTAGATGCGGAAAATCAACATTAAAGTCATGTGGCGGAACATATGGGCACTTAGCAATGTAGCATAGATCACACAAATAACATTGGTCAACTACTTTCTTATAGTCAGCCTTATCGACACCATCGACCTCAAAAGTTTCAGACTCATCAATCAAGTCAAATAGTGTTGGAAAAGACTTGCATAAACTTACGCATCGTCTGCAGCCATGACAAATATCAAACACCCTCTCAAGCTCATTATTTAGAGAATCTTCATTATAAAAATCTTTATCTTTCCAATTTAGAGGGTGGCGTGTTGGAGCCTCTAAATTGCCTTCTTTGAATTTAGACATATTTATTTAGTTTTAAGGTTTATTGCTACCACAGAATGAATCTATGGTAGCAGTGACTTTACATGCTATCTAAAGCTTTTTGATAACGGTTAGCATGAGAACGTTCAGCTTTCGCTAAAGTTTCAAACCAGTCTGCAATTTCATCAAATCCTTCTTCTCTAGCAGTTTTAGCCATACCTGGGTACATGTCAGTGTACTCGTGAGTTTCACCATGAACCGCACTTGCAAGCATGTCTTTGACTTCCTTGGCTGGCATATCAGTACCTGGATCGCCCACTCCACCTTCAATTAGGTGTTCCATGTGACCGTGTGCATGTCCTGTCTCACCTTCTGCAGTTGACCTGAAAAGAGCTGCCATATCTGGCTCTCCTAAAACGTCGCATTGATTTGCAAAATATAAATAGCGTCTATTTGCTTGAGATTCTCCAGCAAATGCATCCTTTAATGATTGTTCAGTCTTACTTCCACTTAAATTCATTTTTACCTCCGATATTTTAAATGAGCCACAATCATACCATTCATTTATATAAAGTTAAATTGAATAATACTGTATATAATATTCGTTAAAAACGAATAATAAAATGATACCTTCAATTAAAAATTTACAGTACCTCGTTGCACTAAAAAAAACGAATCACTTCTCTAATGCTGCAAAGGAATGCTTTGTAAGTGCTTCAACTTTTAGTGCAGGGATTTCAAAACTCGAAAACGATCTTCAACTCAAGTTAGTTGAGCGGGACAACAAAAATGTTCGCTTTACATCAGCCGGAAATCGTATCACACAGCAAGCGGAGTTAGTTTTGGCAGAGATGAATGTATTGATAAGCACAGCAAATCTAGATTTTTTTGAGTCTGAGATTACTATCGGTGTTATTCCAACAATCTCTACTTATATTCTCCCAAACTTTCTATCCAATATCACTCAATCGTATCCAAAACTTAAAGTTTCATTCAAAGAGGATACTAGTGAAAACTTACTAAAGCACCTTGATCAAGCTCAAATCGATTTTGCAATCTTTGCTTTTCCCTATGAATTGCCAGATTATATTGAGAGTTATCAAGTCTTTGCTGACCCTATCTATTTTATTCAACACAAAAATCGTAAATCAAAAGAAATTGATAACGGCTCCTTATTGATGCTTGAACAAGGTCACTGCCTTCGTTCCCATATTTTACAAAATAACGAAATTTCTACTAAGCACATATCCAACTTTTCTTGCACAAGCATTTCTACACTTGTTGCAATGGTGGATACGAATATTGGGGTGAGCTTCTTGCCAAGAATGGCAATTGATTTTGGAGTACTGAGTCACTATCCAAATATCAATATAGACCTAAAATCCACTAAAGCTAAACGAGATATTGGCGTCATTTACAGAAAAAACAACTCGCAAGAAGACAACATTATAAAACTGGCGCAGCTTTTAATGGCTAGCTGAGATGGGACTAGTTGTATGGGTTGCTGATGCCAAGCTTGTCTAAAAAATCAATCTCTATTGACTCCATTTTATTCGCTGAGGTGATATCTTCATGATCATGTCCAATCAAATGAAGAATGCCATGAACTGCCATATGGGTGAGATGATCTGCAAATTTTTTATCACCAACTAGTGCTTCCTCCCTCACAACGTCTACACAAATAACAACATCACCAAGTATTGACTCCTCGACCTCATCTGGAATGTCGCTCTGGAAAGAGAGTACATTGGTAACCTGATTTTTATTCCTGTACTCTTTATTAAGGACTTGAATCTCAACCGGAGAAACAAGACGAATTAATAATTCAGACTGTTCTAAAGCATTCTCATTTAAAAAATCTTGACATACCTTGCTAAGATTATCTTCGTCAACGTTTGTATCGTTAATGATATTTTGAATAACTACCATGGCAACTTAATATTGCTAAAATAGTTATTTTATCCCTAAAACTTTTTTATTTGATGCAAATCACTGAAGTTGCAATTCCAGTCCCATTACACAATACGTTTGATTATTTGTGTAAAGAAAAAGTGGTCATTGGCTCAAGAGTAAAAGTTCCATTTGGATCTAAAAAAGTGATAGGAATTGTTCTCTCTCACAAGGACAAAAGCAGCTTTTCAAAACTTAAAGAAGTTGAGGAAGTAATAGATCATAAAGCGCTCTTATCAGAAGAAATACTTGAATTCTTAACTTGGTCTGCTAACTATTATCACCACCCAATTGGCGAAGTTCTTTCCAATGCGATACCAAAAAACTTAAGAAATGGTAAGCCAGCACTGATCAAAAAGCCGGGTGAATCCGAAGTCAAGATGTCATCAACTGATATAAAGCTAACTAATGAGCAGAGTTTTGCGATTAATGAAGTGCTTAAGAGTTCATCTGAGTTTAATGGCTTTTTGCTACACGGCGTTACAGGAAGTGGCAAGACCGAAGTCTACCTCAGTATCACGGAGCAACTTTTAAAAAAAGGAAAGCAAGTTCTTGTTTTAGTTCCTGAAATAGGGCTAACCCCTCAAATGATCTCACGTTTTGAACACAGAATAGAGGGTCGGGTTGTGGCAGTTCATTCCCAACTCAATGACACGCAAAAGCAAGATGCTTATCTACTGGCAAAGGATGGTGATGCAAAAGTTATTCTTGGCACTCGATCTGCTATTTTTACACCTATACCTAATCTTGGACTAGTGATTGTGGATGAGGAACACGACAACTCCTTTAAACAACAATCAAACTTTCGATACTCTGCAAGGGACCTCAGCTTTATGAGAGCTAAATTTGCCAACGTTCCACTCATACTTGGAACCGCAACACCTTCTTTAGAAACCTTGAAAAATGTGATTGAAAAAAAGCTCGCTCGACTAACCCTAACCTCTCGCCCTGGCGAGGCAATCATGCCAAGCATTGATCTAATTGATATGAGAAGTCAACCTTCAGAGCCGTTATCAAAGCCGCTCATTGCTAGAATCAAGCATTACCTTTCAGAAAGTAGACAGGTCATGCTATTCATCAACCGGAGAGGTTATGCGCCAATATACTATTGTACAGAGTGTGGTTGGCAGTCAGAGTGCACCAGTTGTGACTCAAAGCTAGTTTATCACCGGAGTATTAATCGACTCAAGTGTCACCACTGTGGATTAGAAAAATCTCCCGAATCCTCTTGTCCTTCTTGTAGCAGTAAGGAGCTCAAGATTCTTGGTTATGGAACAGAAAGGCTTGAAGAAAATCTAGAATCATTCTTTCCAAGTACAGAGGTCATTAGAATTGATAGAGATACCACGCGCAAGAAAAAAGCTTTTGCGACTCACTTAAAAAAAATTAACTCAGGTGAGCCCTGCATAATTATCGGAACTCAAATGCTCGCTAAGGGGCATGACTTTTCTAACCTGGCATTTGTGGGTATTTTAGATGTTGATGTTGGACTCATGTCAACTGACTTTAGGGCCACGGAACACTTAGCTCAACTACTTATTCAGGTTTCAGGAAGATGTGGAAGAGGGAAATATAAAGGAGAGGTCAATATACAGACCCGTTACCCGAATCATCCTATATTCAACTTTGTGAAAGATTCGCGCTACACTGAATATGCCAAAACCCTTTTATTGGAGCGCAAAGACACGAAACTGCCACCTTTTGCTCATCAAGCGTTAATTTGTGCAAATGCTAAAAACAAAATTTTAGCAGAGAATTTTTTGACCGAAGTGGCCCAATTAATTAATAGCATTGAGATTGAATCAGTCGAAATTTGGGGTCCAGTTCCTGGAGTCATTGAACGGAAATCAGATTACTACTACTTTAATCTTTACTTGCAATCAGAAGACAGAGGACAGCTTCGTAGATTAATTCAGACTTTTTATCAGCATGTTGAAACTATCAGGGTGAGCTCATCAGTACGATGGTTTGTCGACATTGACCCTGTTGAATAGATAAATTACTCTAACGAGTCGCCAACAATATTAGCCATCGCCTGAGTAATAGCCAACAACTCTTCGTCAGATATTACAAAGGGCGGCATAGTGTAGAGTAACTTCCCATAAGGCCTGAGCCAAACCCCAGACTCAATCAGCTCTTCCTGAGTTTTTTTCATATCCAAAGCTTCATTGAACTCTAAAACACCGATTGCACCAAGAATCCTGACGTCAAGTATAGATTGATGACTCTTTAGTGGCATCAATTGATCTCTTAAAATCGTTTCAATTTCGGTGACTCTTTTTTTCCAGTTGCTCGTTAACAGAAGATCAATACTTGCAATCGCTGCAGAACAGGCCAAAGGGTTGGCCATAAAGGTGGGTCCGTGCATTAGTACGCCAACTGTTTCAGAAACATCTTTGTTAGTTATGGCAGCAGCCATTGTCATATAGCCACCTGTCAAAGCCTTTCCTACGCACATAATATCTGGAGAGATATTAGCATGATTACAACCAAAAAACTCACCTGTTCGCCCAAACCCAGTGGCTATCTCATCAACAATCATAAGGACGTTGAACTTGTCACATAGTGCTCTAGAACCTTTCAGGTAGTCTTCATTATAGATATTCATTCCTCCAGCGCCCTGAACTATTGGCTCAAGAATCATAGCCGCGATTTTTTTATGATTTTTGCTCAGCCTAGACTCCAAATCAGCAAGTGCCTCATCAGTGTTATGAGGTTTAGGCTGCATAACAAAATAATGCTTCGGTAAAACTTCACTAAAAAGGTGGTGCATACCCTTGTTTGGATCACAAACGCTCATAGCGCCAAAAGTGTCGCCATGGTAACCACCCCTTGGCGTTAAAAAATATGACTTTTCTTTTTGACCTTTGTTTTGCCAGTACTGAATAGCCATTTTGAGAGAAACCTCAACTGAGACAGAGCCCGAATCAGCAAAAAATACCTTATCTAGGCCTTTGGGTGTCAAATTGATTAGCTTTTCACATAAGTCAATGGCTGGTTGATGAGTCAGACCCCCGAACATCACGTGCGACACTTGATCAATCTGAAACTTAATGGCATCATTTATATAGGCATTATTGTAGCCATGTATCATGCACCACCAGGAGCTCATCCCGTCAATGACGCATGCTCCATTCGTGAAATTCAGATACACCCCCTTTGCACTCTCTACATGGTATGTTGGGACCTTGTTTGGGATATTGGCATAAGGGTGCCAGATATGATTTTCTTCGATATTCACTAGAGGTAGTCTCGCAATTGCTTCATTGAATCGATTACAAGGTCAGGATTTTCATCAGCAATATTGTTGCCATGATTGTAACCATATGACATGCATATAATCTGAAAATTTGCTGCTCTAGCGGCCTTCACGTCACTAACTGAGTCGCCTAGCATTAGGCACTCATTGGGCTTAACATTAAAAAAGTAAGCACTATGAATCAGTGGCATTGGGTCTGGCTTCTTTCTTTCTAAAGTGTCACCAGAAATAACCACTCCAAAATAGTCAATAATCCCTAAAGATTTAAGTAATGGAAGCGTAAACTGCTCGGCTTTATTTGTAACACAGCCTAAAAGGTAGTCCTTAGATTTTAAATAATCTAAACCCTCCATTACGCCATCATAGAGAGTAGACCTAACGGATGAATTTTGGGCGTACAAATCTAAAAAAATTGGATACGCTTTGTCGAATGCCTCTTTACTTGGAGAGCCATCCAATTCCCCTGTCAAAGCCCTTTCAACCAACCTAGGAACCCCGTTTCCAACCCAGTGCCTAACTGCATCCTCTCCTCTTAATGGCATATCCAGAGCAACCATCATCTGGTCAACACAATAAGCCAAATCAGGGACACTATCGACCAAAGTTCCGTCGGCATCAATCATTACTAGTTTTGGCTGAAATATTGTCATTAATGTTCTATATTTATTACAACTTTGGTAGAATTGAATTAAGCATTCAATACAAAGATATTTTATATGGAAAACAAAACAGTCATTGGATTTATTGGCGCTGGTAATATGGCCTATGCTCTTATTAAGGGGCTATTGAGTGATGGCTTTGAAGCCAAAAATATTAATGTTAGTGACGCCAATCCTGAGCTTCTAGAAAAACGCAGCTCTGAACTGGGAGTAACTGCCCAACCAGACAATGTCTCATTGTTAAATAACAGTGATATTGTCGTTTTTGCAGTTAAACCTCAAGTCCTCTCAGTAGTTTGCCATGAGCTCAAAAATAAAGCCTCAACAGATCAGCTCTTTGTCTCCATTGTTGCTGGCATCAAAAGTAAAGATATTAATCGATGGCTTGGCGGTGACTTTGCACTCGTTAGAACAATGCCCAACACGCCTGCTCTTTTTCAGTCTGGAGTGACAGGTCTTTATGCGAACGAACTCGTCAATGACCTCCAAAAAAAATCAGTAAACTTGTTGTTATCTGCTGTGGGGGAATGCTTTTGGGTCAATGAGGAAAATCTATTGGATGCAATTACAGCTATTTCAGGGAGTGGACCCGCTTATTTTTTCTTAATGATGCAGTCCATGAAGCAGGCCGCTATGGCCCTGGGCCTGGATGAAGATACAGCTGATGCTTTGAGCATCAAAACCAGTCTAGGTGCAAGCATCATGGCGACGAACTCTGGCAAAGATTCGCGCACCCTACGTGCGGAAGTTACATCACCAAATGGGACTACGCAATCAGCAATCGAAACCTTTCAAGATCAGAACTTTGAGGGAATTGTTGCAGCTGCAACAAGAGCTGCCTACGACCGTGCACGGGAGCTCAGTCAAGAACTAGGCAACATTGAATAAGACTTTATTTCCTTTTAGCTCCCCCATAGCAACTGCATATTAGCAATTGCTGCCAGTGAAGCAGTTTCTGTTCTCAAAACCCTCTTTCCAATATGGACTGACTGATATCCCGCAAACTCAGAATCACTAACTTCTTTTTCGGTCAATCCACCTTCTGGCCCAATCAATATAGTTGCATTTGAAGTTTCCTGCACTTGACTCAGGCCGATTTGTGCTCGGTGGTGCAAAATAAAGCCATTGTGGCTCGTCTCTTCTAATAGCCCTTCGAGCGAAACTGGATCAGACACGCTGACAATGACTGAACGACCTGACTGTTCACAGGCATGGTTAGCAATTTTTTGCCAATGATCAATTTTTTTTTGAACTTTCTCATCTCTCAGCCTGACAACACAACGCTCTAATTTCATTGGTATTATTCTTGTGACTCCCAACTCAACCGCTTTTTGGATCAAAAAATCCATTTTTTCACCTTTTGCAATCCCCTGAGCGAGGGTTAAATCTAATTTTGATTCTGAATTGTTTCTTTCTCTAGAAATAATTTTAAGACTGGTTGTTTTTTTGGCATCTTGAACTAGCGCTTTGTAATCGAAACCGTCACCGTTAAATACTGTAATATTTTTACCGACTGGAAAACGTAAAACCTTGTTTAAATGGTGACTATTATCACTATTTAATTCAGCTGTTTTACCCTCAGTAAAAGGTGTATTTTGGTAAAGTCGTATCGTTTTCATGGTATCTTTCTTGCGTTGTATATCTAAGAATTAATACACCAAATAAAATGATACATCAAAAAAGAAGAGAGGAGTTGTTAAGCATGTTGGGTCATGATGCAGTGGTCATTGTGTCAACCAATAGCGAACAAAAAAGAAACAGTGATGTGACTTATCCATTTCGTCCAGATAGTAATTTTTGGTATCTAACTGGATTTATAGAGCCCGATGCAATAGCTGTATTTAGCAAAGATAGCTATGTCATGTTCTTAAGACCGAAGGACGAGACCAAAGAGATTTGGAATGGAATCAGACTAGGAGCTGAACTTGCTCCAGAAATTTTGTTAGTGAATCAGGCATATGACATTGATACTTTTTTTGATCATATTGACTCTTTTACTAAAAAAGGCTCTGCCATTTATTATGATGCACCGGCAGGTGGTGGCTGGAAAGACCATTCCAGCACAAATATTCATAATAAACGCATTCATTCTCTTTTTGAAAGCAGACTAAAACCTTTAAACCCTTTTGTTTCAGAAATGCGACTTATAAAAGACAAGGAAGAATTGAAAAATATGCAGGATGCAGCTGACCTAGCATCTGAAGCCCATATAAATGCAATGAAAGAGTCTATACCTGGACTTTTTGAGCATAATATTGCCTCTGTGTTTGACTCACATTTTAGAAATAGCAACTCTGAACACTCCTACCCTCCAATCGTTGCAAGTGGTGAAAATGCATGCATTTTGCATTATACTGAAAACAATAAAGAGCTGAAAAATGGGGATCTACTTTTGATTGATGCAGGTTGTGAGATTAACGGCTATGCCTCAGATATTACGAGAACTTTTCCGATTAATGGAAAGTTTAATGATGCTCAAAGAGAGATATATGATCTTGTTTTGAGAGCGCAAAAATCTGCTATTCAATCTATTAGGCCTGGGGTCAGCTCCAATAAGCCACATGAGACTGCCTGTCAAATAATAACGGATGGCCTTATCAAGCTAGGAATTATGAAATCGCCTGAGGATTTAACTAAATTTTATATGCACAACACTGGGCATTGGTTGGGACTTGATGTACATGACGTAGGTAGTAAATTAGTGAATGGAGAGTTCCGTGAGTTTAAAAGTGGTATGGTAACAACCGTCGAGCCTGGAATTTATATCCGAAGGGATGATAAAATTGACCCTAAATACTGGGGCATAGGAGTCAGAATAGAAGACGATGTTCTAGTGACTGATAAAGGAAATCATGTTCTCTCCCAAAAAGCAGCTAAAGAGATTGATGAAATTGAACTACTAATGAGTCAGCAATAGTTATGAATATAAATGAAGCAATCAAAGCAGTTATTTCAAGACAAAACTTGAATGAAAGTGAGATGCATGATGTCATGAGTAGCATTATGACAGGCCAAACTACCGATGCTCAGATTGGTGCATTTCTAGTTGGACTTTCAATGAAGGGTGAGACAATTGAAGAAATTACTGCCAGTGCAAAAGTGATGAGAGCTCTTGCCACATCAGTCAAATTAAGTAGTGATGAGTTCTTAGTTGACACCTGTGGTACGGGAGGAGATGGTCTTGGACTTTTCAATATTTCAACAGCTTCAGCTTTTGTAGTTGCAGCGGCTGGTGGAAAAGTTGCAAAGCATGGAAATCGCTCAATATCCTCAAAATCTGGAAGTGCAGATGTACTGGAAGCTGCTGGTATCAATCTCAGCTTAAATCCAGAATTGATTAGTCAGTGTATTGAGGAGATTGGGGTGGGCTTTATGTTTGCTCCCGCTCATCATAGTGCTATGAAACATGCAATTGGGCCTCGTAAAGAGCTCGCAATAAGAACAATTTTTAACGTATTGGGTCCTTTGACAAATCCAGCCAAAGCACCAAACCAAGTTATGGGGGTTTTTGATAAAAATCTAGTTGAGCCGATTGCTAATGTTTTAAAGGGTCTTAATTCGCGCCATGTTATGGTGGTCCACTCTGAAGATGGTCTTGATGAGTTCTCCATTGCCAACAAAACTTATGTGGCAGAGCTAAAAGATAATAAAATTTCAACGTATACTGTCCATCCTCATGATTTTGGGCTAGAGGAAGGAAGCCTAGATTCAATTCAAGCTGAAAATGCTGAGCAATCTCTTGCTTTGATTCATGAAGCATTTTCTGGAAAGCAAGGTGAAGCTAGAGATATTATTGCATTAAATGCTGGCGCTGCAATTTACGTGAGTGGCCTAGTAAATTCATTAGAAGAGGGCATCACAAAAGCCAATCAAACATTATCAGACGGTTCAGCACAAGATAAGCTTGATGCATACATTCATGCAAGTAATAAGTAACAATGAATAAAAAAACCAATCTAATCTGGATAGACCTTGAAATGACAGGGTTAGTTCCCGAGAGTGACGTCATTATTGAAATTGCAACTGTTGTGACGGATGCCAATCTTAATGTTATTGGTGAGGGTCCATCTTTAGCAATTCATCAAAAAACTGAATTGCTAGATGGTATGGATGATTGGAATACCAATCAACATAACCGCTCTGGATTAGTGCAGAGAGTTAAAGAAAGTTCAGTTTCAGTCGCTCAAGCAGAATCTCAAACACTTGATTTTCTCTCTCAATACGTTGATTCGGGAGCTTCTCCTATGTGCGGCAATTCAATTTGTCAAGACAGAAGATTTTTGTATAACTATATGCCTACCCTTGAAAAGTTTTTCCATTACCGACATATCGATGTCTCAACACTAAAAGAACTGGCTGATCGCTGGAAACCAGACATCATCAACAACTCATTCAAAAAATCTAGGCACTTAGCTTTGTCAGATATCTATGACTCCATCGATGAATTGAAGTACTACAGAGAGCACTTTATAAAAGCATAAATTGACTTACCTATCCCCCGCAAAAATCAATTTATTCCTTCACATTACCTCAAAAAGAGATGATGGGTATCACAACTTACAGACCATTTTTCAGCTATTAGATTTTTATGATGAGATTCATTTTAGTTTAAGAGATGATGGAAAAATAAACCGTATCTCAGGAAATGAAGATATTCTTATCAGCAATGATTTAATGATTAAGAGTGCTAAAAAGTTAAAACAATACAGACGAGCCAATTGTGGAGTGGATATAAAAATTTTAAAAAAGATACCTAAGGGCGGAGGACTGGGAGGCGGGAGTTCAAATGCTGCAACCACTCTGATTGCTCTCAATAAACTTTGGAATCTAAAATTAACCAATACAGAACTGATCTCAATAGGAAAAGATATTGGTGCAGATGTTCCTGTTTTTATTGAAGGAAGAAGTTCATGGGCAGAAGGAATTGGTGAAATTCTTACCCCATTAAATTTACCAGAATACTTCTATCTGGTCGTTTCAATCAATAAACAAATCTCTACGCGTGAAATATTCAGCCATAAAGCATTGACAATGTCACCTCTACAAAGGAAAATAACCGATTTTTCATTAGTTTCAAATCCACATAACGACTGTGTGGATGCTGCAATAGACTTGGATAGTGAGATAAAAGATGCTTTGATGTATCTTAATTCAACTAGAAAGCATGTTGATGAAGCAAGAATGACAGGAAGTGGTTCATGTGTTTTCGTAGCATTTGAAAATGAAAGTGATGCATTGATAGCAAAGGACGAATTGCCATCAAAGTGGGTTGGTTTTGTCGCGAAAGCGATTGATAAATCACCGCTATACAATTGGGATGTCGCCAAGCGGTAAGGCAACGGGTTTTGATCCCGTCATTCGCAGGTTCGAATCCTGCCATCCCAGCCAAATTTTTTTTGCTATCCTTCATTAGCTTATCTCCACCAACTAAACACTTCAAAGTCATTTGAAGTGAGTACAATTAAATTTTTTACTAGATTTATAGACAACAATGAGCATATATCAATTTAATTTCAACAATATTAATGGAGAAAAAGTTTCACTTAAAGCTTTCGAAGGCAAGATTGTTCTTATAGTCAATACAGCAAGCAACTGTGGTTTAACTTATCACTACAAGGGTTTAGAAGGCCTATACCAAGAATATAAGGATGCCGGCCTTGAAATTATTGGATTCCCTTGTAATCAATTTGGAAAGCAAGAGCCAGGAACAGCAGATGAAATAAAAAGCTTTTGTAAACTTAACTATGATGTTAATTTTCAATTGTCCGAAAAAATTGAAGTCAACGGCTCAAATGCTCATCCGGCCTTCAAATACTTAAAATCAGAGCTGAAAGGTAAATTAAATGACAGCATCAAATGGAATTTCACAAAGTTTCTAATTGATCGCAACGGCATGCCTGTTAAACGCTTTAGCGCAACAGTTGAGCCTGAGGAAATAAAGCCATTCATTGATCAACTTATTAAAAATAAAACTACTTACTAGAAAACTACTTGATTCAATCGTATGATTTCTTTGTATAATTATGTGATCATCCAATAAGAATCTAAATAGATGTCTTTAGATAGAATAAAAATCTTTAGCGGCAACGCAAATCCTGATCTCTCTTCTGAAATAATTGAAAATCTTAACATAAGCCAAAGTAAAGCTTTTGTTGGCCAATTCAGTGATGGAGAATCACATGTAGAAATACTTGATAATGTCCGTGGTTGTGATGTTTTTGTTATTCAACCTACATGTGGACCCTCATCAGCAGAAACATTAATGGAATTACTAGTCATGGTTGATGCTCTTAAACGATCATCAGCTGGAAGAATAACAGCTGTTGTACCATACCTTGGATATTCAAGACAAGATAGGCGATCTCGTCTCACTCGAGTTCCGATTACTGCAAAGTTAGTAGCGCAAATGATAGAAACATCTGGAGTCAATAGAATACTTACAATGGATCTTCATGCAGACCAAATCCAGGGCTTCTTTAACATTCCAATTGATAACATTTATGCACAACCTGTCCTAGTTCAGGATATTTTGAATCAAAACTATAATGATGTTGTAGTTGTATCTCCAGATGTTGGAGGCGTTGCAAGAGCTCGAGCTGCAGCAAAAAGAATCAATGACGCTGATCTTGCAATCATAGATAAAAGGCGTCCAGAGCCTAATCTAGTTAAGGTTATGAATGTGATTGGTGATGTATCTGGAAGAACATGCATTATGATTGATGATATGGTTGATACTGCTGGAACACTTTGTCAAGCCGCTGAGATTTTAAAAGAAAAGGGTGCTAAAAAAGTTGTAGCTTATGCAACTCATGCTGTACTATCAGGTGGTGCTATAGATAATATTTCTAATTCAAAACTGGATGAGTTAGTCCTCACAAATACAATTCCTTTGAATGGAAATTCTAATAAATGTAAAAAAATTAGACAACTATCTATTGCCAAAACACTTGCTGATGTGATTCGTCGAATCAGTGATGAGCAATCCATAAGTAAAATTTTTGCTGAATCAAACTAAATCAAAGCTATTGCAGCAGTCAACTATTGACTAAAAAATATTTTACGAATTAGGTATAATTCGACCTCTGTTTTTAAAAAACAATACTATGAAGACAACTACTGAAGCTCATAAAATCGCCCTTAACAGTCTTATTGTTATTGGAAAGGAACAAGGCTACCTAACCTATTCAGAAATTAACGACCTTTTGCCCGAAGACTTATTGACTCCTGAACAGGTAGAACCTATTGTTACTATCTTAGAAGAATTAGATATCGTTGTTGCTGATGAAGCACCTGATGCAGATACTTTGGTTATGCATCAAGGTGGTAAGGCTGAGGCGAATTCAGCCGAGGTTGCTGTTGCAGCCCTTGCAGCGCTTGACTCAGAATTTGGAAGAACAACTGACCCGGTAAGAATGTACATGCGTGAAATGGGAGTAGTTGAACTCTTAGAGCAGAGTGATGAAGTTAGAATCGCTAAGGAAATTGAAGCGGGTGTCTACCAAATAATGCAGGCTATTTCTCTTTATCCAGAGATTGCAGACCACTTTTTTAAGGCCTATACTAGGCTTGAGGAAGGTAAATGTAAAATGACTGATGTCGTTATCGGCTACCAAGGTGATGCTGAAGAATTTGAAGAAAAACAAGCTCTTATTATTGAGAAGCAAGCTCTCTTAGATGAAAAACACGCGAAATTAGATGCAATGGAGCTAGACGAGGACGAAGAAGAGTTAGAGGATGAAGATGAATTTGATGAGTTAGAATATACTGGTCCTGATGAAGGTGAGGTATATGAACGTTTTGACAAAATTCAAAAATCCTACAAAAGCTATGTCAATTCTTGCAAAAAGAATGGTTATCTAGACACAAAAACAGTAAAAGCAAGACAAAAATTCTCAAGCTATATCTCAGAACTCAGGCTTGCCCCAAAGCTTGTTAGCACAATGATGGATGTTGTTTCTACTAGAGTTACGCTTGTCAAGAAAGAAGAAAATCTGATTCGTAATGCTTGCATTGATGCTGGAATGGCATCAGAACTTTTTTATAAGCTATTCACTGGAAATGAAACTAACTTTGATTGGCTCAAAAGCAAAGAAATTGATAAGACCACCCTGAAGTCTCTAGAGAGTTGCAAAGATGAAATCTACTATTCTCAGAAAAGTCTCTTAGAAAACCAAGAGGCGATGCAAATTACAGTTGGAGAACTTAAGGAAATCAATAAAAAACTTAGGCAAGGTGACAGAAAAGCTAAAAATGCTAAGAGTCAAATGATTGAAGCTAATCTAAGACTTGTAATTTCTATTGCAAAAAAATATGCAAATCGTGGATTACAATTCTTGGACCTTATCCAAGAGGGGAACGTTGGACTCATGAAAGCAGTGGACAAATTTGAGTATCGTCGTGGGTATAAGTTTTCAACTTATGCAACTTGGTGGATTCGTCAGGCTATTACAAGATCAATTGCAGATCAAGCACGCACTATCAGAATACCTGTTCACATGATTGAAACAATCAATAAACTTAATAGAGTTAGGCGTCAACTTTTGCAGAGATTTGGAAGAGAAGCAACACCAGAAGAGCTGTCTGTGGAAATGGAACTGCCAGAATATAAAATCAATAAAATCCTTAAGATTGCCAAAGAGCCACTTTCAATGGAGAATCCTGTAGGAGACGATGAAGATTCTACTATAGGTGATTTCATTGAAGACGAAAAATTGTCTTCACCAGTTGAAGTAACAACAAGAGAGAGCTTAAAAGAAACTACTGGCGATCTACTTGCAAATTTATCGCCAAGAGAAGCAAAAGTTCTCAAGATGCGATTTGGTATTGATATGAGTACTGACCATACACTTGAAGAGGTGGGAAGACAGTTTGATGTCACTCGTGAACGAATTCGACAAATTGAGGCTAAGGCACTTCGTAAGTTACGTCATCCTTCTCGTGCTCACAAACTTCAAAGCTTTCTAGAGTAGCTCTTTACCAGGGCCTATAGCTCAGTTGGTTAGAGCAGTCGACTCATAATCGATTGGTCCTTGGTTCAAGTCCAAGTAGGCCCACCAATTAAAAACCTAGCTTTAGCTAGGTTTTTTTATTAATTAAGTTACTTAAAGATACTTTGGCTCAATGATTGATTCGTTGATAGAGCCATTTTTTTCACTGACGTAATATGCTTTGGCTTTGGGTAGTGATGAAACACAACCTTCGAGTTTGCCATCAACAAAATGAGCTGCAACTCCATCATCGCATGCAATACCTTCCATCATAGTACCATTTAAAATCGCCTTATGATACTCTGGTCTGCGTTGTGACTCAGTATCAAAATGAGGACAATTGCTGTTTGGTAAAAATCCCAAACAATCAAGTGGCAGAAGCTTTCCAGTAACTGAATCAGTTAACCCTTTTTCGAACCAACAAATTGAACCTGCACTGAGCCCTGCCATAATAGCACCTTTATTCCAAGCCTCTTTAAGATACTCATCAAGACCCCACTCTTTCCAGAGAACCATGAGGTTACGAGTATTACCCCCACCAACATAAAAAATATCTTTGTCTAGAACAAACTTTCTTAAATCACCTTCAGGTGGCCAAAACAGTGATAGATGGCTCGTTTCACAGTTTAATTTTTTATAGGATGAATAAAATCTTCTTCTGTAGCTTTCATCATCTCCACTTGCTGTTGGAATAAAACATACTTTAGGATTCTTTTTGTCAGATAAAGATAAAAGATATTCATCTAACTTTAGGTTTTCAGGTTTTGATGAAAAGCCACCTCCACCCATAGCCAATACTTGTTTTTTCATATTTAAGTTAAAAATATATTTAAGAAAAAATAAATTTTACTTAAGATTAAGCCTGACAAAAAATAAATACGATTCTCAATGTTATAATAATTGTATGAACCCTTCATTACTCTCCCAGCTCATCGAGCTTACTACTAAGGCTGGAGAAATAATTATGAATTTTCACAAACATTCTTCTGATTACTTGATCAAAGATGACAATACGCCACTAACTGCTGCTGATAAAGCATCACATGAGTTTTTAGTAAATACTCTAATGAAATTAACACCAAATACTCCAATTCTTTCTGAAGAGTCATCTCATATTCCATTTTCAGTTAGAAAATCTTGGAATGAATACTGGTTAATTGATCCTTTGGATGGAACTCGAGACTTTATAGACGGATCTCCAGACTTTTGTATCAGCATTGCGCTAATTAAAAAAAACTATCCAACTTTTGGATTAATTTATTCTCCTTTTAATAAAGTGCACTACTATAGATTAGCTCGAGAATCTTCAATTAAAGTTATAAATAGAGAAGCATTTAAAATTGTTACATCAAAACCTAAAAGATGGGAAAAAATTGTCATTGGAAGATATTCAAATAATAATAAGGGACTTAAAGAGCATCTAAAACTAAAAACAAATTTTGAAACTTTTAAACTTGGAAGTGCACTTAAGTTTTGCCTAATCGCAGAAGGAATCTACCATTATTACCCAAAATTTGGGCGCTGCTCTGAATGGGATACTGCAGCAGGTGTATTTATACTTGAAGGTGCTGGTGGAAAAGTGGTTGATCTTGACAATAAAGCATTGAAATATAATTTAACTAAAGATATTATTAGTCCTTCATTTAGAGCTCTTGCCTAGGATAAGAATCTTAAAGAAAGATCTATTGACCTAATATCTTTAGTAATAGAACCAATCGAAATATAGTCTACGCCTGTTTGGGCATAGTCCACAATGTTAGTTTCAGTAATTCCTCCAGACGCCTCAATTGGATATAAACCTCTTGAAATCTTAACCGCCTCTATGAGCTCTTTGATTGAAAAGTTATCACATAAAATACGAGTAATATCTTTCATTGAGAGAGCAGATTGAAGTTCATCAAGGGACTCAACTTCAACAATAATAGGAGTTTTAGGAAATTTTCTAACAGCATTTTTGATTGAATCTTCAAGAGAGTCAATTGCTAAAATATGGTTCTCCTTTAACATAATGGAATCATATAAGCCCATCCTATGATTAACACCACCACCGCACTTAACAGCATACTTTTGAGCCTTCCTAAGTCCAGGAATTGTTTTTCTTGTGTCAAGTAATTTTGTTTTTGTACCACTAATTAATTGAACTAATTCAGCAGTTTTAGTAGAGGTAGAACTCAATATTTGTAAGAAATTTAACGCGACTCTCTCAGCAGTAACAATTCCTTTTGCATGGCCACTAATTCGACATAAAATTTCATCAGAGCTAACAATTGAACCGTCTCTGACATTCCAATTAATTTGGATTTTGGGATCAATTGAGTTAAAACAAAGATTCACAAATTCAATACCGCATATAACTGCGTCTTCTCTACAAACTATCTCGGCATCAATCAAATTGTTTTCTAATAAAGCAGAAGTTAAATCTCCTCCTCCAACATCTTCTGAGATAGCTAATTGAACAATTTGTACAGCTTCACTAGTCATTTATAAAATCAATAACTGCTTTAGCAGATTGAGAACTAGAATCTTGATTTAACAAACTATGGATCTTGGCTAACTCATTAACAAGCTGAGTGTTATCAGACTCTAATAATGTCATTGCATGTTCAGAAATATTTTGACCATTCGCATCATCTTGTATTAATTCTGGAACAATCTTTCCGCCTAAAATTTTATTAGGAAGTGATATTTCATTAGTGTGAAGCAAGCGGCTTGCAATCTGATAGCTAAAAAAAGAAAGTTTATAGACAACTACCATTGGAACCGCTAATAATCCAACCTCAAGAGCTGCAGTTCCTGATGCAACAAGCACTAGATCTGAATTACTAATTTTTTTGTGTGCATCTCCGACAGTTAGAGCGATATCTAGTCCTTTAATTCTTTCATTAACCCAGTTAAATTGATGATCATTTGCAAGAGATATATTAAATATGAGATTGTCATCTTTTGCTTTCATTAATTCAACTGCTTCCAATAACTCTGGCAACAGATACTTTATCTCAGATTCTCTTGAGCCAGGCAATAAGAGAACCCTTTTATTTCGCTTAAAGTTTTTTCGGGGCTTCAAGATTTCAGCTAAAGGATGTCCAACAAACACTGCTTTTTGGCTATGTTCTCTGTAAAAATCGACTTCAAAAGGAAACAAACATAGAATTAAGTCTGTGGATTGTTTGATTTTTTTTATTCTTTTAGATCGCCAGGCCCAAACTGAAGGACTAATAAAATGAATTGTCTTAATACCTTTATTTTTGAATATTCGCTCCAATTTAAAATTAAAGTCTGGAGAATCAACACCTATAAAAATATCAGGCTTATTTTCAAGATAGTGCTTTGACATTCGTTTTCTTAGTTTTAAGATGGATGGTAACTTTCTTAAAACTTCACTAAGGCCCATTACATTGACTTCACTCATACTCCAAAGCCTATTACAACCAGCTTCTAACATCTTTTCTCCAGCCAAACCATCAATCTCACAATTAGGTTGATTTTGCTTTAAAGCAACTACTAATGACGAGGCAATCAAGTCACCTGAGGTTTCTGCAGCACTGACAGCAATCTTCATGTATTTTAATTTTAACGAAGGTATATTAAACTTTTTTAAGCTCTTAAAAACTTAAGATCTAGGCAAGATAATATCAGGGTTATCCTCAAAAGGCCGATAAATTACTAAAACTCCGCCTATAACTTGAACTATTTCAGCATGAGAAAATTCTAATATTTTCTCTATGATTTTTTGTTTCTCATCACGATCTTCAACTCTTAACTTGATCTTGATTAACTCATGCTTTAACATTGTAGAGTCAATTTCAGCTATCACTGACTCACTCAAACCATGCTGGCCAATCATCACAAATGGTTTCAAATCATGGGCTATTGATCTTAAATATTTTTTTTGATTATTAGTGAGTTTCATCTTCAAATAAATTCTCATTTTCAAAAAGGGATTCGATTGTTTCTCTCTTTCTTATCAAGCTATGTTTATTACCACTAACCATCACCTCTGGCACTCTTGGCCTTGAGTTATAGTTAGAGCTGAGTACAAAGCCATAAGCACCAGCAGTCATGATTGCAATATAATCTCCTTTTTCTAAAGTAAGATTTCTATTTTTAGCTAAGAAATCTGTAGATTCGCAAACTGGGCCAACAATATCCCACACATCATTAATCCCTTTAGAATTATTATTAATTAAGACAGCTTTATGATATGACTCATAGAGAGAAGGTCTTATTAAATCATTCATAGCTCCATCTACAATTGCAAATGACTTCAGATTATTTTGTTTTAGATATTCTACTTTTGTTACAAATATACCAGCGTCTCCAACAATTGAACGACCTGGCTCAACCAAGATCTTCATCGAATCAACTCGCTCAGTCACAGTATTTAAATAATCTTTGATATCTATGGTTTGCTCTTGGTCATAACTGACACCAACACCTCCACCAATATCCAGATGATCAATTAAAATATTTTCAGACTTTAACTTTTCAATAAGCTCTAATGCTCGATCAAGCGCTTCTAAGAAAGGTGCCACATCGGTAATTTGAGATCCTATGTGGTAGTCAAGACCACAAACTTGTAAATTTTGTGATGCTGCTGCTTTCTTATACATTGCTAAAGCAATATCAGGTCCAACTCCAAACTTATTTTCCGTGAGTCCTGTAGATATGTAAGGGTGAGTATTTGCATCTACATTTGGGTTTACTCGAATTGATATGGGTGCTGTCATGTTCATAGAGAAAGCAACTGACTCAATACGATCTAATTCATCTTCAGATTCAACATTAAAACAGTAAATGCCATATTCAAGTGCTTTTTGAATTGAATTTTCATTTTTTGCAACCCCTGAAAAAACACATTTTCTTGGATCTCCACCAGCAGCGATCACTCTCTCTAGCTCACCTAATGAAACAATGTCAAAACCAGAACCTAGCTTAGCAAGAATATTTAGCACTGCAATGTTAGAGTTCGCTTTTACTGCATAACAAATTAAATGAGAATGATCTTCAAAAGATTTCTTAAATAAATTCCAATTGAATTCTATTTGACTTTTTGAGTAAATATAAAGTGGTGAACCATAGGAATCCATTAAGTCTGAAACTTGTAAAGACTCTGCATAAAGGCTATTATTTTGAAAATTGAATGAGCTCAATTGTTTTATTTTAACTACTAGTTGTTGCTTCAACTGAAGCAACTTGTGACTCATTGACCGGGACTAGATCACCCATACGACCACAAGCTGTTATCGTAACAACTATTGAAACTAATAAAAAAAGTTTAATTTGGTTTCTCATAGCATCATCTTATTAAAGGTATTATTTTACACAAAGGCTTTAAGCTGTTGCATAAACAAATCTCTAGGCATATTAAATGCACCCAAGCTTTCTAGATGTTTATTCTCTATCTGACAATCGATTAATTTATAGTCACTGTTTTGAAGTAGATAAGCAAAAGCAATTTTGGAAGCATTGCTAACTAATGAAAACATAGACTCCCCAAAAAAAACGCTTCCCATTGCCACTCCATATAAGCCTCCAACAAGCTTATGATCTAAGAAAACTTCGTAAGAATGAGCATAGCCCTTATCATGAAGATTGCAGTAGGCTTTTATCATGTCATTATTTATCCAAGTTCCTGACTGTCCAGACCTATATACACTTTGACAATGTATTATTACATCTGAGAAAACTGTATTCACTTTGACAGTATATTTTGATGAATTAATAGTTTTTCTTAAGCTTTTTGACAGATGAAAGGCCTCAGGTGTAATTACCATTCTAGGGTTGGGTGAATACCATAGAATTGGCTCATCTTTTCCATACCAAGGGAAAATTCCATTTGAATAGGCGTGAATTAATCTATCAGAAGACAAGTCTCCACCTATCCCAATTAAACCATTTGGCTCTTTGAGAGCTTGATTTAATTCAGGAAACTTTAACTCATTAATGTTAAGCCAAAAAGACGATGGTATTTCAATCACTTTTTCCGACTATTGATAATATCTCTTGCCATATAAAGGGCAAGTATACTTCTTGCCTCAGTTAAATCTTCGTTATAGGTTAATTGATCTAGATTTGAGAGTTTTTTTGGAACAATCTCTAAAGGCTCTGGCTCATCACCTTCTGCTGTTTCTTCATATAGATCTTCAGCCAAAACAATATGCGTTTCACTAGACTGGTAACCTGGAGCCAAGGTAATGGTTTTTAAAAAAGTCAGTTTGTTTGCTCCATAACCGATTTCCTCTTTTAACTCTCTTCCAGCAGCCTCAACTGGTGTCTCTCCTTTATCAATTTTACCTTTGGTCAGACCTAACTCATATCTTTCAGTTCCTCCAGAAAATTCATAAATCATTAAAACTGTCTCATCATCTAACATTGGAATAACCAAAACAGCTCCATTACCTCTTGACATTAATCTTTCATAAACTCGAGTTGCTCCATTAGAAAACTCAACATCCATTGATTCAAGATTAAAAATACGACTCTGAGCGACAGTATGAATATTAGTTAGCGTGGGTTTTTTTCTCATAGTCAATATTATGCCATTGGTTAAAATTATTAATCTAAAAAAGAATAGATAAATTAATCATTATTTTCCCATAGTAAAGGAAAAAAACTATCATCTAGCTTATTGCTATCATTTAATTTAAATTTTCTGTAAATTTTTCCAGTACCCCCACAATTTGAATCATGAAACTGAGCATCATTTGGAACGCAATGCGCAACAATCGCCCTTCGATCCTGACTTGTGAGGTTCACTCCTGAACCATGCCAAGTCATACCATGGTGAAATGAAACTCCGCCCGCAGGAACATCAACTGCATAGGTCTCAAGCTTCTTGTTATTATTTTTTAAATAACGATTAAGCTCTTCCTTGTAATCTTCAGGAGCATGAAAGCTATCCGATGGCGGGCATAACTCCCATAGATGTGACTCAACTGCAAATTCTAGTGCTCCATTTTCCTGAAGAATATTATCAAGTGGAATCCAACAGGTAGCCATACTCTGAGGCACTATCCAATCTATATATGCTGCATCTTGGTGATACGCCAAAGGCTTACCTTGAGGAGGCTTCCATAAAATATTATCTTGTATGAGTCTTGCACCTCTCCAACCCATCAATTCAGAAACAATTTGTCCGATAACTTTACTGCAAACCACTTCCTTGATAAGATTATCTGATTTCCAAGCATTACAAATTTGTCTAGTAACATCGCTAGGGTCTCTATCACTTCTCCAGTTCCATTCGTCTGGCTCAATTCCAGTTTCAAACTCACCCTTAAATAGAAGATCAATTCTTTTTTTCAATTCATCAAGCAACTCCAAATTGATAAATTTATCTAAAGTCAAAAACCCATTATTTCGAAAGTCATTCTGTTGATCCCCTGTTATGGTAGCTTGAATCATTCTAATGATGCCTCACCTTATTCAATTATTCAACTCTTCAAAAACCATTAAGGCTGATGTATCACTGTATGTGTGCCCTTTATCCATTAGATTGATATATCTATCATAAACCTCTTGAGTAAAAGTCAAATTAGTTTGATTTCCCTTAGCTTGTTCTATGCAATACCCTAAATCTTTGACCATCCATTTAATCGCAAATCCAAAATCAAACTCCCTGTTGTGCATAGTCTTACCCCTATTTACCATTTGCCAAGATTGTGCAGCGCCACCAGAAATCGCAGACAATAATTTATCCATATCTAGATTTTCAGCTTCAGCAAAAAGTAACCCCTCTGATAGACCTTGTAATACGCCAGCAATACATATTTGATTGACCATTTTTGCTAATTGTCCCGCTCCAGCTTCCCCCATTAAAGTTATACTTTTTGAATATGTTTTAATGAGTGAATCGCATGATTCCAATATAGCTTTGTCTCCTCCAGCCATCACAGTTAATTCGCCATTGACTGCACCGGCCTCACCACCGCTTACTGGAGCATCAATAAAATCGATGCCTTTAGACTGTAAAGACTTATTTAAGTGCTTTGCTAGTTTACAAGACGTGGTGGTGTGGTCAACAAAGATAGAGCCACTTTTGAGATAAGCCAACATTCCGTTCTCTGAAAAAACAATTTCCATCATATCTTCATCCCTTCCGGTACATGTTATGACTACGTCAGCATCTGAAACAGCATCTTCAATAGTTTTGGCCACACTTCCCTTATATTCATTACTCCATTTCGTAGATTTATCTGAGGATCGATTAAAAACAGTTACATTAAAAAGATCAGAGTTTGATAAATGCCCTGCCATTGGATAACCCATCGTTCCCAGACCAATAAAAGTTACATTTTTTTTGGTACTCATTATTTCACCTTAATTTTTTGTTAAATTACCAAGAATTATACGACAATGTCTTCTATACTAAATCGCCAGTTAAATCAAAAAAACCTCATAAACTTTTGACATAAATCAAATCATGGCTCACCCTGAATATTGGCAACAATCTAAAGAATTCTTATCCAATGTTGATCCTAAACTAGGAAAGTTGTTTTTAGAACATCCAGATTATAGTATTTCATCTAGAGGCGAAGCATTAGAAACTCTTCTTCGATCAATAGTTGGTCAACAAATATCTATCCAGGCAGCTGCAAGTGTTTGGGGAAAGCTCGCAAATAAAATTGGCAAAATAAGGCCAGAAAATGTTCTTTCGATAAGTTTTGAAGAGCTAAAGTCTTGTGGCCTATCGAAGCAAAAAGCTCAGTACATAATTAATATTTGTAATCATTTTATTTTTCATTCGATAAAGTCTCACTCATACTGGGAAGCTAGGTCGTACGAGAGTATTTATGAAGAATTAATTACCATCAAGGGAGTGGGGCCTTGGACTGCAGAAATGTTTGGAATGTTTTATTTATTGGAAAAAGATATTTTTCCAATTAAAGATATAGGAATCATAAGAGCTATGAATCAGACATATGGAGAAGGTGAAGCTCTAAGAATAGAAAAAATCATCGAAATTTCAGAACAATGGAGACCATACAGAAGCGTAGCATGCTGGTTTCTATGGAAATCTATCGATAGTGAGGATGTTCAATACTAAGACTCTAAAGCCTTAACAACAAGATCACCCATTTCCTCTGTTCCAACTACTTTTTGACTATCGCCAGCAATATCTCTTGTTCTGTATCCTTGATCCAAGACAGCGCTCACCGCAGAATCAATGTTTTCAGCCAGCTCTGCTTGGTTAAGCGAGTATCTCAGCATCATAGAGACAGACAAGATAGTTGCTAATGGATTTGCAATATCTTTGCCAGCTATGTCTGGGGCAGAACCATGAATAGGCTCATACATACCAAAGTTATTTTTATCTAATGATGCCGAGGGCAGCATTCCGATCGAGCCAGTTAGCATTGCTGCACAATCAGACAACACATCTCCAAAAAGATTGCTAGTAACCATGACATCAAACTGCTTAGGGTCTCTCACGAGTTGCATAGCTGCATTATCAACGTATAAATGAGAGAGCCTTACATCTGAATATTCTTTTGATACTTCTTCCATAACATCTCTCCAAAGCTCAGAGACCTCAAGAACATTTGCTTTATCGACAGAACAGACTCGGCCCTGCCTCTTTTGGGCTATCTGAAAGGCAGAATGTCCAATTCTTGCAATCTCAGATTCATAATAGGTCGCAGAATTAACTCCAAAGCGCTCACCATTTTTGATTTCAACTCCTCTTGGCTGTCCAAAATAGATGCCTCCAACAAGCTCGCGAACAATCATTAAGTCAAGACCGGATACAATCTCTTTTTTAAGGCTTGATGCAGAAGCCAGTTGTGGATATAGGATTGCTGGCCTTAGGTTTGAAAAAAGTTCAAGCTCAGAACGTATGCCCAATAAACCTCTTTCTGGCCTTAAGCTTCTTTCGAGTGACTCCCATTTAGGACCCCCAACAGCTCCTAGCAAAATTGAGTCACACTCTTTTGCAATCCTAATCGTCTCATCAGGAAAAGGCGAACCTGTTTCATCATAAGCTGCACCCCCAAGGAGACCATTAACAAGAGTCATCCCCATTGAATGATTCCTATTTAATGAATCAATGACTTTAACTGCTTGAGCTACAATTTCTATCCCTATGCCGTCGCCAGGCAGAATGAGTATTTTTGACATTTTAGTTTCCTAATATACGTTTAAAAATTAGATGTAGTTATATTTCAACCATATCGAAATCTTCCTTGCCAGATCCACAAACTGGACACTCCCAGTCTTCAGGAACATCGGACCAGGTCGTTCCAGGATCAATTCCTTCATCTGGAGCGCCTTTCTCTTCATCGTAGATCCATCCACACATGGTGCATTGAAATTTTTTCATAATAAGTTTTTAACAGGAAAAGTTATTAATGCTGGTCAATTCCTTTGCAAGATGATTATACATTTTGTTAATCATAAATTGATAATCAAAATTGATAGCTACTTTCAACATCAAAACTAATATAAGTGATATTACAAAATACAGTATAAAATATTGCAATGCTCAAAATTTATAACACTCTCAACAATCAAAAGGAAGAGTTTCAACCTATTGATGCGAACCAAGTTGGAATTTATGTATGTGGTATGACCGTTTATGACCTATGCCATATGGGTCATGCTAGAGTTATGGTTATGTTTGATGTCATAACAAGGCATTTGAGACGAAACTTTCCTAATGTAAAGTATGTAAGGAATATCACGGATATTGATGACAAGATCATCACAAGAGCTATTGAAAACAATGAAGATATATACACGTTAACGAATAGATTCATTGATGCAATGCACGAAGATGAAAAGTCGTTGGGCGTTTTGAGTCCTGATATAGAGCCCAGAGCCACAGACTCAATTGATAAGATGATTGATATGATTGAAAACCTCTCAAAAAAAGGCTTGGCTTATCAAGGGAAAAATGGTGATGTATTTTATTCTGTGAGAAACTTCAAAGAATACGGAAAACTTTCTGGAAAAAACTTAGATGATCTAATGGCTGGAGCGAGGGTCGACATTGAGAGTAATAAAAAAGATCCACTCGATTTTGTTCTTTGGAAAAAAGCGAAATCGGATGAGCCCAAATGGCCATCACCTTGGGGTGATGGAAGGCCTGGCTGGCATATTGAATGTTCTGCCATGTCAAATCATTTTATTTCTAATCATTTTGACATACACGGTGGCGGTATGGATTTGACATTTCCTCACCATGAAAATGAAATTGCTCAATCGGAAGGGGCAAATAGCTGTAAATTTGTAAATACTTGGATGC
This sequence comes from uncultured Gammaproteobacteria bacterium, assembly GCA_902556205.1. Lineage (GTDB taxonomy): Bacteria > Pseudomonadota > Gammaproteobacteria > PS1 > Pseudothioglobaceae > Pseudothioglobus. Next base: position 227,351 of record CACDVH010000001.1, on the reverse strand, counting down.
ATGTTGGATTTGTCAATGTTGATGATGAAAAGATGAGCAAGTCTCTCAAAAACTTTTTTACCATTCGTGATGTACTAAAGAATTATGATGGTGAAACGCTTCGATATTTTCTTATTAGTAGTCATTATCGCTCTCCTCTAAATTATAGTAAAACTAATATTGATGGGGCTCAATCTGCATTAAAAAGACTCTACAATGCTATTAATGGCTTAAACAATAAAGTTGATGATTTAACACTTATCGATACTAATTTTGAAGAAAGATTTAATTCAGCGTTAAATGATGACTTCAATACACCAATGGCTCTGAGTATTCTGTTTGAAATTGCAAAACAAATCAATATCGAACGAACAAATAATCCAAACAAAGCCAGCGCTTTATCAATTCAGCTTGTTGAGCTTGGAAACTATTTAGGCATTCTAGAATATGATGCTGATGAATACTTGAAGCAGGGCTCTGAATTGTCTGAGTCAGATATTTCAAAAAAAATTGAGCAACGAGAGGAGGCAAGAAGCTCAAAAGATTTTGCAATGTCAGACCAAATAAGAGACGAACTTTTTGAACTTGGAATAATTCTTGAAGATAGTGTTAATGGAACAACTTGGCGAAGAAAATAATCTTAAATTAGACTGGGATCATATCGATACAGTTCTTCTAGACTTAGACGGGACACTCTTGGATTTAAACTTTGATTTAGAGTTTTGGTTGGAATATATTCCAAAGGTTTACTCAAAACAAAATCACATAGACTTTCAGACAGCTAAAGAAATAATCATATCAAAGATTAATTCTCAAGAAGGGAAGCTAACCTGGTATTGCCTAGATTATTGGGAAAAACAACTTGAATTAGATATTATGAAACTAAAATCTGATATCTCTCATCTTATTCAAGTTCATGATCATGCATTAAGGTTCCTTAAATTTGCAAAAGATAACAATAAACGTATTTACCTTGTTACAAACGCCCATAGAAAAGGCATTAAACTAAAAATGAAAATGTCTAAAATCGAAGGTTTTTTTGATGAAATTATTTCATCACATGACTTTGGAATTCCAAAACAACAACAAAAATTTTGGAAAGAGCTAGACAAGCAAATCGATTTCAATAAAGAAAAGTCAATCTTCTTTGATGATTCTTTAGATGTTTTAGAGGCGGCTGCCAAATTTAAAATTAAAAATGTTATTGCAATTAGTAAACCAAGTACTAAGATTGCAAAAAAAAATGTGCCAGGCTTTAGGAATATTGAAAACTTTGGTGAGACTATGCCCCAGTAGGTAATCATCATTTTAAATTACCATTTTCTATGAAACAATTTGTAACAATTGCCTCCAGCTTGCATTCTAAAATATTTGTTTAACAAGAAAATAGTAACTTAATATAATTAAAAAATACTTTAGAATTATTGAATACTGTATTCATACCAAATGTTATACTTTTTCCTAACTTTGAAGTGCATCTGTATGCGATAGTCAAATATGCATACTTGAATCTTAACCTTTAATAACAAAATAATTATGAAAAATGCCTTTTATGCTCAATCTGGAGGAGTAACTGCTGTAATTAATGCTTCAGCCAGTGGAGTGATTGAAACAGCTCGAAAATATTCTGACAAAATTGGTACAGTTTATGCTGGAGAGAATGGAATTATTGGTGCTTTAACTGAAAACCTAATTGATACCTCACTGGAATCAGAAGCTGATATTGCGGCACTTAATCACACACCGTCAGGTGGTTTTGGGTCTTGTCGCTATAAGATGAAATCACTAGAGGCCAATAGAGCTGAATATGAGCGATTGATTGAAGTTTTTAAAGCTCATAATATCGGTTATTTTTTTTATAATGGCGGGGGTGACTCAGCAGATACTTGCTTAAAAGTTTCTCAATTATCTGAAAGTATGGGGTATCCAATTCAGGCAATTCATATACCCAAAACTGTAGACAATGACCTGCCAGTAACTGATAACTGCCCAGGATTTGGTTCTGTAGCAAAATATATTGCTGTTTCAACAATGGAGGCAAGTTTTGATGTAGCATCAATGGCAGCAACTTCAACAAAAATCTTTGTATTAGAAGTGATGGGCCGCCATGCTGGCTGGATTGCAGCAGCAGGAGGATTAGTAGACTCCTCAATACCTGTAGTAATTTTGTTTCCTGAGGTTGACTTTAATGAAGAGAAATTTTTAGCTAAGGTTAACAAAAATGTAAAAGAATTTGGATACTGCACCATAGTTGTATCTGAAGGAACAAAGTGGCCTGATGGCTCTTTCCTTGCAGAGCAGGGCACTCGAGATGACTTTGGACATGCGCAACTTGGAGGAGCAGCACCTGTTGTTGCGAATATCATTAAAAAATCTTTAGGCTATAAGTTTCACTGGGCTGTTGCTGACTATCTGCAACGTTCAGCAAGACATTTAGCTTCTAATTCTGATGTAGAACAAGCCTATGCCCTTGGAAAAGCTGCAGTAGAAATGGCTCTAGATGGAATGAATTCAATCATGCCATCTATTGTAAGAATATCAAGCACACCCTATAAATGGGAAATTGGCTATGGCGAATTAAAGGATATTGCAAATGTTGAAAAAATGATGCCAGAAAGTTTTATTTCAGAGGATGGTTTTTCTATTACCAATTCATGTCGTGAATATTTACTTCCACTTATTGAAGGGGAAAACTATCCCCCGTATAATAATGGTTTGCCAGAATATGTTGTAATGAAAAAAATAAAGGTAAATAAGCTATTACCTCCCTTTGAGGTTTAAATAAAGGTTGTATGAATATTATTTTGTTAGGCCCCCCTGGTGCTGGAAAAGGCACTCAGGCGGCACATATTTGTGAAAAGTTTAATATCCCTCAGATTTCTACTGGGGATATGTTGCGTGCAGCAGTCAATGCTGGATCACCCTTAGGTTTAGAAGCCAAAAAAACTATTGATGCTGGAAATCTAGTGCCCGATGAACTAATCATCTCGCTTGTTAAAGAGAGGATCCATTTACCTGATTGCCATAACGGTTATTTATTGGATGGATTCCCTAGGACCATAAACCAAGCTGATGCACTTAAATTAGAAGGCATTAAAATCAATTATTGCGTTGAAGTTAAAGTTCCGGATGATGATATAGTCGAGAGAATGTCTGGACGTCGAGTTCATCTCTCTTCTGGGAGGACATATCATGTTAAATTCAATCCTCCTCAAGAAGCTGGAAAGGACGATATAACTGGGGGAGAGTTAATCCAGCGCGTTGATGACAATGAAACAATTGTTAGAGGTCGACTTAAAATTTACCATCAACAAACTGAGCCATTAGTGAAGTATTATCGTAATGATGCAGACAAACCCGAAACTGGCACTAAATTCATTGCTATTAATGGTGTTGGAACGTTGGAAGAGGTTAAAGATCGAATTTCAACCGCGCTATTAAGCTAATCTCATTCTATTTAGAGATCTATTTTAAACTTCACTCTCTTAGTTCCATCCTCAGAGCCTTTAACTAGAACCTTATCGTTATTAATATCGTATGTTAAAGAGTCGCCACTGAACGAATCAAATCCTTGAACCAAGTATGCATCGCCAACAAGAAAAATCATGCCCTCATTGACATCATAAGTAATTAAAGTTGCAGTAGCTTCAATAAAGCGCGCCTGATTTTCTTGACTTTGAATATACTTTGCAGGTTTTTCTAGAGTTCCTTTAGCAACCATAGTTTCAACACCATCAGCATTGGTCTGTACTTGAATAATTTCAGCAGTCATTACCAAAGAACCTTGCTTAACTTCAGCATCTCCAACGAACTCATTAAATCCAGATGTCTCATCAACCATAACAGATTCTGCCTCTATCTCAATTGGCTGATCAGCATCCCCAGAAAGAGCAAATGCAAAAGTAGAGAAAAATATTGCCACAAGTAAAACTAATTTATTCATAAATAGCAACAACCTCATCAGTTAGTTTAAGTTTGTTTGAAATAGCATCATAATGCATTTTATTTGACTTTATGTCAACAGTGTTTGATTTAAAACGGCTTGGTGAATTTGACATAAAAATTTCACCGCCATTTGACTGATCAATAATCAAATCATAGCTCTCAAGTGAACTACCCGTCCCATTCACAATATTAACACTGCCAAAAAGTTTTGTGAGTTTTGAATTCATATCTACATCAATACCCTTATCTGCGTTCACAACAGTTTTATCTGATTGATAGACAGTAGACTCATTACTCAAATATTTCTTAACGCCTTCAGCTTGGTTAATAAATAAATCTCTAGTATCGATTATTGCACCCGTATCTTGTAAAATTTGAACCTCGCCATTTAAATTCATTATATCTTTATCAAGGTTCATATCCATACCCTCTGCCATTATTTTTGCGCTCTCACCAAGATATACAATGCTGCGGTTGCTATTAATTTGCCCATCCTTAACAATCAAAAGTTCTGTGTCAATCTCATGAGAAATGCCGCTCATAGTTTTAATTTCAACCTGCCCTATAAAATGGATCGCACCAGATTTAAAAATAACTGCACGATTGGACTTCAACGTTAGATCTTCATTTTGATATTCATCAAAAGTTGTAACCTTAACAGTTTCAAGCTGAACTGGGGAGTTTTTAAAACTTTTATAAACATCTGCCTCAATAGTATGCAATAAAACCTGCTCTTTTGAATACTCCTTGATAATAAAATTATCTATTTTCTCAAGGTATGGTGCATCTGAATTCTCAGACTCTGCAACCTTAACTTCTGATGTAGATTTATTTAAAATAGAAATATTCAAGAAATTATCTTGAAATATCCAAAGAATCGCAACCACGGCTATAATGAAAATCAGAAGTGTTTGAATTTTCTTGGATCGAAAAAGTCCCATACTATGCTAAATCAAAGAATTAAAGGATTGTACGGAATTACTCCAGACAAAGACCTTAACATTGACCTTATTGAGAATGCAATTAAAAAACATGATATCAATATTCTCCAATATCGCAGAAAAGCAGTCAACATAAAAAATAAGGAAGAAGAAGCAAAAAAACTGCTTAACCTATGCTTAGAATATAATACTTTATTTATAGTCAATGATGATGTGAACCTTTGTGAGAAAGTAGGAGCTCATGGGGTTCATCTGGGCCAAGGTGACATAGGTGCAAAATCTGCTAGAGAGAGACTGGGTGATCGATTTATTATTGGTGTGACATGCCATGATAGCTTAGAACTAGCAATTGAAGCAGAGCAAAGTGGTGCTGACTATATTGCACTAGGCGCTATCTTTAAGTCAAAAAATAAACCAAGAGCTATTCATTGCTCTCTTTCTAAAGTTGAGGAAATCAAAAAATATATTTCTATTCCTATCGTAGGTATCGGCGGCATCAATCTAGAAAATCAACATGCAGTTTATCAATCTGGATGCAGATCAGTCGCAATGATTGATGGTCTATTTATGAATTAGGTCTATGGCTATTTTGATATGAGTAGCCACCTTTTATCCCTTTTTTTGAAAGGATTAATTGCCATAACTGATTTCTTCTAGAGCGGAATGTGCCAGCACACATCAATAGGTAATACTCCCACATACGCTTGAATCTTTCATCATATCTGTCCTTCAAATTATCATAGCTTTTTTGAAAATTTTCATTCCATGCCATAAGTGTCGGATCATAATCTTGGCCAAAATTATGCCAATCCTCTATAACGAATAATCCTTGAGCAGATTTGCTTATCTGAGCTGGTGAGGGAATCATGCCATTAGGAAATATGTATTTATTTGTCCATGGATCTGTAGACCTTGAAGGTGTATTTCTTCCAATTGTATGCAGCAAGAAGAGACCATTATCATCTAAACATCTTCGAGCAACCCCCATATAATCCCTATAGTTTTTATATCCCACATGCTCAAACATACCAATAGAAACTATAGCATCATAGTTGCCATTTAAATCCCTGTAATCCTTTAATTCAAATGAAGTGTCTAAACCCTTGCAGGATTCTTGAGCATATTCCATTTGCTCCTTAGAAACTGTTATTCCATGGACACTCACACCATAGTTTTCAGCGGCATACTTTGCAAAACCCCCCCAGCCAGATCCAATTTCAAGAACTCTCATTCCTGGCTTTAGATGCAGTTTTCTGCACACCAAGTCTAATTTATTTATTTGTGCTTGATCTAAATTATCTGCATCCTTCCAATAGCCACATGAGTAGATCATTCTTTGATCAAGCATTAAAGCAAATAAATCATTACCAGTATCGTAATGCTCTTTACCGACAATATAGGCACGCTTTTTGGATTGTGCATTTAAAAAATAAGCTCTTAGAACATGCATAAGAAAAGCCGGACTTTTAACTTTAATTTGTTTATCAATTCTGCCCCAAAGCATTTGGTAACAAAATTGATCCAATGCTTCACAGTCCCACCAACCGTCCATATAACTTTCCCCAAGCCCTAGAGACTTGCCAGATAAGACACGAGAATAAAAAAGTTTATTATGTACTTGAATATCGAATGGGCGAGAACCATTGATCTGAATATCAACTGACTCGAATAGCGTGCTTACTGTTTTTTTAAAATCAGCCAAATCTTAAAAATATCTTACCCCACTTCCAATAAATCTTACCATAGAACAAATCAATATGGAAATGCTCAATGCACAGAGACAGTTTAAATCGAAGCTTTAGATTTGACAAAAGATGTAAGGCCTAAAAACAATATTATCAAAAACCAAACTAGTGACCAGCCAGCCATACTAAGACCCAGAAACTCCCAAGGTATCTCAGCACAATTTCCATCACCCATAAATAATGCATTGATTACATCGGCAAAAGGAAATACATCAATGATATATTCTAAAGGTGGCCCACACAATGGAACCTCATCCTCAGGGAGCCCTTGAAGCCAGACTTGACGACCAGAAATCCAAATGCCTGCTAATGAAAAAAGAGATAAAGAAAACGAATAGACTCTGCTAGCATTAATGCCTGGATTATGTAAAAAAGAAACAAAAGCACTCAATCCAATAAGACAATAAAAAAACTGTTGGGTAATACATAGGGTACATGGTTCAAGCCCTAAAATTTTCATACTGTATGCGGCATAGCCAAGAAGTGAACCAACAATGAGAAAAATAATCAAATGAATTTGACGTGCTGAAAAGTTTGTTATTGAAAAGCTCATTTAGATTTCCTATTATTATTCCTTGCCATACCTAGCGAGTCTCTCTGGATCATCAAGCAAAGGCGTTGAAAAAAACTCATGAATCATAGGGGTAAAGAACTCTAATGGCTTCGAATCATAATTGGGATCAAAGCAGTTTTGATCATAATCATGACAGAATCTAACTGCATCAGCATACCATGGGTTATCAATATACATCTCTCTTGCATTTCTATCGCCACCAGAGTGATGAGCATAGTAGTACATTTGAAATACGCCATGATGCTTAATAATCCAATAGATTTTCTCTGAAACAAATGGCCTAAGAATAGCAGCCGCCATTTCAGAGTGAGAATAGGGCGCTAGTGAGTCGCCAATATCATGAAATAAAACAGCCATCACCATTTCTAAGTCTTCCTTAGCTATTAGTGCTCTAGTTGCTCCTTGAAGTGAGTGTTCTAATCGACTAATTTGATAGCCTGATAGGCTGGAATTCAAAGCCTTTAAGGCATCAATGAGTCTAGAGGGCAAGTCGTGAATGTATTGAGATTCTAGTTTATCAAGAAAGGCATACTCTTCAGCTGTGCCATCCTCCATGCTAATAAAATTGACTTTATCCATGGCTAATATCTTACAGTATTATTGGCCCTAAATTCTTTTAGCGCTGTCCTTGATTAGTCCAGCGACATAGTGAGAAAATGAATGCCTAACCATCATAAATATATTCTTTTTTTCACGATACACAAAAACTGGCGCTTGTCCGAAAGTAGTTGAAACAGCCTTTCCATCGGGAAGAGCCGCCTCAAGATCATAACTCATCCATCGACTTAATAACTCAATAGTTTTATGTCCAGTAAACTCAAGAGTGCCATATGCTGCTGAATTATTAGTGATAGAAACACCATTCGGAAGGTTATTAGACTTCTCTTCAATTTCTAGCATTTGCTGAGCACCTAGAGAAACCCAAAATTCATCTGGGCTGACCCAAAAGCATTTTAAACTGGAATCTCTCATAGTCATCTGAAGTGGCTCTGGAAGCTTAATATTGAATATATCTTTTGCAGCTTTGATATTTTTCTTTGAGTCTTTAGTTACCCTTAAAATGAGCAGAGAATTGCCCGTGATTTCTTGACAACTAATATCATCTTGATCCACCAAAAAACCTGCTTCATCCACAAGAGGTTTAAAAGTTGACCTAGATTCTGGCTCCATATTTTCAAAATTACTATCTTTACTCATTGCCGTCTACCTTTTCACCATTGATATCATAAAAGACACTACTTGAAACTTCACAAGGTATCTCTTTGAGACCCTGCTTTTCTTGAACAATCTTCACGAGGACAGTCTCAGACATTTTTGAAAGTCCACCTTTTAGTTGGGCTAATGCAATTGATCTTCCAAGTACTGGACTGTAATAGCTTGAAGTTACGTAGCCAATAGAGATACCTTTGTTACTTATAATATGGGCTCCCTCAGGAAGAACAACCTGATCATCCTTGGTGAGGAGGCCTACTAACTGCAATCTATCATTGGAATTAAGTGCAGATACGCTAAATGAACGACGCCCAATATAAGAGAAAGGCTTATTTTTTGCTAGAATCCAGTTCATATTAACATCCATCGGTGTCATTGAGCCGTCGGTATCCTGGCCAACAATGATGAAGCCTTTTTCCGCCCGCAGAACATGCATTGATTCAGTTCCATATGGAGTGATGTTCCATTCTTGACCTTCACGGGCAACCTCATCCCATATAAAACGCCCATAGTTTGCTGCAATATTTATTTCATATGCAAGTTCACCGGAGAAACTAATTCTCATAATTCTTGCTTCAACGCCACATACGGTTCCGGGGCGCCATTGCATAAACTTAAAGCTTTTACTGTCAAAATCAACATCTGGACATAACTTGTTCATCAATTTGCGCGCATTAGGGCCGACCACTGCAACTGTTGAAAACTGATCTGTGACACTACTCAGATGCACATCCAAATGACTCCACTCAGTTTGAAGCCACATTTCTAGTGTTGAATAAACGCTTGCAGCACCTCCGGTTGTAGTTGTCATAATAAAATGATGATCATTAATGCAAGTTGAAACACCGTCATCAATAATCATCCCTTTCTCATTACACATAAGGCCATAGCGACAACTTCCAGGCGCTAATTTCATCCATGCATTAGTGTAGACTCTTGATAAAAATTCTCTTGCATCCTTACCTTGAATATCAATCTTTCCAAGGGTTGAAGCATCCATCATTCCAAGCGAGCTTCTAACAGCGCGACACTCTCTGTTAACAGCCTGATGAATATCTTCACCATTCTTTGGATAGTACCATGGCCTGTACCACTGCCCAACTACTTCAAATTTAGCGCCGCTATTAACGTGAGAGTCATGAATTGTAGTGAACCTTTGTGGATCAAAAAAATCTCCAACTTCTCTTCCAGCCATCGCTCCAAAATCCACACCTGTGTATGCTGGTCTGAATGTCGTTGTACCGACCTCTGACATAGGTGCATCAAGAAATTCAGCTGCAACAGCAATACCATTAATGTTTCCAGTTTTACCTTGATCTGTTCCAAAGCCCATTGCAGTATATCTCTTGATATGCTCTATTGATTGGTATCCCTCTCTAATCGAGAGTGCTACATCCAGAGTAGTGACATCGTTTTGAAGATCGATAAAGACTTTTGGCTTATTAAGAATTTCAAGTGGGGTAAAGAACTGATCAACATTAAAATAATTATGACTTCGGTTTGTCAGTTTTTGTGGAGTCACTTCAACCTCTTCACCCAGAGATGAAAGCGTTAATTGTGCTTTATTTTTTGCATCAATCATTGCATCTTTCCAAAAACCAACAGAATTTACAGCGCCACATACTTGTCTTTCCTTTCGCTCTTTTTGAGGAAGAAATGATTGTGATGTTTCATCAAAATATGTCTTACCACCGCAATGACAGTCCAAATGAACAACTGGATTAAATCCTCCAGAAGTTGCTAAAAGATCACAATTTATAGTTTTAGTATCTCCAGTTATTCTCCATTTAGATTTCCAATGAGGCGGCTTGGCTTGCATCTCCACCTGAGAGATTTCAACGCCAGTAACTCGACTCTTACCTTTTGCTTTAAGAACAGCAAAGCCTTGAAAAACCTCTATTCCTATTTTTTTTGCCTCTAAAATAATTTCACTTTCATTGCCTGATGCTCTAACATCAACCACCTTAGACTTAATATTATGTTTACTTAAATCAATTGCGGTGTTGTAAATACTGTCATTATTTCCATACAAAACAATTTCTTTGCCTGCAACAACATTGAACTCGTTTATGTAGCGTCTGACAGATTGACTAAGCATAATATTTGCCAAGTCATTGGTCTCAAATAGCATTGGACGCTCATGCGCTCCAGTAGCAAGAATGACCTCTTTTGTCCTAATCTTATGCAGTACTTTTCTAGCAGTTTGACCACTCTCATGAATCATTGATTGGCCAGTACCATGAGTCTGCAGTACCTCTATGTAGTTATGGTCATACCAGGCATAAGCAGTGGCAGATGTTAAAATTTTTAGCCTTGAGTTATCTTCATCTCTATACTTTTGAAGCTTACCTTTAGCTTCTTGAAACCAAAGAGTTGCTGTTTGATCAGTTGTAAACTCATTGGTTAGTTCACCGCCTAAATTTTCTCTTTCATCCACCAAGATAACTCTAGCAACTTTTGAACCAGAAAGAACCTCAAGAGCTGCGCTCATCCCTGCAACACCACCGCCAATTACAAGTACCTCTGTATGTTGAAAAATATGGTCATAAACATCCTCATCAGTCACCAAAGGTGCTTTTGAAAAACCCGATAAGGACCTTAGGCGATCCTCAACAATTGACCAAACTTTCTGCTTAATGAAGGTTTTATAGTAGAAGCCTGCTGGCATAAATCGATGCAGGGGCTTAATCATGGCACGAAAGTCAATCGAATGTGGGTTGCTTGAGCTGACTGCACTCAGCCCGTCATAAAGCATGATTTCTGTTGCCTTCATATTAGGAGTGTATCTACCTCCAATTTCAAGTGAAACTAGGGCATTTGGCTCCTCAACTCCAGCCCCAATAATGCCTCTCTTTCGTCCATATTTAAAACTTCGTGCGTAATATAAAACATCATTAGCAACAAGGGCTGATGCTAAGGTATCGCCCTTGAAGCCCTTATAGGCTTTATTGTTAAATACAAAACTTAAAGGCTGGGTGTAATCCACAAGGCTGCTTGCATGCTTCTCTAATCTCATGATGCGTTCTCACTATCTATTTCTTCAAAAGTCGCTACTTCAATAACCTCATGACTAATGGTAGATCTTTTTACCAAAAAATATTTTCGACAGCCAGAGGTATGAACCCATTGCTCCCAGTGGTCGCCCTTTAAATTAGTTCTATAAAATACATAATCAGCCCATTGTTCATCACTTAAGGCTTCAGGATTTTCAGGTCTAGCTATAAAAGCTTCCCCAGCAGGTGAAAATTCATTCTGGTCTCTAGGTTCTTTGCAATATGGACAATGAATTGAAAACATAATATTACCTTCAAATAAACTAGTGAGCTACGCCAGCGGCGCCATGCTCATCAATAAGAGCACCCGTTGTAAAGCGATCAATATGAAATGGAACAGCTAAATCGTGCTGCTTGTCTTGAGCAATAGTATGAGCAAAAACATTGCCTGAACCAGGAGTGGCCTTAAAACCGCCCGTTCCCCAGCCACAGTTAAAATAAAGGCCCTCAATCTTTGTTGGACTAATGACAGGACACGCATCAGGACAGACATCCACAATTCCGCCCCACTGTCGATTCATTCGAACACGCGAAAAAATGGGAAATAATTCAAGAATTGCCGCAGCGCAATGCTCTACTATTTTAGCGCTGCCGCGTTGAGCATAAGAATTGTAGCCATCAATACCCGCACCAATAACCAGGTCACCCTTATCGCTTTGACTAACATAGCCATGAACTGCATTAGACATGACAACAGTATGAAGAATAGGCTTCATTGCCTCCGAAACGAAAGCCTGCAACGGATGACTTTCTACAGGCAACCTCAATCCAGCCATTCTGGCTATAACGGATGAGTGGCCTGCACTAACGCATCCAACTCGGTCTGCCATTATATCGCCCTGAGTAGTTTTTACCCCTTTGACGCGACCCTCTTCAACCTCAATATCAATAACTTCACAGTTTTGAATAATATCCACGCCAAGGTTTGAAGCAGCACGAGCAAAGCCCCAGGCGACTCCATCATGTCGGGCAACTCCAGCACGCGCCTGAAAAGAAGCGCCCATAATTGGATATCTAACATTTTTTGATGTATTGATTATTGGAATTTGCTCTTTGATTTCTTTGTGATCAACAACTACAGCATCGACACCATTTAATACATTTGCATTAACTCTTCTTTCAATATCCCTCATGTCTTGCAGAGTGTGTCCTAGATTGTAAACCCCTCTCTGGCTAAACATGACATTGAAATTTAAATCTTCACTCAACCCTTCCCATAGTCTCATTGAATGCTCATAAAGACTAGATGCCTCATCTCTTAGATAATTAGACCTAATGATTGTTGTATTTCTTCCAGTATTTCCCCCACCAATATAGCCCTTTTCAACTACAGCTACATTCGTAATGCCGCACTCTTTAGCCAGGTAATAAGCTGTAGCAAGGCCATGACCACCACCACCAATAATGATGACATCATATTTTGATTTGGGCTTTGATGAGGGTATGGCTTTATCCCAATCTTGGTTAGCTAATCCTGCCTTCAATAACGAATACCATGAATATTTTTTTTGCATAAGTTAACTCAACTAATAATCTATAAATCAAGAACAATATCACTCGTTGGATAGGAGCAACAAGTCAAAATATATCCTTCTTGTTCATGAGACTTTAACAGTCCACCCTGAGCATCCATTTCAACAGTTCCATCAAGCATTTTAGTCCGACACGTTCCACACAATCCTTGTGAGCAGGCAAATGGAACGGTAATACCTTGTTTTTGAATAGAAACTAGGATGCTTGTATTGCTCCCACAAGGCAAAACATCACCGCTCTTTTTCAGGGTGACATTATATTCATTTATTTCACTTTCTGTAACTTTATGTTCTGGCAAATCAGCATTGATTGCCATATTTTTTTGGGCCGTTGAACTCTCAATATCAAAGCTTTCTTGATGATAGAAATTCATATCATAATCAGTTAACGAGAGTATTTTTTTTACATTCTGCATGTAAGGCTCTGGACCGCAGCAATAGATCTCTCGTTCAGCAAAATCGGGGACGAGATCAACAAGCATCTCATGGCTCAAAAAACCTGTTGGTCCGAGCCAGCCCTCACTCCCAATATCACAAACAAAGTGTCTTTTAAAATCACTTTGAGTTGACTCATAAAAATCAAGCTCATTTTTTGAAATTAAATCTTTCTCAGATTGCGCATTGTGAACAAAGGCAATATCTACATCCATTGAAAGATCACAAAAATATCTTGTCATGGATAACATTGGAGTTATTCCACTCCCACCTGATAAAAATAAAATTTTGGGCTTTGGCTTATCTAAAGCTACACTGAAAGAGCCTCCAATATCCAGAGCCTCAACGCAATCACCAACTTTCAAACTATCGTGCATCCAGTTTGTCACAACACCCTCTGCCATTCTTTTATTGGTTATGGTAATCGTGTTAGGCCGAGTAGGACTTGATGCAATAGTGTAAGTACGCATCACATCATTACCATCAATTTTCAAAAAAAGGGTAGTATGCTGACCTGGGTAAAATTGAAACCAGGCATCTTTCGTTGACTTAAAGGTGAAACTTTTGACATTATGGGTTTCATCTTTTATACCAATGCACTCGAGCGGTGATACATCGCCTGTCCACCGGGTAAGTTTCTCAATGTTAATATTTGGAAAGACTAATTCGTTCATTCAGCTTATGGCCATTCAAAAACTTTCAATTGTAGCATCAGAGTTTATTAAAACTGGCTCTAGTAAGTAATTATTAATTACAAAAAGTGCAAATATATCAAATAAAACTGTGGATTACAATTAGATAAAAAAGTGAGAATTTTAACAATTAAAGCCAGCTAAAGCAATCTTTCAACTAAAACAAAAAATACTGTTAATAAAGGAGTTTATGGCATTGGAATGAGGTGTTTTTTTCTGGCATAGACTCCCTGCATAATGATTGCAAATAAAATTGCTAATCCTCCGATTAAAGTATTTCTTGATGGAACCTCATGAATTCCTAGAGCCGGAAGCCATGCCCAAAAAATACCCAGCACGACTTCTAAAAGGGAGAGCATCACAAGCTCTCCACTAGGAAGGTACTTCGCTCCCAGGCCATACAATATTAGACCCATGCCAACAACCAGGCCATGAGTCATGCTAATCCCAATATTGGCTGTTGGCATCTCAAAGCTAACACCAGTTACAACAATAAGAATTGTTGCCCAGACCATACAAAAGAAACCAGCAAGAGCAGGTGTTAATAACTTGGGAACTTCAGGATTTTTTCGAATAGTGATAGTATAAATTGCAAAACCTAGAGCCACAAAGAACCCATAAAGAACCCCGATTATCGTTGCTGATTTTTCAGTGTCCCAAACCATGATCATAATGCCAATTGCCACAATTAACATGTTAATGAGTGTACTTTTACTCAACCTCTCACCAAGAATGAGGTAGCCTAGAAATGCTGACAAGACTGGAGACACAGCAAGCATGAGCAAAGTGATAGCAACTGTAGTTGTAGTCAATGCATAAATCCATCCAAAAAATGTAACAGACATCACAAGACTTCCTATAAGGCTCCACGAATCTATTCGCTTAAAGGTCTGGAAAAAGTTCCTCCCTTCCCTAAAAAGAACAAATATGAGTATGACTGAGGTAATGATTAAACCTCTATAAAGCAGATATTGAAGCCTAAAGGTTTCAGCATCCTCGAGATATCTTACTAGTGGTGCTCCAAAGCTCCAGATTACCCCGCTCACAACAACAAGAAAAAAACCTAGTAAATAGCTATTCTTCATCCTATCAACCCCTCGTAATATATGGCTACAACTAATTCTGGCATTTTGTTCCTAAAATAATTAGATGTCAATCATTTTTTTAATACTCAAGTTTAGAAAATCATAATAATTTATTTGCCTATATAATTCATCTATAGAGTCTATTGATTAAAGTTTTTGATGAATTTAAATGAAAAACCCAAGTGGCAGTTCTGGATTGATAGGGGAGGAACATTTACTGATATCATCAGTAAAAATCCAAATGGAGAACTCTTAAGTCACAAACTGCTATCTGAAAATCCTCATCATTATGAAGATGCTGCAATTCAGGGTATAAAAGACTTGTTGTCATTGAAAGAAAAAGAGTCTATTCCAATTCAGCAAATTGAGTCTATAAAAATGGGCACTACAGTGGCTACCAATGCACTCCTTGAAAGAAAAGGAGAGAAAACACTGCTAGCAATCACAAAAGGCTTTGCAGATATTTTGAGAATTGGATACCAGCAAAGGCCAAACTTATTTTCTTTAGATATCCAACTCCCAGAAATGCTATATTCTGAAGTGGTTGAGATTGATGAAAGAGTTGATAAGGGTGGGAAGGTATTAAAACAGCTTAACACTATAGATACAAGAAAAGTATTAACCGAGGCCTTTATTAAGGGCTTTAGATCTATTGCAATTGTTTTGCTTCATGGATACAGGCATCAAGAGCATGAAAAGCAAATTAGCCTCATTGCTAAAGAAATTGGATTTACACAAATTTCAGTTAGTCATCAAATAAGTCCACTTATGAAAATCATTCCTCGCGGAGATACAACAGTAGTTGATGCCTACTTATCGCCTATCCTGCGTCGTTATGTTAATAAAGTTAGAAATGAACTTGGACCTAGTCAATCAGACTTTGGCCGATTAATGTTCATGCAATCGAATGGAGGCCTTACTGATGCCAACTATTTTCAAGGCAAGGATGCGATTCTTTCAGGGCCTGCAGGTGGCGTGGTTGGAATGGTCAAAACTGGAGAAAAAATTGGACTAAGTAAGCTGATAGGTTTTGATATGGGAGGGACCTCAACCGATGTCTGCCACTATAATGGAGAATACGAGAGAACTCTTGAGACAGAGGTAACAGGCGTCAGGCTAAAGTCGCCAATGATGTTAATCAATACTGTTGCTGCTGGTGGGGGCTCTATTCTGCATTTCGATGGGTCTAGGTATCGCGTTGGCCCAGAATCCGCTGGCGCTTTTCCTGGACCAGCTTGTTATCGTAATGGTGGCCCGCTTACAGTTACAGATTGTAACGTGATGCTAGGCAAACTAAATCCAGATTACTTTCCTAAAGTTTTTGGCCCTAATGGCAATCAAAAACTTGACCTCAAAATTGTTCAAAGAAAATTTAAGTCTCTGGCCAATGATATTTCATTAAGCATCAAGAAAACTGTTACCCCGCATAAGGTCGCAGAGGGCTTTTTATCCATTGCGGTTGATAGCATGTCAAATGCGATCAAGAAAATCTCAGTTCAGCGTGGCTATGATGTCAGCGACTATACGCTCTCTTGTTTTGGCGGAGCTGGCGGTCAACACGCTTGCATGGTAGCCGATAAACTGGGAATCAAAAAAATTCACCTTCATCCCTATGCAGGTGTTTTATCTGCCTATGGAATTGGTCTTGCAGATAGCAGAACAATCAATGAGGCAGCAGTTGAATTACCTCTTGATTCTGGCCTAATAGACTACTTAAGTAAATGCTTTAAAGGTCTTCAGTCTGATGGGCGAAAAGATTTGATTACACAAAACCTTAATGAGAGTCTATTTCAATATACTGATCGAGTTCATCTGCGCTACAAAGACTCTGACACATCCTTGCCCGTTAAATTTACAAATTTTCCTTCAATGAAATCGAGTTTTGAGGCTACTCATAAAGCAAGATTTGGATTTATCTCACCAGAAAAACCTATCATCATTGAATCAGCCCAGACCGAGGTATCATGTCAAAGTGAGTCATTTGATTGGGAGGTAAATACCCACAATAGACTAAAAACTGACTCTCTATCAACTCAAGAGGTATTTATAAATGGGAAACTGGAAAAAACCATTTTTTATAATCGAGATAATATCAAGCCGAATGAAAAAATCTCTGGCCCTGCTGTCATTATTGAGCCAACTTCAACCTTCATCATAGAGCCTGGCTGGGAGGCAATGCTCAAAGAGAGTAATGATTTAATCCTAACTCGTAATCAAAAAGTTTTAAGATCTAACGCTATAGGAACAAGCGTGGACCCTATCATGTTAGAAATATTTAATAACTTATTTATGAACGTTGCAGAACAAATGGGCATGGTGCTTGAGAATACGGCCTCATCAGTGAACATCAAAGAGCGTTTAGACTTCTCCTGTGCTATTTTTTCTCCCGAGGGAGAGCTTGTTGCAAATGCGCCCCATGTGCCAGTTCACCTGGGCTCAATGAGTGAATCTATTAAAACCATTATTCGTGAAAATTCACATACTATGAATTCTGGTGACGCCTTTCTTATTAATGCTCCATACAATGGCGGCACTCACTTACCAGATATCACTCTAATAAAGCCGGTATTCGACGATGGCAATGAGAATGTGATTTTCTATGTTGCTACGAGGGGTCATCATGCTGACATAGGCGGTACGGTTCCAGGTTCTGCCCCAGCGAATTCAACTCATATTAAAGAGGAGGGAGTTTTAATAGATAACTTTACCATTGTCTCTAAGGGAGTATTCCTTGAAGATGAAATTAATGCCCTATTAGCTCAAGCAGAGCATCCTGCAAGAAATGTTAATCAAAATATAGCTGATTTAAAAGCCCAAGTTGCGGCCGCAGAAAAAGGATCTCAAGAGCTTATAAAAGTGATCGAGCACTATGGAATTGATGTTGTTCATGCATACATGGGTCACGTTCAAGATAACGCTGAGGAATCCGTTCGACGAGTTTTGGATGTTCTAAGTGACTCAAGCTTTACCTATCAAATGGATGATGGTCATAAGGTGTGTGTATCTATTAGTGTGGATAAATTGGAACGCTCAGCAACCATTGATTTCACGGGCACCAGTGATCAACATCCAGGAAACTATAATGCACCGAGTGCAATTTGTTATGCTGCAGTGCTCTATGTTTTTCGCTGCCTAGTCGATGATGATATCCCTCTGAACTCAGGCTGCTTAAAACCCTTAAATTTGATTATTCCGAATAACTCAATGATTAATCCTGAATACCCGGCTGCAGTTTTTTCAGGTAATGTTGAAACATCTCAATACATTGTTGATACTTTACTTGGTGCTCTAGGTAATTTTGCAGCATCACAGGGAACAATGAATAACTTTATCTGGGGTAATGACAAAGTTCAAAATTACGAAACCATCTGCGGAGGTTCAGGGGCCAGTATCAATCAGCCAGGCTGTAGCGCAGTTCACACTCATATGACTAACTCAAGACTCACTGATCCAGAGGTTTTGGAATGGCGCTTCCCCGTTAAACTGGAATCCTTTAGCATCAGAAAAAATTCAGGTGGTAAAGGTTTACATACTGGTGGAAATGGGGTTGACCGAAGGCTGCGGTTTCTTGAATCCATGACGGTAAATGTCATTGCAGGTCACAGAAAAATACCGCCCTACGGGTTATCTGGAGGAGAATCAGGTGCTCTTGGTGAAAACTATGTCATTCATTCTGATGAAAGTGTGACAGATCTTGGCACTAAAGGACAAATTGAAGTGAGTGAAAATGATCTTTTTGTACTAAAGACGCCTGGAGGAGGAGGTTTTGGAAAAAACCACCTAACCTAGGGACAATTAAAATGACTCTATTAATAGGAGACCACTATGAAAGTAATTAACTTAAGTCCAGAACCCAATGATGCTGAAACTAGGCGCTCAATTAAGCCAGTGATATCTTATCCTATTGATAATCTCCCAGCCTATGATGCAGTTTTTTATAAATCTGCTTGTGAGAATATGAATCTCACAGAATCTATCATTATTCCTCCTAGAGATGCTAGAACTTTTGAGGTGCCTGCTGGATATTTTTTTCGAATTGTTAGTCGTGAGGGTCCACAGGTAGGTGATTTAAATTTATGGAACAAAAATAATATCAATGAACGATTCTTTAGTGGAAAGACACGAGCGTTATATGGAACGCATGTAAGCACTGGCGATAGACTTTATTCAAACCTACCATTTTTAAGGCCTCTGGCTACCATTACACATGACACTCTTGACTGGTATGGGTACGATGATGATGGTGGAAGTGTTCATGATGTCATTGGAACTCGTTGCGATCCTTATACTCATGTTGCATTAAATAATGAGGAGTATCATTATTGTTGTCATTCTAACTTATGCAGAGCGCTTTCAGGTCAGCAACAAAAACCCATTAATGAGATTGAGCATCACGTTCATGATGTACTTAATGTCTTTATGTGCACGGGTTTTACAAAAGATACACATCAGTATTTTATGAAAGCTAGTCCAGTTCGTCCCGATGACTATATAGAATTCTTTGCAGAAATTGATCTTCTCTGTGGATTATCAGCATGTCCAGGGGGTGATTGTAGCTCCAGTCACTCAAGTGATTCAGCCGCATGTTACCCACTTCAAGTAGACATTTATAAACCAGCTGAAAGCGCTCTAAAGCAATGGTCCCCCCAAGCATCAAATAAGTACTCGAGGAATCACGGCTCCAGTTAAAATTCAACTTTAAATGAGAATGAATTGAGATGGATAATTTAAAGGGCATTTTATTTATGATTCTCGCTATGGCAGGCTTTGCGTGTGAGGATTTATTTATTAAAATGCTCTCAGAAAATCTTCCAATTTCTGAAATTATCATCATTCTTGGATTCAGTGGAAGCATTATATTTCTCATCATTGGACTTTTAACAAAAGCTCCAATTTTTCATCAGGGTTTATTGACTACTCCGGTCATTATACGAACCCTATGTGAACTTTTTGGAGCTTTATTTTTTGTTCTTGCAATTGCCCTAACACCTTTATCTTCTGCCTCTGCAATCATTCAGGTCATGCCCTTATTAGTCACAATTGGAGCGGCCATCTTCTTCAAAGAAAAAGTTGGTTGGCGTAGATGGACAGCAGTTTTTGTTGGCTTTATTGGTGTTTTATTGATTCTTAGACCTGGCTTTGGAAGCTTTATGCCAGCTTCTATTTTTGCACTTCTTGGAGCAACTTTTTTAGCTGGAAGAGACCTTGCAACACGCGCTATTGAAGTGAAATTACCATCAGTGACCATCTCTCTTTATGCTTTCTTGGCCTTTGGAGTCTCTGGCATTATGTTAATACCGTTTAGCTCTGAGATGTTAGTGCCTAGCTCCAAAGACATTTTATTTTTTGCCGGTGCATCAGCATTCGGTGTTATTGCATATTACTCAATTGTTATTGCAGCAAGAACTGGTGAGATGTCAGTTATATCGCCTTTTAGATATTCAAGACTTGTTTTTGCCATGCTTCTATCCATTATTGTCCTCTCTGAAAGACCGGATATGTTGACGCTCCTCGGTGCAGCTATCATTGTAGCATCTGGTGTTTATACTTTTGTTCGTGAAAATATATTGAATAAGCCTAAGGAAAGAGTTATCTAAAAGTTCTTATCATCTATAGATTTAAACATAGCTCTGTATAAAAAAAGCTTGCTATACTTAGAGAAATTGTCTAACATCCGCACAAATTAACGCAGATACAGGAGTTACCATGAACATGCCAAGAACAATTCTCATTCCAAATGGTGAAAATATAGCTCATACATTTAGTGATAAAGAATACCAAAATAGACAAAGAAAACTAAGAGAGCATATGGCTCAAAACAATGTAGATACCGTTATCTTTACCTCTATCCATGGTATTAATTACTACAGTGACTTTCTTTACTGCTCTTTTGGCAGGCCCTATGCGCTGGTCATTACACAAGATAAAGTAACTTCAGTGACAGCGAATATTGATGGTGGTCAGCCATTCAGAAGAACGTTCGGTGACAACCTGGTCTATACAGACTGGCAAAAAGATAGCTTCTTTTATGCGTTGCAGCAAATTGTTAATAATGGTGGAAAAATTGGTATCGAGTTTGACCACATTACTAAGGAGCGCTTGGATAAACTCCATGCTGCGCTTGATCAAGCACAATTTATTGATATTTCTGTTGACTGCATGAAAATGCGATCAGTTAAATCAGATGAAGAAATAGCTCACATTATTCAGGGTGCTAATGTTTGTGATATTGGTGGAGCAGCTCTTGTAGAGGCAATCAAAGAAGGAGTGCCAGAACACGAAGTAGCTCTTCACTCAACTCAAGCTATGGTTCGAGAAATTGCTAAGCGCTATCCTCACTCAGAGCTAATGGATACATGGACTTGGTTTCAATCAGGCATCAATACTGATGGCGCGCACAACCCAGTCACTACTAGACAAGTTCAAAAAGGGGATATCTTAAGTCTTAACTGTTTTTCAATGATTGCTGGTTACTACGTTGCGCTTGAAAGAACCTTATTTTATGATCATGTTGATGATGAGTCTTTGAGATTGTGGGAAATCAATGTAAAAGTTCATGAAGAGGGCATGAAACTTATCAAGCCAGGGGTTGCCTGTAAAGATATAGCTCTTGAGCTTAACAAAATTTTTGAAGAATATAATCTACTTGAAAGCAGAACATTTGGCTATGGTCACTCATTTGGAGTTCTATCTCATTACTATGGCCGTGAGGCTGGTGTTGAGCTTCGAGAGGATATCGATACAGTCCTCGAAAAGAATATGGTTGTTTCGATGGAGCCAATGATTATGATCCCAGAGGGTAAACCAGGAGCAGGTGGTTACAGAGAGCATGACGTACTGGTTCTTACTGAGGATAGCGCTTATGACATCACCAAGTTTCCATTTGGACCAGAGCACAACATTATTAAGTAATATCAGTATTTGTAAGCAATGATAAAAATAGAATATTCTGAATTACTCACTGAATTGCGAGAAGTTGCTAGAGATGCGGGCAGTGAGATAATGAAGATCTATGAAAGTTCATTTGACGTTAACTATAAAGGTGATGGTTCACCAGTTACTCTTGCCGATCAGGCTGCTGAAAAACTCATCTTAAGTCAACTCAAGAAAATTATTCCTGATATTCCAATAGTATCTGAGGAGAACGCTAGCAGTCATGAATTAGAGGCTGGTAATCAATTTTTTCTAATTGACCCGCTTGATGGAACAAAAGAATTTCTAAAAAAGGATGGACTTGGCTCGTTTACGGTAAATCTTGGTCTCATTGAGAATGGTATTCCAACTCTGGGAGTTGTTTTTGCGCCAGCGCTTAATCGTATGTTTTTTGCCTCAAATCTAACGGGAGCTTTTGAAGAATCTGAGAATGGTTTCAAAGAAATTAAAATAAGAGAAGTTCCAAATTCGGGTCCTGTGGCAGTTGCAAGTGTATCCCATAGGGATGAATTAACAGATAATTGGCTTATGGATAATAACGTTAAGAAGACGGTTTCAATAGGCTCTTCATTAAAGTTTTGTCTAGTCGCCTGCGGTGAGGCAGATGTCTATCCTAGATTTGGACCCACAATGGAGTGGGATACTGCAGCGGGAGATGCTGTACTAAGATCTGCAGGTGGGAGCGTCTTACTTCCAAATAGCCAACCATTCAGTTACGGAAAACAAAGCTATAGAAATAGCGCTTTTATAGCTCATGGAAATTTTTGAATAAAGGCTTTAGAGCAGCCTTAGCTCTCGTATGAATAGATCTCTACCATCATCTCATCAGCAATAAGCTCGAGCTTATCTCTCACAAGATTTTCATCAAGATCATTAGGAATATGAAGAGTAATTTGAGCTTTGAAAAGTTGCTCTCCTGACATCGAAGCATCAATGATTTCAGTCTTTAGCTCTTCAACATTAGCTTGCAACTCATCCGCCAAAACATGAGATAGTTTATTAATAATTCCAACATGGTTTTGCCCAATAAGCTCAATATTATAACTTTTAACATTGCTCAGCTCATCAACAGGAAGCGTTTCTTCACAAGCAATTTGAAGGCCTAAAGACGCGTTAGTTAAATCTTTTTTTAGATTTGAAGCATCACTTGATGGGACATTGACTTTAAGGATGCCAGCAAATTTGCCTTCGAAACTGGACATATTACTTTCAATCCAGTCCCCATTATTTGAAACAATAATCTTTGATAGGCCGTCAACAAGACCAGGCTTGTCGTCTCCCAAAACGCTAATCAAAAATGATTTCATAAAAATCTACTTATATTCTTCAATACTCGGACAAGAACAAACTAAATTCTTATCACCATAGACATTATCTACTCTTGAAACTGGTGGCCAGTACTTGACTCGCCTTAGGCTCTCAACAGGATAAGCGGCCTCTTCCCTGGAATATGAAAACTCCCATTGAGACGATGTTACCATTTCTAAAGTGTGCGGCGAATTAATTAATGGATTATCTTCCGTCGAATATTCACCTGACTCAATCTTTTTGATTTCTTTTCTTATTTGAATCATTGCCTCACAGAACCGATCAAGCTCATCCAAAGACTCAGACTCTGTTGGCTCGATCATCAATGTTCCAGCAACTGGAAAAGACATTGTAGGTGCATGAAAACCAAAATCTATTAAACGCTTGGCGACATCATCAACACTTATTCCCACTGAGTCTTTAATGGGTCTAATATCAATAATACATTCATGAGCGATTCTTCCATTTTCGTCACTGTAAAGAATTGGATAGTGCTCCTCAAGGCGCTTGGCAATATAATTTGCGTTCAAAATAGCGTTACAGGTTGACTCATAGAGTCCATCTTTTCCGAGCATTGCAATATACATCCAACTTATTGGAAGGATACTCCCTGAACCCCAAGGGGCACCTGAAATACTTCCAACATCTGTATTATTAAGAGGTGTTCTCGGTAAAAAATCGATCAAGTGTTCTTTTACCCCAATTGGGCCAACACCCGGACCACCGCCACCATGAGGAATTGCAAATGTCTTATGAAGGTTTAGGTGCGAGACATCTCCGCCAAACTCCCCTGGAGCAGACAGTCCAACCATTGCATTCATATTCGCGCCATCAATATATACTTGCCCACCAGCATCATGGATAATATTGCAAACCTCTCTCACGTCTTTTTCAAAAACACCATGAGTTGAAGGGTATGTAATCATTATTGCGGCAAGATTCTCTTCGTGTTCCTTAGTTTTTGCTCTTAAATCCACAAGATCAATATTGCCCTCATCTGTACTGTCAATCACTATAACTTTCATTCCAGCCATCTGGGCAGAGGCAGGATTTGTACCATGAGCCGATGATGGAATCAAACAGATGTTTCGATTTTCATCACCCCGACTTTGATGATATCCTCTAATTGCAATTAATCCAGCGTACTCCCCTTGAGCTCCAGAATTGGGCTGAAGTGAAATGGCTGAATAACCAGTCGCCTCGCATAGCATCTCCTCAAGTTCACTAATCATCTGCTGATAACCAATCACCTGATTCATCGGAACTGCTGGATGAATTTGAGAAAATTCTGGCCAACTCACTGGAATCAACTCTGCTGCTGCGTTAAGTTTCATTGTGCACGATCCAAGTGGAATCATTGAACGATCCAGTGCGATATCCTTATCTCCAAGATAACGAATATATCTCATCATATTGGTTTCCGAACGATAAGTATTAAAGACTTCATGCGTTAAAAAATCAGACTCCCTCTTTAAATTCTTTTTGATTTTTGATTTGTTTTTTTCAAATAGTGACTGGGCACTCAATTCTGACTCGGTATTGAAAATTCTCCACAAGTACTCTATGTCTTCAGGAGTACTGAGCTCATCAAATGAAACTGAGACAAGTGTTTTACTAAACACATTAATGTTGTAGCCATTTTTTTCAGCTTGCATAACTATTGCATCTGAATTTTTAACTTCAATAGACAGGGTATCAAAATAAGAGTCATTAATAACATTAAACCCCATTTCCTTCATTCCATCAGTAAATACGCTGGCATATTTATGAATGCGTCGCGCTATATTTCTCAGCCCCTCTGGGCCATGATAGACTGCATACATGCTAGCCATGATAGCCAATAGGGCTTGTGCAGTACAAATGTTGCTTGTCGCTTTCTCTCTGCGTATATGTTGCTCACGAGTCTGCAATGCTAATCGATATGCAAGCCTGCCTTTTGTATCAACTGATGCGCCAATAATTCTTCCAGGCATTGATCGCTTATACTTATCCCTGGTCGACATGTAGGCAGCATGAGGCCCGCCATACCCAATTGGAACACCAAACCTTTGAGTATTGCCTACTACAATATCAGCTCCCATTTCACCCGGCGGTTTAAGCAGAGTTAATGCTAGTAAATCAGCACTCACAGCAACAAGTGCGTTCTTCTCATGAATAGAGTCTATCAACTTTGTGAAATCACTAAAAGCGCCATAGGTATTTGGGTACTGAAGCAGAACACCAAAACAATCTAGATCTTTTAAATCCACAAGAGGGTCACCAAAAACTATTTCAATGTTCAATGGCTCAGCCCTTGTTTTAATAACCTCAAGGTTCTGGGCATAGCAGTCGTTCGCAACAAAAAAAACATTGCTCTTAGACTTACTGACTCGATGACTTAATGTCATGGCCTCTGCACAAGCAGTTGCCTCATCAAGCATAGAGGCGTTTGCTAAATCCATACCAGTTAAGTCTGAGACCATTGTTTGGAAATTCATTAGAGCTTCAAGACGACCTTGAGAAATCTCAGGCTGATAGGGTGTATAGGCAGTATACCAAGCTGGATTTTCTTCCACATTTCGCTGTATGACTGGAGGGGTAATTGAATTGTAGTAGCCCTGGCCAATAAAAGACTTGTAACGAATATTCATTCTTGCTAGATTTCTTAGCTGTTTAAGTGCAGCAAGCTCTGACATCCCATCAGCAATATTCATTGGCTCTTTTCTGCGAATAACATCTGGCACTATTTCATCAATTAATTTATCTAAGTTATCAAAACCAAGATAGTCAAGCATTTGATTTTTTTGCTCGCTCGATGATCCTATATGCCTATTGGTAAAAGCATCATTATTCAACAAATCTTCAATCTTATTTTTCATTAACGTCTCTCTTTCAGGTGCTCTACTCTTCAATAAATGAGTTGTATGCCTCTTCATCCATCAACTCATCTAGCTCAGCTGGGTCAGACAACTTAACCTTAATAAACCATCCTTCACCCATTGAATCCTCAGTCACAATCTCTGGCTCATCCTCTAGTCTGCTGTTCACTTCAATAATTGAACCAGAAACAGGCGCCACTAAATCAGAAGCAGCTTTCACTGACTCAATGACAGATATATTTTCACCCTTTGTGCATTCATCGCCAACTTCTGGCAGCTCTACGTATACCAAATCACCCAATTGCTCTTGAGCAAAATCTGTTATTCCAATTACTACTAAATCATCTTCTTTAGCATCAACCCATTCATGATCTTCAGAATACTTAATACTCATTACTTCTCCTTATCAATGTTCAACCTCTGTAATAGTTGTGTTTAACAAATGGCAGTTTAACAATCTCAACTGCTATTTTCTTCTCTCTGACCAGTGCAAAAATTTTTGACTGGCTATTTGTAAATTTTGTCTCTAATCTAGCAATGGATATTGGCTGATTTAAAGTTGGGCCAAAACCCCCACTTGTAACATACCCAACTTGATTACCGTTTTCATCCTGAATTATTGCTCCATCTCTAACCGGCATCCTTCCTTCTGGAAGTAGGCCCACTACTTTTGTGTCAGAGCCATTTTCAAGTTGATCTAAAATGATATTATCACCTAAATAATTACCCTCACGTTCCTTGCCTAGCCTTCTGACTTTTGAAAGTGCCCAATTTAAAGAGGACTCAACTGGGCTGTGACTACTGTCAAGTTCATGCCCATAAAGAGATAAGCCGGCTTCAAGACGTAACGAATCTCTAGCACCCAATCCTATCCACTCAACCTCATCACTTGATAGCAATATATCTGCAAGATTTTCAGCATCCTGTGCCGAAACTGAGATTTCAAAACCGTCCTCTCCTGTGTATCCCGAGCGAGTAACAAAACAATCTATATTATTAATCATCAACTGCATTGCAGTCATAAATGTCATTTCTTCAACCTCAGGAGCTAATGCGCTTAAAACTGAAGAGGCCTTGGGACCTTGTAAGGCCAGCAAAGCTAAATCATCATAGAGCTCTAATTCGCAACTTGCGCCCAAATGATGCTGTAAATGCTCATAGTCAGCATGTTTACATGCGGCATTGACAACTAGAAATAAAGTGTTATCTCCAAGATTTGTAACCATTAGATCATCCAATACACCGCCATTTTCACTTGTGAAAAGGGCGTAGCGCGTCTTCATCAGGGGCAAATCAATAATGTCAACTGGAACTAATGACTCCAAGGCACTCATTGCCTGCTCGCCAGATAATCTAATTTGTCCCATGTGTGATACGTCAAAGAGTCCAGCTCTTTCTCTTGTGTGATTGTGCTCTTTTTTTATTCCAAGAGGATAACTCACAGGCATTTCATAACCCGCGAAAGGAACCATTTTTGCACCTGCATCAACATGCATCTTATGGAAAGGAGTTGTTCTTATTTCACTTCCTACAGACATTAGATTTTGTCTCAAAAAAACAATATTATATAAGACTTAGTCTTTTTAGTTGAATTCAATTGGCCATGAATTCATATAAATAACTTAGTAAGTATAACCTAATTATAAATCTTCTAATTTAGAATCAAATGTTGTTAAATTATTAAGCTAAATATATTGTTGACTAATACCCACTATTCAAGCTATATATAGGATAAGGGGACTCTCCCATTTCAATAAGCCGAATATTTTCAGCGATTGTTTTTGCCGCAGAACTAGGATTGCTTTGACCCGCAATATGAGGAGTCACATACACAGAAGGATGGTCCCAAAGTGAATTATTTTCAGGGAGTGGCTCTTCTGCGAACACGTCCAAAGCTGCAGCAGCAATGTACCGTGTATCTAATATAGATAACAGGTCACTCTCATTAATAATACCACCCCTTCCGATGTTAATGATGAACGAGCCTTTAGGAAGATAACTAAGCTCGGTTTTGGTCAATATATCTTTAGTGTTTTCAGTTAATGGCAGAACATTAATGAGTATATCAGTTTGACTTAGAAACCCAGATAACTGCTCCTGGCCATAATAATATTCAATTGCACCAAGTGAACTTTTTGGACTTGCGCCCCAACCAATAACTTTAAAGTCTAAATTAATAAGTGAGTCACCAATTGCCTTGCCAATGTTGCCTAGACCCATGATTCCAATAGTACGATCTTCTGATTGAACTGAGCTTTGCTGAATCCATTCACGACTTTGTTGCTGAATTCTATAAAGATACTGGTCACTATGAAAATGCAAAACCCAGTGCAGAGAATGAAGGATCATTTCATGGGTTAATTTTTTATCAACCAGCCGAACTATAGGAAGCTCATCAGGCAATTCAGGATCACTAATTACGTGGTCCACTCCTGCACCTAATGATAGTATTGCTTTTAAATTTGGGTATCTTGTGAGAATTCCTCTTGGATGTTTCCAGACGACTGCATACTCGATATCATTAACGTCGCCCTCATCCGGATAGACTCTAACATCCATCTCTGGCATAGCCTCTTGAAGGCCACTAGACCAAACCTCCATATCTTCCCAGAAATCAGTAGACGCTAATAGTATTGCCATTTTAGATGTTAAATAAATAGTTCATTAATTATATATTTGAGTTTGTTCTCAGATAATCAAGAATGTTATTCACAAGATCATCAATATTTGCGTCACTATTTTGAAGAACAATTTCTGACATCTCAGGCGCTTCATAATCTGAGTCAATACCTGTGAAGTTTTTTAATTGTCCAGCTCTTGCTTTTTTATAGAGCCCTTTAGAGTCCCTTGCTTCACACACTTCAATTGGTGTATCAATATAAATCTCAATGAACTCACCATCATTAAACAATTTCCTTGCCATTGAACGCTCTGAACGAAATGGGGAGATAAATGAAACAATGGTAATTAATCCTGAGGAGACCATAAGCTTTGATACTTCTGCAATCCTGCGAATATTTTCAACTCTATCTTGATCTGTAAATCCTAAATCTCGATTTAGACCATGTCGAACATTATCACCATCGAGGAGCATCGTATGCTTGCCTAGCTCATGAAGTTTCTTCTCAAGCTCATCAGCTATAGTTGATTTTCCAGAACCAGATAGTCCAGTAAACCAGAGCACACAGGGCTTTTGTTTTTTATTTTTGGAACGAGTCTCTTGATTAATATTTGTTTGATGCCAGCTAATGTTTTGAGCACGTCTTAGAGCAAAATCAATTAATCCTGCACCAACCATTGAGTTGTTAAATGTATCAAAAACTTTAAACGAGCCAGTTTTTTGATCACTAGTGTATGAATCAAAAGAAACCCTCTGACCTAAGGATAGCTTGCAATAACCAATCTCATCTTGGTCAAGCTTTTTAGCTGCGAGCTGACTCAATGAATCAACATCAATTTTAAAGCTAAGATCAGTTACCTGGACCAATGTGCTTTCAGTCTCAAAATCAATACTATAAGTTCGCTCGGGTATCATTGGCTCACTATCAAACCAAAGAATATAAGCTGCTAATTGATCTGAAGGCTCTGACTTTTCTGCAACCTTATTAATTTTTTCATGGCCAGCATTAATTCTGTCAAGAAGATTATGGAGTCTACTAAAG
Organism: uncultured Gammaproteobacteria bacterium; assembly: GCA_902556205.1. Lineage (GTDB taxonomy): Bacteria > Pseudomonadota > Gammaproteobacteria > PS1 > Pseudothioglobaceae > Pseudothioglobus. The sequence goes on along the minus strand of CACDVH010000001.1, from coordinate 197,397 downwards.
TGATCATTCTCTGACATAACTTATCGGCAAATAAAATATTAATTTGATAACGTTATTATAATTAATTAGTTTGATCATTACTTTTAAAAAAAGTACCCTAAAACAATTCAACAATTAGTGAATTTTTTAATAGATTGAATTTCTTTCATGATGTAGAATGGAATTTTTTGTATCAATAAATTTACCATGTTTATCAGTGTTTTAGACCTATTTAAGGTTGGTATCGGGCCCTCTAGTTCTCATACAATGGGGCCTATGGTTGCTGCTAATGCATTTCTGAATGATGTGCGCCATTTTGTTGATGCAAATCCTAGCGAAAATGGCTATCATGTTAGATGCACTTTAAAAGATTCATTGGCCTATACTGGTGTCGGTCATGCTACCGACAGGGCAGTCGTCTTAGGGCTCAATGGCTACCTACCTAACACCATAATTGATGAGAATATGGATGAAGTCATTGATCGAACATGGAATTCAAAGACTATAGCAATCACCGAGGATATAAATGCAACATTCTTTTCTGAAGAAGACATTGTTTTCGATACTCGAAACTCATTAAAGCAGCATCCAAACGGCATTGTTTTTGAACTTCTCGATAAATCTAATAGTTTGCTAATTTCAAACACCTATTTTTCAATAGGTGGTGGCTTTATCTCTACCTTGGCAGAAATTGATAATGTGGAGGCACCAATTGCTGCAGAACCAAGTTCAGCCTATCCATTCCCATTTGACAACTCAGATCAAATGCTTGAAATGTCAAAAGAACATAACAAAACGATTTGGGAAATGAAGCAAGCCAACGAGCTAGAAAATATTCCAGAAAAGATACTGAATCAAGAGCTAGACAAAATTTGGAATGCAATGAAAACCTGCGTAGAAAGAGGCCTAACAACAGAGGGGATTTTGCCTGGAGGTCTTAACACCAAAAGGAGAGCAAAACAATTACATGAGAGCCTTCAAAATGACAAAGAAAATGCTGGTTCTAGCGACTGGCTGTGCGCCTATGCTATGGCTGTTAATGAGGAAAATGCTGCTGGACATATGGTTGTTACAGCGCCTACTAATGGTGCTGCAGGGGTTGTACCGGCGACTCTATACTATTACTACAAGCACAAAGCTGCTTCGCCAGAGCAGATCAGGCAATTCCTTTTATCAGCCTCTGCTATTGGTGGCTTAATCAAACACAATAGTTCAATTTCTGGCGCTGAAGTTGGATGTCAAGGTGAGGTTGGCTCTGCATCATCTATGGCAGCCGCAGGATTATGCGCCGCAAGAGGTGGAACAAGTGAACAAATTGAAAATGCTGCTGAGATGGCTCTTGAACATCATATCGGTATGACTTGTGACCCAGTAAAAGGGCTTGTTCAGGTTCCATGTATTGAAAGAAATGGCTTTGGAGCCGTTAAAGCATATACAGCAAGCTCACTCTCTTTAAGAGAGAGCGGTGAGCATTTAATATCTTTAGATCAATGCATTGCAGCTATGAAGAGGACAGGCCTTGATATGTCTAATAAGTACAAGGAGACCTCCCTTGGAGGTCTAGCAGTAAGCTTTATTGAGTGCTAATTTAATCAGTATCGACTAGGCCTGCACCTGCGCCCGAAGCTCTTGATTCTGCGCTTGATTTAACTAGACATCTAGAAAAATATTCATAAATTTCAGGCCATTTATCTCCTACACTAACTCCATTATTGAGGGTTTTAAGCTTTTCATCGGCAATATTAAATGTCTTTAATTTACCATTTTTTATAGGAGTTTTATTGGCACCATCCAAAGCAGAAATTTCAATATCAGCATAGTTACTTTGCTCAATTGGAGTCTCTGATGAAGCAATGATTTCCCAATTACTATCATCGCTTAGATTAACCTGATACTGATTATTACTCCTGTCTACCCATGACACCTTAATACCAGAACATTGATTGGCGCCAAGGGCTGAAACAACCAATAACGGGCAGTCAACATTAGTAACTTTTAAATCTCCATCTAGACCATTAAATTCAATCCAGTCTACACAGCTTACTGAGGCCTCAATTGCAGACAGAACTTTATCTTCAGGACAAAACAGGCGACCCCCATCCCCAGTCTTTTCAAATTGAATGGAGAGACTACTTTTTTGACTATCTAAGTTATCCAATGCCACAAGGCTACACTCTGAAGGATCAAAACCGTTTTGTGCAATCCAGATATTACTTCTTGCAAAATCTTCAGAAACACCAATAGGCGCCTTGACACCAAAGCCTGCTCGAGTGAAATAAAAAAGAACCTCGTTTAAGGAAATCGTTAAACCGTTTTTCGACATGTGCAATTTATACACGGATAAGACTGGGATTTTCCAGCTATAGGAAATGACCAACAATCGTGATTTGGCTCCGACAACTGGTCAGGCATTGGTGCCCCTTGGTACATTGAAATTCGAGTCCATAAATCTGACTTTGGATCAAACTTTGACGCTCCAAAGAATGCTAACTTAAATCGTAATAAATCTAGCGGTCTCATAGATTCACTTAGTAAGTTATCTTGAACTTCGGAGTAAGGCCTTTCAAAAGTATTTTGAACCCTTCGAATAATATGCCTAAACTGAGGATGCATCATTGCAAACTCTCCAATAGACATATCCTCATCAATACCTTGAAGGACTTCGTTTAAATCATGGACATCACGTCCAATTGCTAGTGGCATTTCTTGATCAACCCCATCATCGACCCCTTTAGAACCGAATCTGGGCTCTAATTTATCTTCAGAATAGTACCAAAAATGGTGTTGAGACTCTTCTAATGAAAAGTCAATGGTTGTCGCCCACTTATACACATCCGCAACAACTTCTTTCAAGTGAGATAAAGTCATATCAGCCTGAAATTTAGGGATTATAGTTGTAGACATTGTATCTGCTAGATCATCAACAAGTGTCCCATGTGGCTCAATAATTAAGGAGACAATCATTTCCTGACATTCCAAAGAAAAGTTATCCTCAACATACTGATAGATCCCATTCCATGGATATGGTCTATATATATTTGATTCATTTTCACACCACATTCTCAGAGCTTGAATTTCATCTGTTAAACGAGAAATTCTTGCAGACTGAACTTCATCTGCAACACTCCATTCATCAACATGCTGGCTAACCTGAAGCAGAGACTTTAGGAAAACCTCGAGGGTTCCTGGTAATGCAGTTTCAATGGACCTGACTCTTGCTAATGCAGTTTCTTTTGCTACAACCCAGTTATGGATTAATGCTGGGTGCTTAAGTAAAAATGGTGCCATACCCAAACCCGTTGCATTTCCAACACCAATGAATTGACGAGTGGATTGATCAAATTTAACAGCTTTTTTTCCACCCTTTTCTTTTGCAAGCTCTTCAACTGAGTCAATCGTAAACCAACGTATTAAGTAAACAGTGAGTAACTCCATTTGAAATGGCGCTTTACACTCTTCTCGATCAGCAATTTTAGCTCTATCTGCACACCCAAACTTACCGCTTCCATAAACTGCTGAAGTTCTCATTAAATAACCTACAGAAGTTAATAAATCTAGATCTGGTTGTTGACCTTTTGATAATGAATCAACAGCATTTTTAAAGACTCTTAAGCTTTTATTGGCCCTCGCCAAAGCAAGCTCACTTGGTCTGTAACGACCGCCTTCTTGCTTAGGTGTATTTTGTGCTAAATAATCAATATCCTCTTGAGTTGGCACACCATCAAAAAGGTTAAAAGTTGCATCCCAAACTTCTGCGATAACTCTATCCGTTCTCATGTCAGCTGGTATTTCTTGTGTAAAGCCAACCAATGAGTAAGTTCTATTTGGAGTAGTAACCGAATAAATGCTTAAGCCATAACCATCCTTATCAACTTCCCGGCGCGTTCTTTCAAACTTCCAATTTTCCCGCGACATTCGCCTAATCAAAGTTCGCATAAAGCTCAACCGAGTAGGAAATGAAGAGCCCATTCTATCAAGACGCATAACCTTTTCAGGTGATCTCATAAAATCAGATTCAAGATCAATTAATACAGATTCACTAGCCATAAATTTATTATAAAGATTCAAACGAGGATTCGAAAAAATTTAACCAGTTTTTGCCCATCACTAAATCAACATCATCATTTGAAAAACCAACAGAACGAAGTCCTGTTGCAATATTTACAAAATCACGATTGTCTCTGAACCACTCAGGCTGGTCTGGAAAGCCAGCAAAACTTGCTGACCCTTCACCATAATCACGATCATTGGTCCACGTGCCATTTCTCATCCACTCAACCACGCTGTCAGGCTGATTTTGACAAAGGTCGGTACCAATCCCAATATTTTTAACGCCCATAATATCAGCTGTATCAGCAATCATATTACAAAAACTTTCTAATGTGCAATCAGATCCATCCTTGAGATGATGTGGATAGACAGAAAATCCAAGCATACTTCCACTCTCTCCAAGCGCTTTAAGAACTTCATTTGACTTATTTCTCAAAGCAGGATGCCAAAAAGTTGGATTGGCATGAGTGATTGCAATTGGGCGTTCTGAGATTTCTATTGCCTCAAGAGTTGACCTTTCGGCAGAGTGACTCATATCAACCACTAAACCAACACGATTCATTTCTTTGATGACCTGTTTACCCATTCTAGTAATTCCAGGATCATTCTCTTCGTAGCAACCAGTTCCTAGTAGGCTTTGATTGTTATAGGTTAGCTGCATGAATCTTGCACCAAGCTGGTGGCATACTTCGACAAGACCAATATCGTCCTCAATCGGTGAGCAGTTCTGAAAACCAAAAAATATAGCTGTCCTTCCTTCTTTCTGGGCCTTGACTACATCGGCCGCTGTTCGACCCAGGAAAATCAAATTCGAGAAATCTTCAAAACGACGGTTCCAGTTAATCACATTTTGCACCATCTCTTGAAAGTCTTCATGGTAACAAATAGTAACGTGAACAGCGCTCAGTCCACCTTGATTAATTTGCTTAAAGATTTCCTCACTCCAATTATTGTATTGAAGCGCATCAATAAATAATGAAGGATGAGACATTATGGATTACCGCTAAAAATATAAGAGGTTTTGACCTGTGTATAAAGCTCTTTAGCATATGAACCTTGCTCTCTAGGACCAAAACTTGAATTTTTTCTACCGCCAAACGGGACATGATAGTCTGTTCCAGCAGTTGGAAGATTAACCATAACGCATCCACTCTCTGCATTCCTTCTAAAGTGGCTTGCTGTAGACAATGACTGGGTGATAATCCCTGAAACTAGTCCAAAGTCTGTGTCATTTGCAACTGATAATGCCTCATCATAGTCCGCAACCTTAATCACACATGCCATAGGCGCAAAAAGCTCTTCCCGATTAACCCTCATTGAGTTATTTCCCCCAATTAATAAGGCTGGCTGCATATAAAAACCAGGGTTATCTAGCTCAAGTTTTTCACCACCACAGACGACTTCACAGCCTTCTTCTTTAGCTAATGCCATATATTTAAGATTAGAATCAAGTTGTTGCTGACTTGCAGCTGGACCAATTTGGGTTCCCTCTTGAAGAGCATCTCCAACCTTAAGAGCTGAAGTGGATTGACTCATGCGTTCAACAAACTCATCATGGATGGAGGCATGAACGACCAACCTTGATGAAGCGGTACATTTTTGACCAGTAGAACCAAAAGCACCCGCTGTTGCTGCTGCAACTGCAACATCCATATCTGCATCATCCATTACAACGAGAGGGTTCTTAGAGCCCAACTCTAACTGAAATTTAGTTAAATTTTTTGACGCTGCACTAGCTATCTGAAGGCCCACATCATAAGAACCAGTAAAGCTTATTGCGTGCACTTTAGGACTTTCAGCTAATGATTGGCCGATTGATGATCCAGATCCCATCACCAAGCTAAATAAACCTTTTGGAATGTCTTGTTTTGAAATGATCTCAGTTAAGGCCACTGCACTCGCAGGAGTTAAATTAGCAGGCTTCCAAATAACTGCATTTCCAAAGGCTAGTGCTGGCGCAATTTTCCAGCTCGCAGTTGCAGTTGGAAAGTTCCATGGTGAGATAATTGCCACAGTTCCCATAGGCTCACGACGAACATCAATTTCAATATTTGGCCTGACTGAATCAGCAGTGTCACCGCCCTGTCTTAAAACTTCAGCAGCGTAGTAGGTAAAAAATTGACCTGCTCTATAAACCTCTCCCTTGCCTTCTGCCACAGGCTTGCCTTCCTCTCTAGATAGTAGCTCACCAAGCTCAGCACTCCGCGCCATCATCTCTTCACCAATCTTCATTAATACGGCTTGACGCTGCTCCAATCCCGTTGCAGCCCACTGTCTTTGTGCAACCTGCGCCGAATTAAGAGCATCCTCTAATTGAGCACTGCTAGCTTGAGCAAATTCTCCGATGACATCATTTGTATTTGATGGGTTAATATTCGATATTGAACTTGCACCTTTAACCCAGTCGCCCGCTATGAAGTTATTAGAAAGATTAGACATTATTTTAATTCATTTTTCAAAATGGTAAATTTTACTCTTAATTATTGATATATCAAGAATATAAGCATTTTAGTAGATATAGTATTTTTCACCTTTCTATGAAAAAAAACTGTTGCATTAAGTAAATAATTAATCTACGATACTTTTATTGTATTTATAGTTTAATGGCGATATGTCAACCCCTGCAGAAAGACTTGGTCGAGCAGCAAGAAGATCTGACCGTCTGAAAGTCAAAATTGAAATGCTCCCCACTCTGAAGAGGAATATTCCTCTTACAGAGCCGATGAATGAGGAGCAGATTGAGAAAATGGATGATGCTTCATTGTCCATTCTTGAGGAGGTTGGCGTTGAATTTCATGACCCTATCGCACTAGAGCATTGGAAAGAAGCGGGTGCTGATGTTGAGGGTGAGCGAGTTCGCTTTGATAGAGGCCTCATTCGTGAACTAATAGCGTCTATCCCAGAAAGCATCACAATGCATGCGCGTGATCCTGAAAAATCGCTAGAAATTGGCGGTAATAACTCTATATTTGTCCCAATGACAGGGGCGCCTTTCCTCACCGATCTAGAAAATAATAGGCGTCTTCCAACGCTGGATGACCTTGCTAATTTTCATAAGCTTTCCCACATGCTGCCTGCCATTCATTCAAGCGCCCATCACATCGTTGAACCCATGGATCATGCAATTTCTCATAGGCATCTAAGAATCACTTATTCATCCATGAAACACTCCGATAAAACCTTTATGGGGATGACTAGTAGTGGCAAGAATGCTGAAGATGTGATTGAGATGTGCAAGATTCTCTTTGGAGAAAAGTTCATAGATAGTCATGCAGTTGTTACTGGAAACATCAATGGAAACTCTCCGCTTGTTTGGGATCAAACTATGCTCTCAGCACTGAGAGTTTTTTCTGCCCACAATCAGCCAGTGCTCTGCTCTCCTTTTGTTCTTGGGGGTGCCAACACTCCAGCAAGTGTTGCTCCAACCGTAGCTCAGGTCAATGCGGAAGCTTTATCAGCGCTCGCTTACACTCAGGTTATCCGAAAAGGAGCGCCTGCGATCTATGGTCATTATTTAGCCACTGTATCAATGCAGTCTGGTGCTCCAATGGCTGGAACGCCCGAAATCTCTTTGATGAATTTTATGATTGGTCAAATGGCAAGGCATTATAAGGTCCCTTGGAGAAGCTCAAATACTTTGGGCGGCTCAAAAGTATTTGATGCTCAATCAGGATATGAGAGTGCATCAACAATGATGGCTGTTCTTTTATCAGGAGCTAACTATATCTGGCATTCTGCTGGATGGAACGAGGCAGGAATGCACTGCTCAATGGCAAAGTTTGTGGTGGATGCAGAGCAGTGTGAAATGGGATATAGAATGGCTGAAGGAGTTCGATGGGATGACTTTGAGGAAGGCCTAGCTGCAATTAGGGATGTAGGTCCTGGTGGTCATTACCTGGGTCATCAGCATACAATGGAGAACTTTCAAAGGGCCTTTTTTATGCCTAAACTATTTGACAATAATTCTGTTGAGCAATGGCAGGCTGATGGAAGTAAAGATACAATTCAAAGAGGACTTGAAGGGGCAAAAAAACTACTTGAAGATTATCAAGAGCCTAAGCTGGATCAAGCTAAAGATGAGGAGCTATTGGATTACATTGCTAAAAGGGAAACAACAATTCCCAAAATGGAAGCGCTCAATCAGGAGCATTAAACTATGGGCAAAGATAAATCAAATGTTGTTCTTGTGACTGGTGCCAATGGCGGTATTGGAAAAGCTATAGTCAATAAATATTCACGGCAAGGCTTGACTCTAGCAATTGCTGATAAAGACGAAGATGCGGCTAACAAACTTGTTCATGAAATCAATCAAAGTAGTGGAAAGGCAATGGCATTCCCTGGCAACCTTTTGGATCAAAATTATTCTGATAACCTTGCCAATGAGGTCAAAGAAAAACTGGGTAGCATTGATATACTCATTAATAATGCTGGCTTAATGAGGCGTGGTGATATTACTCAAACCAGTGATGAGGATTATGAGCTTTCTATGAAGATTAATGTTGAGGCTCCGTTTAGATTAATTCGAGCATCGATTCCCCTTATGATAGACTCTGGTGGGGGCTCTATCGTGAATATTTCATCATGCTGGGGAATTAATCCGGGACCAAATCATCTGATTTACTGCACGACAAAAGCGGCCTTGGCGGCGATGACAAAATGTTTGGGTAGAGATCACGCACATCAAAACATTCGGATTAATGCAGTATGTCCAAATGAAGTCAATACGCCAATGCTGAGAACGGGCTTTGAGATCAGAGGATTAAATCCTGATGATGCTATGAGAGAATTAAATCAATCCGTTCCGATTGGCCATATTGCTGAACCAGAGGAGATTGCTGATGTTGTGGCTTTTCTAAGTTCAGATGAAGCTCGATATATTTGTGGATCCTTAGTGGAGATTAATGGTGGAAAAGCGGTTTACTAATAAAGTTGTTGTTATTACTGGGGCTACAAAAGGTATTGGTTTAGCCTGCGCAGAGCGACTCAAAAATGAAGGTGCAATCGTGTGCGCTATTCAAAGAGGTCATTCAAGCCTCTTTGATTCTTTTGAGTTTGATTTAAGCAAAGAGCAAGACTGCTCTACGAGCATTGATGCCATTATTAAAAAGTATGGTCGTATTGATGTTTTAATTAACAATGCTGGAATGATGAAAGAGTCATCAATTCTTGATACTTCTCTTGAAGAATGGAATCAGACTTTAGCTGTTAATCTTACAGCTCCTTTTTTACTGACGAAGTTTTGCATGCCTTTTCTGATCAAGTCTAAAGGCTCTATTGTAAATATTGGTTCAATTGAAGGTATTGGCGCTAATCCGAATCACGCATCCTACTGTGCAAGTAAGGCTGGACTTCATGGACTTACGCGCGCCATAGCGGTTGACCATGGGAAGGATGATGTGAGATGCAATGCAGTTGCCCCAGGATGGATAGATACCGAGTTGAACGAAGACTTTATTAATTCGATGCCAGATTCAGAGCAATTTAGAAATAGTATTGGAAGTATCCACCCAGTAAATAGAACAGGCAAAACAGAAGAAGTTGCCTCTTTAGTTGCTTGGCTTGCATCAACAGAATCAAGTTTTGTAACAGGGCAGGTATATACTATTGATGGAGGCAGGATGGCAAAAATTAGCCTGCCAACTCTCTAGGAGAATTTATGAACTTTGTCGTTAGATTATATTAGAAATGGGTCAGATTAAGCTTCCTAAAAATCCTGGTGATACAGGCTGGAAAGAAATCCTTCCTAAAAGGAAGATTAACCCAAAACTTTCAGATCATCTCACCGCCGACTACCTGATTATTGGCGGAGGCTTTGCGGGCCTCTCTGCGGCTAGGCGTTTAATTCAAATCGATAATAAAGCAACAATTGCTGTAATCGAAGCCTGTGAAATTGCAGAAGGCCCCGCTGGGAGAAACTCGGGCTTTATGATTGACTTACCCCACAACTTAGCATCAGATGATTACGTAGGAAGCCTCGATAAAGATCGTGAACAAACCCTGATTAATCGCTCTGCAATTGAATTTGCCAAGAATGCTTCAGAAGAATACGAGATGCCACCTGAGGCAATTCAGCTGGTTGGAAAAACGAACGCAGCAGCCACCCCAAAAGGAGTGAATTTCAATACAGAGTATGCAAAGCACCTGGACAAGACGAGTGAAAGCTATAAGATGCTCGACTCTCAAGAAATGAAAGAACTGACCGGAATAGATTATTATCTAAACGGTCTATGGACACCAGGTACAGCGATACTGCAACCTGCGCTTTACATCCAGTCACTCGCAGATGGCGTCTCTAAAAACCCCAACACAACAATTTATGAAAACTCTCCGGTCATTTCTCTTGAAGAGGAAGGAGTGCATGATGGACAAAAAGTATGGAAGGCTAAAACTAATCTTGGATCAATATCAAGCCCAAAAGTTATATTAGCTGTCAACGGATTAGTTGAAAAATTTGGATACTTTCAGAATAGGCTAATGACAATTTTTACCTACTCATCTTTATCAAGAGAGCTAACTTTAGATGAATCCAATATGCTGGGCGGCTCTCAAGAGTGGGGATTAACTTCAGCTGATGCTATGGGCTCTTCAGTCAGGCGTATTGCTGGAATCGGTGGCAATAGAATCCTGATTCGAAACAGATGGTCATACAACCCAAGCATGGAAGCCTCAGATTCATTTATGAATTCTGCTGCCAATAGCCATGATGAATCATTTAAAGCTCGCTTTCCAATGCTTGATAAAGTATCTATGGATTACTCATGGGGAGGACGTCTTTGCCTGAGTCTTAACAACGTCTTTGCTCAGGGTGAGGTGGATGAAGGCATCTACTCTGCGTGCTGTCAAAATGGCCTTGGAACTGCCAAAGGAACTGCGATTGGTGTCATTACGGCCGAGAAAATAACTGGAACCATCAATAGCCTTATTCCCGACTTTGTTGACGAAGAAGCGCCAAAAAAACTGATGCCGAAACCATTCATGTGGTTTGGGGTTAATAGCTATATGCGCTGGAAAGAACTGATGGCAGGGAAAGAAAAATAACTTATTCTACTAGCTCTTCATTATTATAAATACAGCAGTGCTCTGGTGGAATTTCTAGCAAAATTTTATCTTCAGGAATGACGCTTTCTCTCTTTACTTTTACTTTAATTTGAATATTATCATTAGTTGCAGAAATGAGCTTATAGTTACCAAAATCTTCAACTAAATTTATATTAGCTTCAACTGTATTTTCTGATTTCTTATTCACTACATTGATATACTCAGAGCGTATGCCAAGCTTTAAATTACTTTTTTGAGAGTCTGGTAACTTTGTATTTACTTTTAGCTTTAAACCTCCAATAGAAACCTCATCATCTGAAACAGCATCGCAAGGATAAATGTTCATTGCTGGAGAGCCAATAAAGTAGCCCACAAAAGTTGTTTTAGGTTTCTCAAAGAGCTCTTTTGGTGTGCCTATCTGAACAACATTTCCCTCATTCATGACAATAATATTATCAGCAAAGGTCATTGCTTCATTCTGATCATGTGTCACATAGATAAGTGTCGTTTTATATTTAGCATTGATCTCCTTAAGCTTTCTTCTTAATTTGAATTTCAAGTCAGGGTCAATTACTGTAAGAGGCTCATCCATCAGCACTGCTGCAACATCTTCTCGAACTAGACCTCTACCCAGTGAAATAAGTTGTTTTTGATCAGCTGTTAATTTTTTTGTAAGCTTATTCAAAAACTCAGTTAAATTTAATAGCTCAGCAACCTCATGAACTTTAGTTTTGATTTTATCCTCATCAAATTTTCGACACCTGAGCGGGAATGCTAAATTATCAAAAACTGTCATGGTGTTATAAATAACTGGAAACTGGAAAACTTGGGCTATGTTTCGCTCCTCAGTGATAACATTTGTAATATCATTTTCATCAAAATAGACATTACCATCAGATGGAGTAATTAAGCCTGACATAATGTTAAGCATCGTTGTCTTTCCACAACCTGATGGCCCTAATAAAGCGTACCTTCCTCCATCCTCCCAGGTCAATGAGAAGGGGTTTAGGGCATATACTTTATTTTCAGCACTCACATCATAACAATGGCCAACATTTTTAAATTCAATTTTTGCCATTAGTTACCCCTATATGGTGAAAAAATTAAATCACCATTTGCATCAAAAACGTACAATCTGTTCATATCCATACTTATTTTGACTTGATCATCAAGATTAAAATTGCGAACTTCTTCAATCATCAAAACAACTTTTAATTCATCCTGATGCATGTGAAGGAAAGTTTCAGAACCAGAAATTTCAGAAATGTCGACAGTGAAATTAAAACCAGAATTATCTAATTTCAAATCGGTTGCTCTAACTCCAAAAAAATATTTACCAGAGTCTAAATGGCTCAAGTGGGACGGAAGATTAAGCTTAAAATCTTCATTAAAGATAATTTCTTTATCATCAATGATGCCAGGAAGGATGTTCATAGCTGGATCATTAGTAATCTCTGCGACTTTAATATTTGCAGGGTTTTCAAAGACTTCTTTTGCAGGGCCTGTTTGCAAAACTCTCCCTTCATCAATCACAACAATATCCCCATTTAACTGCATTGCCTCTTGAGGATCAGTACTGGCATATATTAGAATAGATTCAGTTGAGAGGTCGCTATCAAAAAGATTCTTGAACACGTCCCTTAAGTCTTCCCTTAATTTATAGTCTAGATTCACTAAAGGCTCATCAAGGAGCAAAATTTTAGCTTTCTTTGCAAGAGACCTTGCAAGTGCAACTCTTTGTTGCTGCCCACCGGAGAGCTCCTGTATTTTTCTAGCTTCAAAGCCTTCAAGCCCTACCTGACTGATGGCGACTGCAACCTCTTGTTTGATATCAGCAGCACTCATTTTTCTTTGCTTTAAAGGAAAAGCAATATTTTCATAAACATTTAAATGAGGATAATTGATAAATTGCTGATAGACCATTGCTACATTTCTCTCCCACACAGGAATAGATCTGAAGTCTTTTTCACCAAGAGTAATTTCACCCTCATCAACTGGCTGAAGGCCGGCTATTGTTTTTAAAAAGGAGGTCTTGCCTGAAAGTGTTCTTCCAAGAATTGTATAGAGCCTTCCAGCTTCAAATTCAAGAGACACATCATTAAGATAGTATTCATCTTCAGGCTTAAATGTTAAATTTTTTGTAACTAATTTCATTTACTTAATTGCTCCTGAAAGATTTCCTTTTGATAGATATCGCTCGACTATGAATGCAACAACAATTAATGGAGCTACTGAAACTAAAGCAGCTGCAGACAAACTCCACCATGGTGTAATTGAAGAGTTAAGTGCAACGATAGCTACAGGAAGCAATTGAACCTCTGTAAACGTTAATATAAAGGCAAAAAAGAAATCAATCCATCCGAAGATAATGCAAAACATACCTGCAACAATTAAACCCGGTATAGAGTTTGGTAGGACAACCTTATAAAAAGCCTGATAAGGGTTACACCCATCTATAAGGGCCGTTTCATCTATCTCTCGAGGAACTTTATTAAAAAAGTCAACCATGATCCAAACAGCAATTGGCATTAAGAGGACTATGTAAACCATAACAAGACCCATCAAAGTATCCAACAAACTGAGATAACCAAGCATTAGAAAAAATGGTATTGACAAAACGATAGGCGGCATAATTCTTTGAGAAATAAAGAAAAATGTGATGTCACTATTTTTTACAAAACCCGCTTTAAAGGTAAACCTTGAAAGAGCATAAGCAGCAAGTGTTCCGAGAATAATACTGATTAAACTCGAGATAAGCGTCACAAAAATACTATTAAAGTATGGCTCTACTATATTGATACCACCTTCAGAAGCTGGTTTTGTTAAAACTTTCCAACCTTCAAATGAGGGTTCAAATTGAAGCCATGGTATATAAGATACGCCAGATGTAACAGAATTAAAATCCTTAAAAGATGTGGAAATAGCCCATAGAAAAGGAGCAATAACAAACATTGACCATAAAGTGACAGCTGAATACTTTAAAGTGGTGTAGAGAGTTTTCATTCAGCATCTCCTTTCATAAATATTTTAGTAAGAAATTTAGCTATAAATGTTAAAGAAATAATCATAATGATTAAGTATGTGAAGGATAACGTGGCTGAATAGCCAATCTGAAACTCTCTTAAGCCTTTAATAAATATATAAAAGCTTGATGTCTCCGTAGAGGTTCCAGGCCCTCCTGATGTGAGAACAAATATTGTATCCATAATCTTGGATGCCTCAATCAATCGAATAATTATTGCGCCAATGGAAATCGGCGCCATTAACGGAAAAGTGACGTAGATAAACTTTCTAATTGAGCTTGCACCATCAATTGCAGCAGCTAAAAATGGTTCTTTTGGTAATGAGAGAAGGCCCGCCAGCATTAGCAAAAACATAAAAGGAGTCCACTGCCACACTTCGACAATCATAACTGTTACAAGCGCTAAAACTTCATGAGATAACCAAGGTGGGGCCATTCCAAACAAACTAAAAAAGTCATTAACAGGCCCTAGTGACTCATGAAAAAAAGTTCTCCAAATAACCGTCATGATGACTGGTGTTGTCATCATTGGTATTAAAAATAGAACTCGAAAAAATCTTTTAAATTTAATTTCCTTCCAGACTAGTAATGCTAAACCAAAGCCAATAATATATTGTAAAAAAACCGTTGTGATTGATAGAAAACCAAGCCTAAGAAAGGACTCCCAAAACCTTTTATCATCTGTAAAAAGTCTTATATAGTTCTCTATTCCAATGAAATCTAGACCAGGATTAAAGCTGTCCCATCCTGAAAAACTCAGCCTAACGGTAAATATAATTGGGAAAATTAAAATACCAAGCAGAACTAAAAGGCCTGGCATAAGAAAAACAAATTTATGTTTAAAATTCATAACAAAAAATTATAACAAGAAATATAACCGCCTTCGAATGAAGGCGGTTATACAAGGAGAAGATTAATATAAATTAATTAATATTATCTTCAAGCGCAACGCCAACAGCATAAGCATCTCTGATGTTATCAGCGCCTACTCTTTCGACGATTTTCTTCCACTCTGCAGCGACTTCGTCCATTGCTTCTTGAGGACTAAGTTGACCAGCTAAAGCTTTTGCAGTTCCTGTTGCTACAGCAGATACAAACTGATTTGTGCCTGGCACTTTAAGAGGGAATACACGATTTGTACTGTATTCTTCCATTTCCATAAGAGTTGATGCGTAGCTTAAAGCAACTAATGGATCCCATCCATTAGCCATATAAATCTCGGCATCAAAGTCAGACTTCTTATATGGATTAACACCAAATCTTCCAACACCTAAGTCAGCAACGTGGTTTGCATCATTAGCAAAGAAGCATAAATAGTCAAATGCAACTTCTTGATTCTTAGCTTTCTTAGGAACAGCAGCTGTCCAGCCCCAAACGATGTATGGAGCATGGTTATGACCCATATCCCATGAACCATCCATTCTATTCCAAACCTTTTCAGCACCTGGAAGTGGAGCGGCTTTCACCATGTTTCTAATCGCACTATCTGGTTCCATTGCAGCTACAAAAGCATCATCCCATGAGAAACTGAATAATGTCTGCCCGCCACCGAATGAATTAATTTCATCACCTAGACCAAAGTTAGTTCCACCTGGTGGAATATAGTTAGTAGCTTCAACCCAGTCCGTCAGTGCCTCAACAAAACCTGGATTATTAATAAGCGGCTCCATAGTTTCTAAATCAAAATAGAAACCACCAGGAGTTCTTGGATTTTTAGAATAACCAACTGATCTAGAGAAGAAAGCGGCAAACATTAGGTCGTCCTTCTTCATCACTTCAGCTGAGCCATATTCTAGCTCACCATCATTATCCCAATCCCAGCCATTAAAGTATGTGGCAATCTCTGCATACTCTTTCCAAGTTGTTGGCACTTTAAGAGTTCTACCAGTATCAGCTTTATATTTTGCCTGATATTCAGGATTCTCAATTACGTCGGTGCGGTACTTAAGGTAATGGCGATCTCCATCAATAGGAAATTGAAACATATCACCTTCCCATGTGTTGATAGCCTTGTGACTCGCAGTAACGTCTTGCATTTGTGCCATATCTAAATACTTTTGTGGAACAGGCTCTAAGTATGGCTTCCAGTCATTGATCCAGTTTGAGAAACCGAACACGACATCATATGGCGCTTGTCCAGTCTGAAATGGAATCATTGATTTTGAATATAGATCACCAGCTGGAACATGAACAACATTGACCTCTGCTCCAGTTAGTTTTTGAAAAGCATCAGCATGCAATGCAGTAGGCTCACCCATTACTGGAACAGCATGAGTAAGAATTCGTAGCTTTTCTCCACTATAGTCTTTCTTAGACATTGCTTCGTACGAACATTCACCTGCAATATCTCCAGTTCCTTTGATATGTGGAAATTGATCACTCCACGTATCAGCGCTGACTCCCTGCGAAAATGTAAAAGTACATATCGCAGCGAGTAGTCCGCTCTTGTATGTTTTAAATTTCATTACTATCTCCTAGTTTATTTGTGTGAAAGTCACACTTATCTTTTTCTCTCTATTTACGGTACAAGGACTGCACGTCCTTTAACCTTTCCACCATTTAACGCTTGTAAAGCTTCATTAGCGTTCTCTAATGAAAATTCTTGTGTCGCTAGATGAACATGCCCTCTATTCGCTAGCTCCATTAGTTCTGTCAATTCAGCCCAAGTTCCAACTAAATTTCCAATAATATTTTTTTCAGTCGTAATCATCTCAAAGGCACTAACATTAATGTCTTCACCATAACCAATAACATAATAACTACCCATATCACGTGTCATCGCCAAGCCTTTAGCAGTTGTTCCACGCTCTGCAACAAAGTCTAAAACGGCTTCAGCACCTCGACCATTAGTAAGCTCGAGTACTTTTTGAACTTCATTACCATCTGCCTTAACCAAGGCATCTGCTCCACATGATTCGGCTAATGATAGTGATAAATCGGATGGATCTACAACGATAATATCTGCCGCACACATAGACCTTAATACCTGAATGCCAATATGTCCTAAACCGCCTGAACCTATGACAACACATTTCTGTCCAGGCAACAAATGGCGTGAAGCTTTTTTAGCTGCACGATAAGCCGTTAAGCCTGCATCAGCATAAGCAGCAACTTCCTTTGGAATAAGTGTTTGCGGGAGCTTAACAATATTACGAACAGACGTTTTAAGTGCTTCAGCATAACCACCGTCACAACTAACTCCTGGAAAAGCCCCATCTTCACCATGCATATCATGGCCACGACGACAGGCTATACATGTACCACCAGTAATCTTTGGATGAACTATAACTGGATCACCTTTTTTTAGTCCCTGCACCTCAGAACCAACATCTTCAACCCAGCCTGCATTTTCATGTCCCATGATTAATGGTAATAATTTTCCATCACCATCTTGAGAATCACGCCAAACACCTTCAATAATATGCAGATCTGTCCTGCAAACACCAGCTCCTCCAATACGAACAATCACATCAGAACTTTTTTCTATTATGGGGTCTGGAACATCTTCGTAATCTACCCAAGATGGGGCCACTAAATCATCATCATATTTATGTAATACTTGTGCTTTCAATGCGCATTCTCCAAAAAAAATTTAAAATCTAAAGAGCTTTTTACACAATGAAAACCATTATTACTAAATTATAGGTGTTCAAATTTTGAACTTTGGTTGCTCAATAAGTGAACTTTTTAGCGTTATAGTGTAATATATCTATTGATATAGACCTTTAAAATTATTTTTAATATGGATTCTTCCTTTAGTCAAGCTCGGTCAAATTTAGAACTTACTGGACATTTCTCACATGATGCAGTAGCCAAGCCTATTGCTGATAGCTGGGAGAGGTGTATCAATCTGGGGCTGAATCCTAACTCAAATCCAGATGAAAATGTTCTATCAAATAGGGAACTTAATCTTCGCAGAGAAAAACTGGAGAGAGTCCATATGCTTGCAAGACCTGAGCTTGAATTACTAAGCTCACAAATAGCAGGTTCAAATTATCTGATAGCATTTGCTGACAATGAAGGGGTTGTGCTCGATCAAATAATGGATACTGAGTTCAAAAATTCTATTTGTGGTAAATCGATAATACCTGGCTCAGTTTGGTCTGAGAGTGCGCGAGGAACAAATGCACTTGGACTTTCAATACACACTGGTGAGGCATCAAAGGTAACAGGACTTGAGCATTATTTTTCGGCGCAAGCTAAAGTTTCATGCGTCGCCGCCCCAATTTATAATAGCCATCAGGAATTAGTCGGACTTTTGGATGCTTCATCAGAAATTTCAGCAAGACAAAATCATACCAATGTGCTTGTAAACTTAGCTGCTTCAAATATTGAAAATAGATTATTTATTGAAGAAAATAATGATAGTTTTATCATTCTTCTGCATCCACGCCATGAGTATCTTGCAACGCAAAGTGCTGGAATGATTGCACTTAATCATGATGGTAAAGTCTTAGGAATTAATCGAAGGGCGATTGAGATTCTTGCTGGCATGAATGCAAATATTGGGTCTAACTTTTCTGATCTTTTCCATGAGAATTACTCTTTGATTTTAGATAGGCTTGTAAAAAATGGCGAAACAAAAATCACAGATTGGCTCCAATCTGTTTATTTTGCTCGTCTAATACCAAATCATTCTAATGCTAGTATGCTTAAAAGTGATCAGGTTCTTCTGCCAATAGAACCAGTCTCTCAAAATCATGCTGCAAGTTTAATTGATGATACAGGCTTTATTTTTGACGATGAGGCGCTTCAATATAATATGAAGCTAGCCACTAAATCAATTCAGGTAGGCTCTACAGTCATAATTCAAGGTGAATATGGTACCGGTAAAAAAATTGTTGCCCAAGATCTTCATAAGCGAACTCATCGTCAAAAAGCTTTTATTACAATTGACTGTGAAACTGTTTCGTTAGATTCCATTAATGCCCACTTCATAGCAAATATTCAGTCTTCGCCAAGCAATATAATTGAGACCTCAAGTACATCCTATAAATTAGAGTGCGGAGGAACATTGTTTTTAGACAAACTAGATTGTGCTTCTGCTGAGATTACTTCAAGCCTCAATACACTGATTGATAATCTACTTCAAAATAGAGATCAAGAATCAAATAATAAATGGGTCATAATCTCAAGTTCAAGCTTACCTATTAGCGCGTTATCAGAGAATGAATCCCTTAGATGTCTATCTGAAAGACTATTTGGATTTGAACTTGTACTTCCTGAGCTTAACAAGCGAACAGACTTTCATAAACTTGCTGTAAGTCTTATGAAAAAAATATCACCACAGCATGTTCTTAATAAAAGTGCAATAGATTCACTTCAAGCCATGAGCTGGGAAAATAACTTTCATAGTTTTGATCAACAGTTGCGCCTTTTAGCAGTTCATACGCCTGAGGGTATCATCAATGAAGATCAAATCTTTAGAGTGTTGGGTCCGAAGAAAACAGGCACGCAATTTTGCCAACAATGTGCTGGTCACCCAATAAAGGAGAGTCTCTGTCTTGAAATTAGAACAACCTTTCAAAACTGTAATTACAATGTTGCTTTAACGGCTCGTCAGCTTGGCCTGTCAAGAAATACAATATATCTGCATACTAAGAATTCCTAACTGTTCAAGGAATTAGAAAATAATAAATTTGATTAAACTTTATTTGGGCAAAAGAACCAGCTTACCTCCGTACTTTTTTGAAACAAAGTCTTTTTGAGCTTTAACAATATTTTTTAAAGGATAAGTCTTGGAGACCAGTGGCTTAATTTCGTTTCTTTCGATGTATCCAATTAAATTTTCAAAAACTTTTCGATCTTGAAAAGTACATCCTATTAAAACCAAGTCTTTTAAGTAAAGTGTTCTAACATCAAGTTCAACAATTGGTCCTGCGATAGCTCCAGCTACTGCATACCTCCCGCCTTTTTTTAACACATCTAGCAAGTCTCCCCAGCGCTTCCCTGCAACCAGATCAATAACCACATCAATACTCTCATTTTCTATAGAGTCTGTTAATTTATCCTCTCTATTAACGACAGTATTTGCACCAATCTCTTTTACTAAATCTGACTTTGATTTACTTGAAACCGCAATAACACTAGCACCACGTCTGTTAGCCAGCTGAATAGCAGCTGATCCAACACCTCCAGAAGCTCCAGTTATAAGAACAACTTCACCCTCTTTAACACCTGAACGCTCCAGTAGGTTTTCTGCTGTCGAGTATGCACAGGGAATGGATGCAAGTTCTGCGTTCGACCAATTACTTTCAATCTTGAAACTTTCATCACTAAAAGCGAGCATGTATTCTGCAAAAGCACCGTCACACTCAGAGCCCATTGTCCAGCATTCATAAGGCCTGTAATCGACAGCATACTGTTGCATTGTTCTAACCAATACTCGCTCACCAATTCGACCAGCATCGACCTCATCTCCAACAGCAACGATTTCTCCATAGCAGTCTGCACCCTGAATGATTGGAAATTCTAGGGGCTCACCAGACCAGCTTCCATCATCACCATCTCCATGAGAATTACTAGCATTGGTTTCGCCTTTGACTGACTTAGAATACCAAGCAGTTCGGGTGTTAATATCAGTATTGTTGATGCCCGCCCCTAAAACCTTAATCAGAACTTGATCTAAATTAGGAGTAGGGACTTCAATATCACTTCGGTACTCAAGTACCTCATAACCACCATGGCCAGTTGTCAAAACTGCGCTCATTGTTTTTGGGATTATGCTCATACTTCTAATAATTATTTGAAAGTTTAATTATAGTATTTGAAGTATAGGTTTCGCCCACTTTTAAAATTGGGCTCTCAAAGTTATCCTGATTGATTGCGTCAGGAAAAAATTGAGTTTCCATACATAGACCATAATTTTTTCCATAAGTTCTCTGATTCTTGCCTTGGTACTCCGGATGCATGTTGCCACCCGTATAAAACTGAAGACCAGGCTGATCACTAGAGTACTGAACCCCCATCCCTGTTAGATTACTCCAGGCTCTTGCCACTGGCTTCATTTCTTTTTCGTTATTTACAACATAGTTAATATCAATTCCGCCTTGATCTATGAGTTCTTTCGAAATAGGGTTACTTTCTATGAAATCATATTTGGTATTAGCAACATTTAAGAGATTACCATTGGGTATTAGGTCTGACTCTACCTCACAAACCTTATTCCCATAAATCTGAGCACTATGATTAAGTATTTTTCCATAATAATCATTGTGACCATGAAAGTTCCAATAGTTATGATTAGTAATGTTGACAATTGTGTCTTCATCTGTCGTTGCTGAATAACAAATTGAAAATTCGTTCTTATTATTGAACTTATATTGAGTAGTGCAGGATAAATTACCAGGATATTTTTCTTCTAGATGTGAAGATAGATAGGACATTGATACGATGACTTCGTCTTTATTCTCATCAATTGAATCTATCGTCCAAAGCCTCTTATTAAAGCCAGTGCTTCCTCCATGAAGATGATTATTTCCATTGTTATTATTTAATTTATATTTTTTATTGTTGAGTGTAAATTCAGCATCCTTCATTCGATTGCAGACTCTTCCAGTAATTACATTGAAAAAGCTTCTATCCGTTATACAACCTAGAGGATCTTCATAGCCAAGAATTACATCCTCAGTTAATTCCGGATTATTGTCATAAGGAATTAAAACTTGATGAATATAGCCGCCGAAATTTGAAAATGAAACACTGAAATTATTGTCATTTTTAATACTAACAAGATAAATAGTCTGATTATCTCTACTAGAAATTAATTCTTTGGTTATTTTCATGTGTTCTTGAGTCGAAATTAATCTCTTAAAGTTTAGCTTAACAAATCTTTTTCAAATGGATAACTTGTTAATAGTTCATAGCCACTTTCAGTGATTAACACCTGCTCTTCAAGTTTCACACCAGGACCTCCACTGTATCTTCCAACATAAGTCTCGACACACATCACCATCCCGGGCTGAAGAACCCCATCAAAACTGTTCTCATTTAACTCCCAGCTAAATGGTATTGCAGGGAACTCATCACACAAACCTACGCCATGAAAAAGGACCGAGTAATGGCGAAACTCATCCTTTGAGTACTCTTTAGAGTTAAGTGTTAACTCTTTAAAAGTTGTTCCCGGTTTTAACAACTCAATATTATTTTGAATTTGCTCATAGCCCATGGTATAGATTTCTCTTTGCTCATTCGTAGGCTTCTCATCGCCACACAGCCATGTCCGAGACATGTCAGTACAGTAGCCGTAAGATCCAACTAGGTCAGTATCAAAGCCCATTAACTCACCACTTAATATAGGTCGAGATGAGCACTCCTGATACCATGGATTTGCTCTTGGGCCCGAGGCTAGCAATCTCGTCTCAATCCACTCTGCTCCCCTGGAAACAGCCTCCATTTGAAAGTAACCCCAAAGCTCTTGTTCAGTTATTCCTGGCTTAAAATGATGGCGCATAAGCTCCATAGACTTTTCACACGAAAAGATTGAGCGCCGCATAGCCATCATCTCATCTTCTGATTTAATGAGCCTAGCGAGTTCCATCACCTCTTCACCATTTGCAAGTTCTAGGCCATTTGACTGGAGCTCATGAATTCCCTCAGGTGCGCAGTGATCGAGAGCCAATCTTTTATTTCCTTTGCCATGCTCCTTGACTATATCAACAATTTCAGATGCCCATATCTTGGACCTCTCTTTACTCTTGTCACCTGCAGTAAAGTATAAATAGGTGACGGCATGTCTGACTTCAGTAATTAAGGGGTTGTGATTTGAAAGAAATTCATGGGCATCAAACTCAAAAATAATGACAGGGCCTTCAGTCATCACAAGCGCGTAACGAGCAGCGTTATGGGATGTCCACAAAGACATATTGGTGCTGTCCGTTGCATAGCGAATATTTAATGGGTCATAGAGAAGAATGCCGGCACAGTCAAATTCAACAAGTTTTTCTCGAACTCTTTTGAGACGATACTCCCTAATTTTGGTCATATCTGGATTGGCTAAACCAGCCTTAAGCCATTCAGACTCAGCAAGCTCTCCTGGGCCGAGTGCATGTTTATTCAGACTGTAAATATCCTCTTCACCTCTTAGCTGAGAGCCTATTTTTGAATGATGTCTTTTAGCTGCTGTAAAACTCATTTAATAATCCTCAATCGTCACCTCATTTTAGATCCAGACGGATCATAAAGGGGCTCCATAACAATAGATGCCTCTCTTAACTCTCCCAATATCTCGACTTCAAGTTTTGCATTGGACTCAATTAATTCAACTGGAAGATAGGTCATGGCAAGAGATTTTTTAACCGAATGTCCATAGCCCCCTGAAGTTATATAAGAGACACACTCACCATTATGCATTACAGCTTCGTCACCACTGACATCGGTATCAGTATGAATTTGAATTACTGAAAGCTTTTTGCTTGGTCCATTCTTTTTCTCAGTTAAGGCTGCTTTTTTGCCTATAAAGTCCTTGTCCCAGTCCACAAAAAAATCAAGCCCTGACTCCATTATTGTAAAGTCTGGCCTAAAGTCCATGGTCCATGCGCCCCAACTCTTCTCAAGCCTCATAGACATCAACGCTCTTCCGCCAAACCACTTGAGATCCAGGTCCGCTCCAGCATCTTCTATAGCCTCAAAGAGTTTCAGTTGGTACTGAGGGGCCACATAGATCTCATAGCCAAGCTCCCCTGTAAATGAAATTCTTACGCAGAGTGATGGCACTCCCCCAATAAATGTATCCCTGATATCTCTAAATTTAAATGCTTCAGAGCGCACATCTTCTCGAGTAAGCCTTGATAACAATTCTTGAGAGTTTGGACCCGATATTGCAATGCCATGAAAGTCATCTGTCATATTTTTATAAACAACATCTTGGACCCCCTCGAGATGCTTCTCAAACCAGCGAAGATGCATATTTTGGGCGACGCTTGAGCCAAACAAATAATAGGTTTCTTCATCAATACAGGCGACTGTGAGGTCGCCATTCAGCTTTCCACTCTCCAAAAGCATAGGTGTCAGATTTACTCTTCCAGGGCCTGGAATTCGACCCGCTAATACCTTATTCAAAAACGCTTTAGCACCCTTACCCGTAAACTTATGGTTAGCAAAGTTCGCTACTTCACTTGCTCCAACAGAGGCTCTAACCGCTTCAACTTCCTTAGCCACATAATCATGAGATCTTGACCTTTGAAAGGTTGGCTCTTCATAAGCATCCTCAGGAGAGTTAGCAAACCAAAGAGCATTTTCAAGTCCAAAAGTATCCTGCCATACTGCACCTTTTTGAGTCAAGCGATCATAGATTGAAGTAGTTTTTTGAAGCCTTCCTTTAGGCAAGGTTTCGTTAGGGAAAGTCATCACAAAGCGGCGCTCATAATTTTCAGAAGACTTGATTACGCCCCATTCAGGCGTTGCAAAATCTCCAAATCGCGCAATATCCATAGCCCAAACATCAACTGACGGCTCACCCTCAATAATCCATTCGGCTAATGTTTTACCAACGCCACCTGCTTGGCAGAATCCTGCCATGACGCCAACAGCTGTCCAGTAGTTTTTCATACCAGGAACAGGACCAATCATCGGATTTCCATCAGGTGAGAAAACAAATGGGCCATTTATAATATTCTTAATGCCAGCTGTTCCTAATGCCGGGATTCTCTCAAATGCAAGCTCCAATCGATCGGCAATTCGGTCCAAGTCTGGCTCTAGTAGATCATGTCCAAAGGTTTGTGGCGTTCCATCCAAAGACCATGGGGTTGATCGAGGTTCATAAGTTCCCAGCAACATGCCAGTGCTCTCTTGACGGGTATAAATATTGGCCTCGAAGTCAATGCAACTTGGCAGTCTTTGGCCATCCTTTAAGTTAGCAATTTGGTCAATCTCTTCAGTAATTAAGTAGTGATGCTCCATTGGCACCACTGGCAAATGTATTCCAGACATGCGGCCCAGCTCACGAGCCCAAAGACCGCCAGCATTTACAATATGCTCTGCATGGATATTGCCCTTTTCGGTCACAACATCCCATGAACCATCTGCCCTTTGGTTGGTTTCTATAACTGGTGTATGCGTATAAAACTCTGCGCCATGAACTCTAGCTGATTTGGCATAAGCATAGACAACTCCTGAAGGATCAATGTCACCATCAGATGGATCCCAAAGGGCAGCAACATAATGATCAGGATCAATTAATGGATGCTTTTCTACAACCTCATCAAGAGAGACAAACTCCTGATTTAAACCCAATGATCTAGCGTTTGATCGCTCTCGTTTAAGGTAGTCATGCCAATTTTGATTTGAGGCTAAGTAGTATCCTCCCGTCGTATGCATACTAATTGAATGACCAGAGGTCTCTTCAATTTCTTTATATAGATTAATTGTATAGTCTTGGAGTTTAGAAACATTAGGATCAGAACTGACTGTATGAAACGAGCCAGCAGCGTGCCAACTTGAACCCGAAGTTAGCTCATCTCGTTCTAAAAGAATGACATCCTTCCATCCCATTTTTGCAAGGTGAAAAAGGATTGAGCAGCCAACAACGCCGCCTCCAATTACAACCACTCTTGCCTGATCTTTCATAATGAACCCATTAATAAAATTAAAATGTTAATTCAAAAAAGAATTAAACTCAAGTTAAAAAATTTAGTCAAAAATATTGAAAAAATTTAGCTCCTTATAAAGGTGGTGCGCCGCCTTCTGATACTCTTTTATCTACAAAACTTGAGAGTTCCTCTTCAACCTCAGATGCAAGTTTAGGTTCTTTGTAATCAGCCAAGAGCTGCTTCCATATTTTATTGGCGCGCTGAGAAGCAGTCTCAGAGCCTGCATCTCTCCATGACTCAAAATTTCTCCAATCAGACAATAGAGGGTTATAGTGTTCTGTTTCATATCGATCCAATGTTTGCTGAGCTGCAAAAAAATGAGCGGCAGGACCCACTTCCGCAATTGCCTCAACACCAAGCGTGTCTTTATTGACAGGAGAAGGAGTTAAAAAAGCCTCCATCATTTGACTCATCTCTGCATCCAAAATGACCTTCTCATATGAAGCGCAGAGCCCACCCTCAATCCAACCATGTCCGTGAAGGATAAAATTGACTTGCCCTAAAAGACAGGCCCATAATGACATCTGAGATTCATAAACGGACTGCTCATCAGGAGCATTCGAGGCATTTGCATTAGAGGCGCGAAGAGGGATTTTATATTTTCTTGCAAGCTGTCCACTTGCAATTGTGGCCTGTGTATATTCTGGCGTCCCAAAGGCAGGGGAGCCTGATTTCATGTCAACATTAGATGTAAAGCTTCCATAAATTGCCGGAGCCCCTGGATTTACGCATTGATGAAAAGTAAGTCCAGCAAGTGACTCTGCATTCTGCTGAACAAGAGCGCCTGCAACAGTAATAGGCGCCATAGCGCCGGCCAAAGTGAATGGGGTATAGATTACTGGCTGATTATGCTCAGCCATTTCTATAGCTCCCTCCAGTAATGCCTTGTCATAGACTAAGGGAGAGTTCGCATTGACGACTGTTGTAATTGAAGGCTCTTTTAAAAGCGTTTCTTTATCAATCCCTCTTGAAATTCGAACTATTTCAATGGCATCTAGCATTCTCTCACTGCCAATAGCATAACCAAATAGAGGTTTTGTCGATAATCGAGCGGCAGCTGATACCGCATGTAAATGGCGCTCGCGAACATCCAAGTCACAGGGCTCAACTGGATAACCGCCTAGAGCATGCACAGTATTCAAGATTTCACCAAGCTTGATTAGGTTTGAATAATCCTCAAAGTTACCTAAGATTCGTCCTCTATCAAGATCTGATACATTTGGGGCGCTCGAGACCATGGTGTTGATAAAGGATTGACCTCCAACATGAACATGCCTCTCTTTATATCTACCATGAAGAGTAAATTCACGTGGAGTAGTGGAAATTTTCTCCATCACGAAGTCTGGATCAAATCGAACTCGTCTTCCATCACTTCCAATCATTGCGCCTTCTCTCTTGAGAATTTCAACAGCGCGCGGCGACTGAATATCCATACCTGTGTCGCACAAAACTTTTAATGAAGCCTGATGAATTAACTCAATCTCATCTTCTGAAAAGATTGACATCGGCTGAAAGGGGTTCTTTTTTTGACCGTAAGGAGCCTGCTGAAAGTTTGTAACTTCTCTAACGTTTTTACTTCTACCTCTTCTCACTAGCACTCAACCTAATGATGTATAGAATTTGGATGTTAAATGAATTTACATGTCAACACAAGAAAAAATTAATTTCTTGGATTTTGAGCCATCCTTTCTAAAATATCAACGCCCTGTTGTTTCCAAAAATGCAACAGATCAATAAAGATCCAATTTTCAGCGAGCATGTCTCCTTCCCTCCTGTACATATCTATGACTCTCATATCGCCTGGCTTTCCAGTTGCAGGCATACCCATAAAGCCCCCTGTTGGAGTGAGTGTAAGATTAGGCCATCCAAAAAAACCACCAAAATGGCCTTCAGCTAATTTACAAAGATGTCCATTAGATATCCGATCTTTAAAAGAAGCTCTAAATGGTCCTGAATGCTGCTCGGCATATCTTTCAATGGTGTAGGTTGCTCCAATTCCAGCAGGCCCCCACCAGATCATATCTTCTTTCCAGCTTCTTCTTAACTCATCAACTAGAGGTAATTCATTAGTATGCTTCCAATCTCTCATATCCTCAACCATGAAATTTATTGAAGCAAGAGTTTTTTCTCCCTCAGCGGCATCCTGCTCATCAAAAAGTAAACCTTCGTGAGTCATTGGTCCTGACTGAACAAGATGTGCTCCTGTTTGAGGCGGGAAAGGAGTTAAACCAACTTGAATCATCACATGAGGAATATCAAAAAACATGGCTGTTTCAGTAATCTTTCCATCTTGAACTTTATTAAATTCACAGTAACGCAGAAAAGCCATTTTTCTTGATGGCTGAATTCCAAGCCACTCATTATCAAATAAGCCCATCAAGTGACCCATGGAGACAACCCAAACGGATTCAAAACCATCTATCTGGTTTTTACCAGCTATAAAAATATCCATCCTTCTTTGCATATTTTTAAAGGCATTGCGAAATGGCTGCCAGAAGACTTTAGATAATTCTTCTGCATCAGATTGTTCATTAAAAGGGTGAAACCCTCTCCAAATATAGTCTTTACTAATATGGCTACTTAAGACTTTTGAAATTTCATCACCCTCAGCCTTATCCAAGGCTTTGTAATAATCTAAAACTAAGTTTTTTTCTTTTTGAAAATTCTGATTCATATTCCTATCCCATTTAATATCATTCTAGCACCTCTCTCAGCAATCATCATCGTTGGAGCAGAAGTATTTCCACTCACAATGCTTGGCATAATTGAGGCATCAATCACTCTAAGGTTACTCATACCCTTTACTTTTAAATCACTTGGTGAGACGACTGCTAAATCATCGGTGCCCATCTTACAGGTGCCAACTGGATGGTAGACTGTAAGCGATGTCCGGCGGATATACTCTAATAGATCTTCGTCTGATTGAATTGATTTCCCCGGAGCTATCTCCTCTCCTCGAACTTCGTCAAACTCTTTTGATGCCAAAACTTCTCTCGCTTTTTTGATGGCCTCAACAATGTTTGCCTCATCTCTGGAGTCAGATAAAAAGTTGTGATCAATCAGGACTTGATAGTTGTCACCATCACTCTTTAACTTAACTGAACCCTTACTATGAGGCCTCAATAAACAAGTAAACAATGAATAACCATGACCGAACTCAAATTTTCTTCCTCGATGGCTGCGATATATAGGCGTAAAGTGAAACTGAACATCTGGATATTCAGGTGCTCCTAGTTTGGTAGCTGCAAAACCCCCAGCCTCAACAAAATTACTCGTCCACCAGCCCATCCTTCTAAATAAATAGTTAAACGGTGAGGTAAGTACTTGAGGTATGAGTGATTTCCAAGACACTCCGATTGACTCCGCTTTATTTGAGCGAACTGTAACCATCGTATCAAGATGGTCCTGAAAGTTTTCCCCAACCCCTGGAACATTATGTTGACAGGGAACCCCTTCCTTTTCAAGCTCCTCCTTATTCCCCACTCCTGAGGACATAAGTATTCTTGGCGATTCAATTGCGCCAGCAGATAGCACCACCTCTTTATTGCAATACAATTCTTTATCAACACCGTTAACTTGAAGTTTTATGGATTTGGCAGTATCGCCATCAATTTCAATGGATTGAACTCGAGCATGGGTTAATATAGTTAGGTTGGGCCTAGAAATAATAGGCTCAATAAAGGCCCTGTAAGAATTAACCCGAGTTCCTTTATCTTGATTTACCTTGTAAATACCCAGACCCAATTGAGAGGCATCATTAAAGTCAGAGTTCTGAGGAAGACCTATATGACTCCCAGCATTAATAAAGCGTTTTGCAGTTTTATTAACCTCTTGAGGTTTGACAACTGGCCATTCTCCATCCTTGGAATGGTACTTTGAATCTCCTCCTGTTTGATCTTTTTCAAGAGATTTAAAGATAGGCAAAACATCATTATATGACCAGCCCTTGCAGCCTAATTTTTCCCAATTATCATAATCATGCTTGTTGCCTCGGATATATATCATTCCATTAATTGAACTTGATCCACCAAGACACTTTCCTCGATTGACAGTTATGACTCGGTTTTTTAAGTTCTTTTGGGGGACGCCCTTATAAGCATAATCTAGCTTCTTATGGTCATAAGCGAAATATAGACCCGCAGGAATTTTAACCCACGGACTTTTATCACTTCCGCCGCCCTCAACAAGGCAAACAGTATTTTCAGGGTTCTCACTCAGACGATTGGCTAATACGCATCCTGCAGAACCTGCACCGATAACGATATAATCAAACTTTTCCATGGTTTATCCCTTGACAGCACCCGCAGTAAGACCGCTTACTAGTTGCCTCTGAAAAAATAATACTAGAAGAAATAATGGGATTATAGATGAAACAACTGCCGCTACAGCAAACATCACATTGCCCTCTGTTTGAGTGGTACCCATAAAACTAGCAATTTTTGGAACCATTGTTTGATTGTCTTGATTTAAAAGAACAGCTGTGACAGCAAAATCATTATAAGCCAAAAGAAATGAGAAAAGACCTGCCGTAATAACTCCAGGCCACATTACAGGGATAATGACATGTCGAAATGCTTGAAACTGAGTGCAACCATCTACTTTAGCACTCTCATCAAGCTCTTTTGGTATTGTTTGAAAAAATGAGTGAAGCATCCACAAGGTAAATGGCTGATTGATTGCCACTAACACAATGATGGTGGTGGGTAACAAACCCCAAACATTCCAGGCATAAAATGGAGGAAGATATCCTGAAACCAAAGTTATTGGCGGTAAAGCGCGAAAAACAAGAGCTATTATTAGAAGCCAAAATGAATAACGGAAGCCTGACCTAGAAAGGGCATACCCTCCCAAAGTAGCAATAGTGAGTGAGGTAAGTACAGTAAAAAAACAGACTATTGCTGTATTGCTAAAAGCGCGCCAAAACTCTTCCTGAATCCATGCACCCTCATAGCCTGCACCTGTAAAAGATTCCCCATATACTGCCT
The DNA here is from genome assembly GCA_902556205.1 of uncultured Gammaproteobacteria bacterium. Classification (GTDB taxonomy): domain Bacteria; phylum Pseudomonadota; class Gammaproteobacteria; order PS1; family Pseudothioglobaceae; genus Pseudothioglobus. The sequence goes on along the minus strand of CACDVH010000001.1, from coordinate 166,735 downwards.
GCGTTCTGACACCTGATATGGCATGTTTCCAATCTCCCTTTGAGAAAAAATCTAACTCAACCTTAAAGGATCCCCACATTGTCCAAAAAAATGGAAAAGCTGCCACTATTAACCAAAGCAACACAAAGCCATAAATCAATAACTGAAGTCCCAATGGTCTCTTAATTTGATTCGAAGTCATATCATTTCTCTGGATTAAATTCACGCCATGTTCTAATCAAAACGGGCAATAGTAGAATAACAACTCCAATGATTGTCAGAACTGATGTTGTTGCTGCAGACGAAAAGAGTCTGATTTCTTGACCAATATCATTCCATATAATCCATGAGAGTGAGGTTGCATGTGCTGATGCACTAAAACCAACTATTGGCTCAAATACTCGAAAGTTATCCATCAATTGAATTAATGCCACGAAAGCAACGAGTGGCGACAAATGAGGAACTACAACATGAATAACTTGTTGAAAACGCGTAGCGCCATCAATCATTGCCGACTCCAAAGTCTCTTTAGGAACCGTTTGAAGACCAGCATAAAAAACAATAAACGCGAAAGGGGCAGAATGCCACACACCATAAACGATCAGCGTTACCCAGGTTAACCCAGTTGATGCCTTTAATGATAGATTTGGATCTGAAAATATCTCCTGGAGTCCTGAGCCAACTATTCCTCTCGCATCAATCATCCAAAATAGAATTAAAGAACCAACAAGGGGGGTTACAATCATTGGAAGCAATGAAAAGAACACCATAAGACCTTTAAGGTGTCGATGCAGCGAGTTGACTGCCAGTGCAATTATCAATCCAAACAATATAACCAAAGGAGTTACAACAATGACATAAGTCAAAGTGAATCCCATTGCTCTATAAAATTGAAGGTTATTGAGACTGGAAATAAAACCAGTGAAGCTTGACCTAGTCTGCCAAAACTCGGCAACCTCTTTAAAGGCTAAATGGTTTCGATCAGTATAGATTTCAAATCCAACCCACTGACCTAAGGGCTTATCTTTCTTCAGTTGTTCAGTTGCCTGATGGTCAATAGTCGATTCTGTCGCACAGCCGAATGGATCACAGATTTCAGAAACAAGCAATACCTCCTCATGTGGAGCATGAAAAGACTGGCTCACAACAGAAGTTAGGGGTAATGCAATAAATAAAAGCATCGCCAGCGCTGTAGGTAAAAAGAACCAAAAAAAAGTTTTATGCTTCATAAAAGTTAGTTATCGTTTAAAGCTCTATATTACACAAAAAGAAGGGGCACGCTTTGAACATGCCCCTACTTAGGAGATCAAAACATTAAAGTTTAGAGATAACCTTTTTCTTTAGCAGCTGTTGTGTAAGCCGCCTCTAAATCAGCAAGTGCTTGACTAGCTGTTTCTTTTCCTTGCATGAAATCAACAAGTTCCTTACCTGCTGCTGAATGCATTAGACCAGCATATGGCAACATTGGATATGGAGTTGTTCCCATTGCAGCCGCAGCAAACACACCTTTGGCAGCATCCGTTGGCTGATAACCATCAATTAGCCAAACCGCTAACGGCGAAGTTTCATCATTTAGCATTTCAGGACGAATTGCGTGCATCATAGCCATAAAGGTAGCCTCTGCATCTGCATCCGAAATGTTTTTAGAAACAGTGAATCCATCCCACCATAGTGTTGAAGCAGGAGTTGAGCCACCGCCTACTGTCATTGGACCTGCAATATCAGTATTATTTGCAACTGTTGGATCGACTTCATCACTCTTAAGTGGTCCAACACGAGAGCCCCACATATTCATAAGAGCAACATTACCTGCCTTCCATTCAGCACTCGTTGCGTTTGAGTCGTGAGTCAAGTAGTCTGGGTTCATGTAATCTGATAATGCTCTCATCATGTGAAGTGCATCTTCACCATGTTGATTGTTAACCGCAATCTCAGCAGAACCGGGCTTAAAGAACTCACCACCATGACCAATGTACATATTGACAAATTCCTCAGCTAAGTTCCAACCGGCAGCATAAGCACCACCGACAGGATGGTCCATCAGTCCACTGGCACGGATATTCGCAGCAGCAACCAACATCTCTTCATAAGTTGTTGGCGGCGCAATACCTAATTGATCTAAGATATCTGCTCTGAAAACTAAATGCTGAGCGTTTGCCATAAAGGCAACTCCCATAATATTTCCGTCAACAGTAATTAGCTGACTCTTCTGAAGGCCTTGGCCATGCTTAGCAACCAAATCATCAAGCGGTCTAATGACGTCATTATTCATTAGCGCAACAATCGACGAGTTTGCAACAATCGCTGTTGTAAATTCAGCTGGATTACCTTGCATACCTGGCACATTGATTTTTTGGTGATCAGCTGTCAAGTTTTTCTCTACTGTAACACCACCACCAGCACATTCCATAGCACCTGCACCAACAGTTTGGATTGCTGGGAATTCATTTCCAACAATGCTTACACGGCCATCGGATGCTCCGCATCCTGCCCAGGCACTAGAAGCTAATGTTGTTAACGCTACAACTGTAGCAATTTTTCTTAAAAACATATTTACTCTCCTATTTTTTCTCAATTAAATACTCTTAGTATCACATCGAATGAACTTAAAAACTTACTTTTGCATACGATTGCAATGAATTATAACACAGTCTATATTAATATATAAATAATTTTGCATTCGTATTCAGATTATTGCTTTTGGTTCATTTTTTTGATAGAAATTAGCCTCAGTTTTGAATACTATAATTAAAATTACAATACTTTTACCATTTTGGTAATGGGTCATAACCGAGCTGCAATAAAACATGTGGCACATCGACGAACACCCAATTTTCAACTAAGAGCTCATTTTCACGGCGCCACCAATCACAAACACGCATAAAAACTCGCTCATTGGTTGGGCCTTGTCCAAGGAATGGTTTTACGTTAACACCGGTCAAGGATGGCCAGCCCCCAGAGCACGTGTAATTGCCCTCACCAAATCTTGTAAAGTGTTTTGTAAAGCCATTATTTTTTGTTCCACCTGACCACCCTTCAAACTGAGATTCAAACGGAACCTGAAATGAAGCGAACTCTTCAATGCCAATAAAAGAACCGAACGCACCCGGACCATACCACATCATATTCTCATGCCAAAAGGGCCGCCAGGACTCATCCTTTGTCGCTAATTTATCAAGCATATCGGTAACAATTTGATAGCTTTGCTGCCCCTCAGCAGGGTCTAGAGAATTTATAAGGACGCCATCTCGAGAGGCAGGCCCCTGGATCAGACCGGTGTACCCTCGTGAATACCCAGGCCCCATATCCAAAGGCCATTGATTACAGGCAATCATCAACTCTGGAATGTCTAGAAAGATATAACTTTCGACAGCCTGATTATTCTCGATACGGTGGAATTCACCATAGCGCAGGTAACTCAGACTTTTTGTTGCTGTAATACCAATCCAATCACTTACAAATTGACCAACATAATAACCCGTTGAGCTTATCCAATTTTGTCCCTCAAATTCTCCAGTCATAAAGATATCATCGCGCCTATAGAGCCCTGTGAATGAATGCTGGAGCGGCAGGAGAAACTCTTTAAGGTATATATCTAGACCTTTGAGCTGATTAAACGGATGGACAATATTAATGTCAGCATCTTCGCTAAAAAAACTCGTAATGTTCGATGAGAAATCTCCCGGATGGCTCAATGCCTTTGCATATTTCAAATAGATTGAGCGGTCAGGTATCGACATAGTTAATCCTTTTAATATATATACTTTAGGGCAACTAAATGATTAATAAAGTAAAAACTAGGTACGGGATTTTTCAAAATCTTCCCATGCTCTTTTAAAATCATCAAACGTAAATTCAGTTTTTTCTGCAGGATTTAATATGAGCCTTTCAGAAGCAAACAACTTGTTAATTGAATCTTTCAAAATAGGTATTACCTCATTCGGAACTACAACTGCTCCATGACGATCTGCATGTATTAAGTTGCCTGGACTGACCGTCAATCCAAAGACGTTTACAGGGGTATCTATCTCACGGACATGGACAAAGCCATGGCTAGGGCCTATAGAACCAGCAACCACTGGAAATTCTTCTGCAAGATCACCTAAGTCCCTCATTACTCCATTTGTTAGTGCCCCTGAAAGTCCAAACCCCTTGTGTACTTTGGTATTTATTTCTCCCCAATAAGCACCAATACAATTTGGAAAATCAAGATCTTCAATGACTACAACAGTCCGGCCATGAAGCTCTGACATGTAATGATAGTAATTCATTCTGCGCTCTTTGATGATGTCGTTGTTTTCTTTTGGAGGCTCTAAGGCTGCAATTTTTGCAGTTTTTGCATAGCCCACCATTGCACCGCCCTCAGGATCTGAAGAGATCATTGTGCCTCGTGTAAATTGTGAAAAACCCCGTTTGCCTTGAGCAACCTCAATCGCATTACAGACAGTTGGTGTATCGACCGACTGAAGCAGTTTTAGTAAATCTGAATCTATTTCATCAGCCATTCTTTTAATACCTCCGTTGTTTCTCTGGGTTGCTCCAATGTAGGCATATGGCCTGCATTATTAATTATTTTTAAATCTGAATCACTAATCATATTATGCATCATCTCATGTCTTTCCACAGTACATAATTTATCCTCTGAGCCGCACATAATCAATACGGGGATATTAATTGATTGAATAGTGTTCAATTGATCTGTCCTTTTTTGAAGTGCTCTTGATTGATTAATAAAAACATCTGGTCCTAGGCTCAATGCCATATCCATACAGACATCAAGAACACTGCTTTTATTTTCACTCTCTGCAAGATAATTTGGTTTCATTTCATCTCGCATCACCTCTAGAAGCTTACCTTCTCTAACATCTTTTATCTGGGGTTCACGCTTTAATTTAACTTCGTCTAGTTCAGCCTTAGGGTTTGTATCCATAAGTATGAGTTTCTCAATCCGATTCGGCTCTTGAGAATATATCTCCATAGCAACAATACCACCCATCGAATGCCCTAGAAGTGAAAAACTTTTTGGAGCCTTTTTTAGCAAGTCTGAGGCCAGTTCCCTTACAGTTGGAAAACTAGAAATATCTGCAACAGTTACTTCTAAATTCTTACTGAGCTCTTCAATTTGTGGGGAAAAGATTCTTTCATCGCACATCATTCCCGGAACCATTACTAGACTCTTCACAACTAATTACTTGCAAGCAAAGCGCCCTCAGAAAGTGACTTTAGCTTAGCAAAAGCAATATCAGGATCTACAGCTCCAAATCCTGCGAAAGTTCCAAAGCCACAGTCAGAGCCCGCTATAACTCGCTCCTTTCCAACAATGTTAACAAATTTACTGATCCTTTCAGCGACTAGCTCTGGGTGTTCAATAAAGTTAGTCGTTGTATCAACAACTCCTGGAACAAGTATCTTGTCATCGGGTATTTCATTCTTACGATCACGAAAGACTGTCCATTCATGAGCATGCCTTGGGTTTGAGGTTTCAAATAATGTGTATTGAGCATTTGCTTTCATCAAAGTTCCAAAAACCTTATTCATATCAATATCACAGACATGAGGTCCCTCATAGTTTCCCCAGCAAATATGAATTCTTACTTTTTCCGATGGGACATTTTTTAGAGCATGATTTAAAGCCTCCATGTGTGACTCTGCTATCTTTATGAACTCCGAATCCGATAAGTCACTAAATAGCATATGTCGGGAGAGTGCTAGGTCTGGACAATCCAGCTGTAAGTCTAATCCTGAAGCTACAATCGTTTCATATTCTTCTCTCATAGCGTCTGCAAGAGCTGCAAGGTAAGCTTCTCTTGTGGCATAAAAATCATTCTGCAGAAATAAAGAAATCACGCCTGGTGAGGCTGCATTCATAAAACCTCTCTCAACGCCCTTGGCTTTCATTGCATTTTTTAAATTGGTGATGTCTTTTTGAAGCTCTCCCTGCCCCTTAGACTTTACTTCTCCAGTGCACATTGGCCTTGCATATTGGGGCGTACCACCCTCATCTGCAAGTCTCTGAAGGAATCCCGGGAAAAGCTTTAAGTCTTCTGGTGCGTTTCTTGGACTATCTCCGGAAAATCCGGTATATCTATCTTTGACATAGGTAGCGTAAGAAATTTTGGAGGTTTCGCCATCACTAACAATATCAATTCCAGAATTTTTTTGTTTTTCAACTGTACTCAAAACATTTCTCTGCATGCATTCATCAAAGCTTTTTTCATCATAATTTTGATTATTTTCTCTTGCAAAAATAAAGTCGACTACCTCCTGACTTCGGGGCAATGAGCCTACGTGACTAGTTAAAATTTTATTCAATTTAATCTCCTTAAAATTAAGACTACATTCTCCATGTTGGCCCTGCTGTGTCATTAGTCTTAGTCACCCGAAAAAGACTGGATTCATTTGAGTTTAATGGTGCCATCCTATAAGTTAAGTTGGGCGTTATAAGGCATGTGTCACCCTCCAATAATTCTGAACTACCACCTTCATATTCTAGAGACCAGCTCCCCTTTGAGATCATATTAACTTGATACTGGCCTGGAGAATCGAACTCATTAATAAACGATCTATTTGTAATAAAGTCAACTTCGAAACCGGGCCTATCTTTTAATATTCCATTTTTTCCTATGACGTTGACTAATCCTTTTTTTGAACTTTCAAGAAGATCTGCTGCACTAACAAAAAAGTTTTTTTCAAATTCTTCAGTTGTAACAATAGGAAAATCTTTTAGCTCGTCGTCACTTAAAAGGGGCATTGGATTAACATTGCCTGGAAGCGACTCTCCTTTTTTAGTGTCATAAAGCAATCCATTTTCGCCCAATATAAGGCCGTACTCTTTTGCATTATTGATGACTTCGGGAGCCCACGTCACTCCACCACCCGCATCATCACCTCCCAGAACTGCCATTATCATTCCGTAGGAATTGCCAATATTTTTAAATGCTCTAAAAATACCAGTAGGAATATTAACCAAGTCGCCTTCACTCGCAATTACCTCGCCGTCTTTTCCATCACGACCCCAAAAGAAACGCCATCTGCCTTTAAGGACATAAAAAACTTCTGCTGTGGTGTGAGAGTGCAATGAATTAGTGCAGCCTGGTGGCTGACCAGCTGCACCAATATTAAAGCCAGGTGTCTCCTTAATATGAACATGTTGATCAGGGCTTTCAGAAACCCCAGAACCAATAATTGTAAAATTTTCTTTTTGATTTGAGCCAGGCGTATGAGCATCAATAAATGCCGTCTTACATGGCTTTAAATCAGAATATCTCACAATAAATTTTTCCATCTCTTCCGAGGTCATAAATTAGCCTGTTTTAATTATTATTTGCTTCCATAGAGCCGTTTCATCGAACAGAGTGTATTCCCTTCTTAATCCCCACGGTCCAAACTCTGCATGGGTAACACCCATAACATATAAATCCGCCCCTGTAGGTTCACCAAAAACCCCCCATCCATCATGCTTACCTTTGAGATTCCATCGAACCGCAGCTCTTGGAGAAAGCTGTTCATCTTCGCGTCCGATTTGATGCTCTACTGTAAATTTTGCGCTTGGCATTGAAGAGCGAAGCCCCATCCAGAATTCTTCTGCGTCATTATATGAGTGACCACTAATGCCTCCTGGATATTCAAGATGACAGCCTCGGTCATATTCAGACCTAAAGACTGAGGAATCTGAATTCATAATACGCTCCAATATACCAACAAATCTCTCTCCCCATTCATTTTGGTTACCTTTTCCCGTGTAGGGTCCAGGCTGATCCATCGAATCATTGAATGGATGCTGGCATTGCTCAACACCACCCTCATGATCAATCTGATTTCTAGCAAAATCCTGCGGAGTCATACCTAACTGTCTAACGATAGCGCCCTGATCTCTTATCAGCCACTCATCATTGACCTGGTTGTTGATTGCATGACAATCTGCAATGGTCCTGAATACAACTTTTTTTCCAGTTGCATTTCCAAATGAGCCATCTCCAAGATGGGAGGCAGTTGAAATAATTCGATGAGAAGACAACATCCCTTTCTCTGGACTGCCTGACCAAATTACATCTTCTCCTAAAAGCTTACGATCAGGAAACTCAAATAATGTTGCCTTGGTGGCCTCGATAACTGTTTTATTACCAATCACCAGAGAGAGTGGTGCTCTTAAAATAATATCATCTGAATATAGATACAGAAGTTTATCAATCCCTCTCTCTTCCCAAATTTCATGAGTTATGCCATTAATCCAATCTGGAAAATTTGCATACTTTGAATCGAACCCTTCCATTAATTATCTCCTATTTTTCGGACATTCTTGCTGACCCTCTCACCATGAGTGGACCATCAATTTCAATTCTTCTTGCGGTTGTTGTCTTGTTCTCAATACTTTCAATTAATATTGAAACGGTTTCTGCTACCATTCGATTGGCAGGCTGACGAACAGTTGTTAGGTCATAGGCTGGCCATGATGAAATGGGGACATCGTCATACCCAACAACAGAGACCTGCTCAGGGACTTTTAATCCAAGCTCAAACCTAATTACATCAATCACTGCAATTGCCATTGCATCATTGGCAATGAATACCGCATCTGGAAAATCTTTTTTAGTAAACATTTTTCTTGCAGCTTGCCTCGCTTCATCAGTATTAAAGTTTCCAACTTCACGGGCAAAGAGCTCTTGTCCATTTCTGGCTAGCTCGGTTACGAATCCTTTTTCTCGATCTCGTTGCGTAGAAGCGCCTTCCCAACCCGCAATGTATCCAATTTTCTTGTGGCCACCTGCCAAAAGAAATCTTGCGACTTTCTGACCTCCAAGCTCATTATCAGATGTGACTGCAGAAAATCTTTCATCATCTTGTGATCTATTAAATAGAACAACAGGAACTCCAGCTGATCCGCATCTTTTAGCTAAGTCAGAAGACATAGAAACAGATGCAGCTATAATCCCATCAACTTGATAATCTAGTATTTCATCAACAGCATCCTCAATATCATCCTCAGTGTTGCCAGCCATAAATATAAGAACGTGATACCCTTTCTTTTGAAGAGCACTGGATAGTAGCTCTAAGGCTTCTGGATAAAAATAATTATCAAGATAGGCCACAACAAGCCCAATAATTCTTGACCTTCCTGTTATCAATGAACGGGCCAGAACATTTGGCCTATAGCCAAGCTTTGCAGCTGCCTTACGAACCAATTCATTTGTTTTTTTAGAAGATGATGCTCCAGGAGTAAACACGCGAGAAACAGCGGACTGGCTAACTCCCGCTAATTTAGCAACCTCCAATGATGTAACTTTTTTATTTTCCATTAGTCTGCAGTCCACCCTCCGTCAATCATCAAAGCAGAGCCAGTGATCATGCTAGATGCCTCTGACGCAAGAAAGACCACTGCTCCCATCACGTCCTGCACTTCACCCACACGACCAAGTTTTATTTTCTCCTCAATCCATTTTTTACGCTCAGGATTATCGAATGTAGACTGAGTTAAAGGTGTGCGAATAAATGTTGGACAAATGGTGTTCACTCTAATTTGATGCCTCCCCCACTCAATAGCCATTGCCTTTGTAAAACCCTCAACAGCATGTTTTGAAGCTGCATACACTGCTCGATCAACCCCACCGACATGACCCATTTGAGAAGATATATTAATCAACGATCCAGGCTTTTTTGCTTTAATTAAAGCTTTTGCAATAGACTGTGTTAGGAAGTATGCGCCCTTAAGATTTACATCCATTACCTCATCAAAATCTTCGGCTGATGTTTCTAATGAGGGAGTATGTCGCCCCAAGCCAGCGCTATTAACCAAAACATCAAAAGGCTTTTGGTCTTTTAAAACAGTATCGATTGAGACTAAATCTGAGATATCAAGCTGTAAAGTCTCTGCGCTGAATCCTTTCATGATAATTGCCTCAGCTGCTTCATTTAAAGCTTTAATATTTCTTGAGGCTAAGACAACATCAGCTCCAGCCTCAGCCAGAGCAACTGCACATCCTAAGCCAATTCCTGATGAAGCACCAGTTACTAAAGCCCTGAAGCCATCCAGTCTCAATGAAGGCGTCATAGGTAATTCAATCATTTATTGCGCTCCTTAATAAATACAAGGGCTTTATTGGTTGATTGCAAACTAGGCTTATTGAGCAGCTTTGCCATAGGGCACATCTTCACCACCATAACGCCTAACTCTGATGTTAGCCTGCTCTGCGTGACCAACAAAAGACTCAAGCATACAGAGTCTTGAGCAGTATCTGCCAATCTTGACAGCAGCTTCATCCGTTGTAATTTTTTGGTAGCTATGTGTTTTAAGATACTTACCAACCCAAAGACCGCCAGTGTAACGTCCCGCTTTTTTTGTAGGAAGCGTATGGTTAGTTCCAATCACTTTATCACCATTTGATACGTTAGTTCTTGGCCCTAAAAATAAGGCACCATAAGAGTGCATATTATCCAAAAACCAGTCATCACGATCAGTCATTACTTGAACATGCTCAGAAGCAATCTCATTAGCAACCTGAAGCATTTCATCATATGTATCACAGACTACAACCTCCCCGTACTCCTCCCAACTAACGCCGGCAGTATCAGCTGTAGGAAGAATGGTGAGTATTCGATCAACCTCATTAAGAGTCTCATCTGCAAGCTCCTGACTATTAGTTACTAGGACCGCTGGCGAGTTATAGCCATGCTCAGCTTGGCCCAATAGATCAGTTGCACATAATTCAGCATCAACGGTCTCATCTGCAATCACCATGGTCTCTGTTGGACCAGCAAAAAGATCAATTCCAACTCGTCCAAAAAGTTGTCTTTTAGCTTCAGCCACATATGCATTACCGGGACCTACCAGCATATCGACTGGGGCAATCGTTTCAGTGCCTAAGGCCATAGCACCAACTGCTTGAATGCCGCCAATCACATAAATCTCATGGGCTCCACCAAGGTGCATTGCAGCAATGACCGCTGCATTAGGCTGACCTTGATAGGGCGGAGTGCAAGCTACAATCCTAGGAACCTTGGCAACACTAGCAGTAACAACCGACATATGTGCAGAGGCGACCATTGGGAACTTACCTGCTGGCACATAACAGCCGACTGACTGAACGGGAATATTTTTGTGCCCAAGGATAACGCCTGGCATTGTTTCTACTTCGATATCTTGCATCGAGTCTCTTTGAGCTTGTGCAAAGTTCCTCACTTGTTCTTGAGCAAACTTAATGTCTTTCATGTCTCTATCAGACACATTCGCAATAAGACTATCAATCTCAGCTGAGCTTAGTTTGTATGATTTTGGTGAGTAATTATCAAACTTTTCTGAGAACTCTCTTACAGCAGCATCGCCTTTTTCTTCAATAACTTGAAGAGTATTTTTAACTACCTCACTCACCTGAGCATCGTCGATTGCTTTATCTTCAGCAGTTTTTCCTTTTTTTAAATAATATATAGCCATAGTAATTCCAATTAATTAGGTTTGGGTGGTTCAGCCTCACCCCGATCAAAAGCCTCCCAGCCCTGGCCATTAAAAACATCAACTCCAAGTTGGGCAAGAATACTGGGGAAATCTACATTGACCCAATTATCGATAATGAGACCATCTCTAACTTCCCAAAAATCTGTGTAATGAATTTTCACGCGCTTGTTTGTAGGTTTAATACCCATGAATTCTCCACTATGAACAGCGTCGATGTGCCCAAAACATGAAGCCCATTCACCGTCCACAAGAAACTTGTCTGTTTTGTATATTCTATCTGTAAAAGCTGCTCTTAAAGGGAGCTGCCAGTTGTTTCGAAACTCTTCAAGATTGTTTTTTGTTCCACATCCTTGATTGCCCATCCATCGAAAATCTTTATGAAAGTGCTTGTCCATACTATTTGAATTAGCTCCCAATGCTTCTTCCATTGCCTTAACTACTGCAAGGGTTTTTTGGGATTTTTCATCATAACTCATCCTATATCTCCATCTCTAGTTATCTAGCATTTGTCCTGATTCACTGTCGAACAATAGGCATAAATTAGCAGAGATATTTGCCATAACCTCAGAGCCAATATCAACGTGATAATTTTTATCAGACTTAATTGAAATCAACTCTCCTCCAGATTTAATGGAAACCATTGTCATATCTCCAAGAAGCTCCATTGAAAATGCTGGGGCGGAAATTGCACCTTTTGACTTAACAATGACAGCATCCTCAGCTCTAAATCCGAGTGTAACCTTACCCTTATGTTTTTTACTCAGACCATCAATCTTTACGCCGTCACATGTGAAAACACCGTCCGAAATTGAACCTTTCAATAGATTCATGGCTGGGGATCCAATAAAGCTGGCTACGAAACTATTGGCGGGTTTGTTGTATATTTCTTGAGGTGTTCCAACTTGCTGAACGATTCCAGCATTCATTACCACAACTCTATCTGCCAAAGTCATAGCTTCTACCTGATCATGTGTCACATAAATAGTTGTAACTTTTAAACTGTGCTGTAGATTTTTTATTTGTGCACGAGTGGAAACACGTAATTTAGCATCAAGATTTGATAATGGCTCATCCATCAAAAAGACTGTTGGCTCTCTTACAATTGCCCTTGCTAATGCAACTCTTTGCCTTTGGCCTCCAGAGAGCTCTGCTGGTTTTCTGTGAAGATAATCATTCAGTTCAACCATTTCTGAGGCTCTCATCACTTTCTCATCATGGAGAGATTTATCAATTTTTCTGACCTTTAAAGGAAAACGAATATTTTCATAGACTGTCATGTTGGGGTATAGCGCATAAGATTGAAATACCATGGCAACATCTCGGTCTTTTGGCTCAAGGGAGTTAACAACATTTCCATCAATTAAAACCTCGCCACTTGTAACATTCTCTAAGCCAGCAATCATTCTCATTGTCGTTGTCTTACCACAACCTGAAGGCCCTAACAAAACTAAAAACTCTTCATCAGGTATAGTAAGGTTAAAGTTGTCTACACCTACAAAACTACCCCATCGTTTTGTAAGATTTTTTAATTCAATTTCTGCCATAATATTCTTGTGTAAACTAATTCTTATAAATTAAGGAATGTATGCAAAATGCATACGATTGCAAAATATTATAGCACAAGGTTTTTTCTTTGAAAGATAATGTTGCAATCCTATGCAAAAAAAATACTTAATTAACTATTGTTTAATGTGAATTTTGAAATAAAATTCAAATTTCTATTTAAGGGGAGAAGAATATGACAAACCTGCAACCATCGAGAGAAGTCTTTATTACTTGTGCTGTTACCGGCTCAGGTGACACAACTGGAAGATCTGATAAGGTTCCTATTACGCCGCAGCAAATTGCCGATTCTTGCATCGAAGCAGCTGAAGCTGGTGCAGCAATTGTTCACATTCATGTTCGAGATCCTAAAACAGGTGTCCCAGCTCGTGATCCTGATCTCTATAGTCAGGTGATCGACATAATCAAGAAATCAAACGTTGACATGGTCATCAACTTTACTGCTGGAATGGGTGGTGATATTGTTTTTGGATCAGCTGAAAAGCCTTTTCCTCTAAATGAAGCTGGCACTGACATGGTTGGAGCAACAGAAAGACTGGAACATGTACGCAATCTCCTTCCAGAAATTTGTACCATTGATTGTGGCACAATGAATTTTGGTCATGGTGATTATGTAATGACCAACACCTCGTCTGTTCTTCAAGAAATGGCTCGTCAGGTTCAGGCGCTTGGAGTCAGGCCTGAGATTGAATGTTTTGATACAGGTCATTTACAACTGGCAATATGGCTCAAGAACCAAGGATTAATTGATGATCCGGTAATGATTCAGCTCTGCATGGGAATCCCATGGGGCGCTCCAGATGATATGCATACATTCTTAGCGATGACTTCAAGTATTCCCAAAGATTGGACTTTTTCAGCCTTTTCAATTAGTAGAAATCAGTTACCTTTTGTAGCCATGGCAGTTCTTGCGGGTGGCAATATACGTGTTGGTTTAGAAGATAATATATATCTCAAGAAAGGAGTTCTTGCTACGAACGGTGATCTAGTTAAAAAAGCAGTTCAAACAGCTGAAGGAATGGGGTGCACTTTACTCGGCCCTGAGCAAGTTCGTAAGAACTTAAAATTAGAGAAGCGCTGGGGTTAAGTATGGCTCAGATAAAGTCTGCAGGTGTTATTGGAGCGGGCGTTATTGGAAGTGGATGGATAGCTCGTCTTCTTCTAAATGGTGTTAATGTTTGTGTATTTGATCCTTCAAAAGATGCTCCTACAAACGTCGATAAAGTTATTCAAAATGCTGAAAGGGCATACAAAAACTTACTCAAGTCAAAGCTCCCCGAGAAGGGTAGTCTTGCATTTGCAACAGCAGTATCTGATGTTGCTAAATCTTCAGACATAATAATTGAAGCAGTTCCAGAAAGACTCTCTGCAAAGCAATCTGTTTATGATGAAATTGAATCTAATGGCTCTAAAGATTTAATTATCACTTCGTCAACTTCAGGAATACTGCCCTCAGATCTGCAGTCAGAAATGAAACATCCAGAGCGGCTGATAGTTGCACATCCATTTAATCCAGTTTATCTATTGCCACTAGTAGAGCTAGTGGGCGGAAAGCAAACATCTCATGAAGTGATCGAAAAAGCCTCAACTATTTTTACACATATAGGGATGTTTCCTCTTCATATTAAAAAAGAGATACCTGCCTTTATTGCAGACAGACTGCTTGAGTCAGTTTGGAGAGAGGCTTTGTGGCTAGTTAATGATAATGTTGCGACAACGGAGGAAATTGATGATGCAATTCGTTATGGATTTGGCTTAAGGTGGGCTCAGATGGGTCTTTTTGAAACTTACAGGTTAGCCGGTGGTGAAGCCGGCATGCGTCATTTTATTTCTCAATTTGGTCCATGTCTTGAATGGCCTTGGACTCACCTAATGGATGTTCCTGAGTTCACTGATGAGCTCGTTGACAAGGTGTCAAACCAATCTGATGCTCAATCTGGGCAGTATAGTATTGATGAACTAATGCAGAAGCGAGATGACAACTTGGTTGATTTTTTAAAAGCACTTAAAGAGAATCGATGGGGTGCTGGAAATGTTTTAAAAGAATACGATGAGGCTCTATCGAGCTCAGTAAAAAAACTAGAATTTTCGGAGCTTAATTTATCACAGCCCATTGATACTTATTCGACTTACATACCTAAGGATTGGGCAGATTATAATGACCACATGACTGAGGCGCGCTACCTTGATTGTTTCTCTGAGGCAACAACGGAGTTAATGAAGATTATTGGAGTTGATGAAGGATATATTGCCAATGTAGGCTCTTACTTTACAGTAGAAACTCATATCAGACATCTGGATGAAGTGCTGATTGGAGAAAAAATCTATTCAAAAACACAAGTGATTGTTGGTCAAAATAAAAAACTTCACCTCTTTCACTGGCTTCATCATGACGATGGAAGGCTGCTGGCAACTGCTGAACATATGTTGATTCATGTAGACTTAAAAACAAGAGGTGCAAGCATGCCTAGCGATATAGTCCTGGATAGAATGGAGCGCATTTATAACGCGCACAAAAAACTACCTGCTCCAGAAGGAATCAGCCGCGCAGTCGGGGATAAAGTCTAATACCACTCATCCGCCATACTTTCTTTTTTCTTGGCCATATAGTCTATCAAGGCCTCGTCTATAGACTCATCTAGAGGTGGCTCTTCATACTCCTCTAACATCTGATTCCAACGCTCATAAGCTCTTTGCTCAGAATCTTTCGATCCATCTTCCACCCACTGCTCATAGGAGTTGTTATCAGGAAGCTCTGCTCGATAGTTTGCAGTTTCAAAGTTTTCAGCTGTATGCTGTGTTCCCAAGAAATTCTCACCAGGTGCATTTTCCTTAAAGGCACTAGTCGCTAGAGAATTCTCATCTATAGTCAGCCCCTCAAACATACGATGAAGCATCCCAAGTCGATCACAGTCAAGTATGAACTTTTCATAACCAACAACTAGCCCTCCTTCAAGCCAGCCAGCAGCCTGGTGCATAAAGTTAGCACCAGCAAGAATTGCCGGATACATTGAATCCACTGACTCTTGCATAGCCTGTGCATCAGCGACCTTTGAAGCAGTATAGTGACCGCCCGCTCTAAATGGCAAACGGACTCTTCTTGCCATCTGTCCAACCGCATAGGTTGCAAGACTTGACTCAGCCGTTCCAAAAGTAGGTGCTCCTGACTTCAAATCCATTGTTGTCAAGAAGTTTCCATAAACTGCGCTAGATCCTGGCCTTACTAGCTGTGTGAGAGCAACTCCAACCAGTGTTTCTGCATGCGCTTGGGCAATAGCAGCTGGCATCGTGACTGGTGACATTGCACCGCCTAAAATAAATGGCGTTATGACAACACCTTGGTTAGCTCTTGCGTAGCCTTTTAAAGCATCAGTCATTGTTTTGTCATAGACCAAAGGGGAATTAACATTAATATTCCCCTGAATAACGCAGTTTTTATCCAGGACATCGTCGCCAAAAACAATACGAGCCATATTGATTGAGTCTTCTACTCTATCAAGTGCAGTTACTGAGCCCATAAAAGGCTTATCAGAATACTTAATATGTGAATAAACCATATCCAGATGGCGTTTATTAACAGGAATATCAACTGGCTCGCAGTTGGTTCCGCTAGTGTGATGAAGCCATGGACTCATATGTGAAAGCTTTATCAGGTTATTGAAATCTTGCATGTTGCCTTGCCGCCTCCCACCCTTGAGATCATATACAAAAGGAGAGCCATACGCGGGGCCTAGGACCAATTTATTGCCCCCAAATATCGTTGACCTTTTGGGGTTTCTGGCAAGCATTTCAAATTCACTTGGAGCAGTTTTACAAAGATTTTGTATCAGGCCTTTATCAAACCTTACGTGGCTTCCTTTAACGGTTGCGCCCGCTTCTTTGAATAAGCTTAATGACTCTTGATCATCCCAAAACTCGAGACCAACCTCTTTAAGAATCCAATCTACATGATCATCAATTTTTGATAGCTCTTCTTCGCTCAGCATGTCATAACACTTGATATTTCGCGTTAAATATCTTGGAGGATCAATCTGCTCTGATTTTTTTCGTTGTGCAATTTTTGCCGAACGACCTCCTTTTCCTCTTTTTTGACTTGGCATAGAAACCTCAATCTTCTTTATCAATTCAATCAAACATTGAACCTAGTTCTCTCATGATAGTTCAAAAAATAGTTTAACTCAATCAAAAAAATTGATGGTTTCTATTGAATTTTTTTAAAAATAGACTTTATCCTGAAAAAAGGAAATAGACTGCGACGCAGTCAAACTTTTAACAGGATTTTAAGTTGGAATTACGCCCCTATGTTAACCATGACATGCCTAATACTTGTATAGTCTTCTAGTGAGTAGATAGACAAATCGTTTCCATAGCCAGAAGTTTTGACACCACCATGCGGCATCTCAGATGCAAGCATGAAATGAGTATTAACCCATGTGCATCCATACTGAAGTCTTGCCGCAGTTGACATCCCTTTTGAAATATCCTTTGTCCAAACTGATGATGCCAAACCATACGGTGAATCATTAGCCCACCCAATAGCATCCTCTACATCTGAAAAAGGTGTTACTGAAACTACAGGTCCAAATACTTCTTTTTGAACAATTTCATCACTATGACTTGCTCCTGCAACTACTGTTGGAGTATAAAAATTACCCTTGCCTTCTCTTGCATAGCCACCAGTGGTAATTTCTGTATTCTTAGAGGACTTTGCCTTTTCAATGAATCCAGAAACCCTATCTAAATGTTCAGCAGTAATTAAAGGTGGTATATCATTTTTACTATCATCATCATTAGCATATCCAATGGTATTCACTGCAGAGGTTAATTCAGAAACAACTTTTTCATAGATTTTCTTATCTACAAACATTCTGCAAGCAGCTGTGCAATCTTGTCCAGCATTGTAATATCCAAAATCCTTAACTCCCTCGATTAGAAGCTCTATATCAGCATCATCAAAAACTATGACTGGAGCTTTACCACCTAATTCTAAATGTGTTTTTTTAATACTATGGCTTGCAGCTTCAAGAACTTTCTTTCCAGTACTTACGTCACCTGTTAATGAAATCATCTGAACATTTGGATTATTTATAAGCGCTGAACCAACAGTTTCGCCAATTCCATAAATAACATTTACAACCCCCTTAGGAAAAATTTCTGCAAGAATATCTACTATATAAAGAGCTGTAAGTGGAGTTTGCTCAGATGGCTTAAGAACTATAGTGTTGCCAGTAGCTAGAGCTGGTGCTAACTTCCATGCAGCCATCATTAGGGGATAGTTCCATGGAGCAATTGAACCAACCACTCCTATTGGATCTCTTCGAATCATGCTTGTAAAACCCTCGAGATACTCTCCTGCAGCTAAGCCTTGCATTGTTCTGCAGGCTGCAGCATTAAATCTAAAGACATCTGCAACGCCTGGAACCTCATCATTTAAAACTAAATGATATGGTTTTCCACAATTCAACGACTCAATTCTTGCTATTTCTTCAGCATTCTCCTCAATCATATCTGCAACCTTGAGAAGCATTGCAGACCTATCAGCTGGAGTGGTTTGAGACCATGAAGTAAAGGCAGATTTGGCAGATTGGACTGCAAGCTCAACCTGTTCAACTGAAGATTGAGGTATCTCTGTAATTATTTCAGAGTTAAACGGGTTTATTATTTTCTCTTTTGGCCCATCTCCTAAAACTAGTTCATTATTGATTAATTGTTTGATTTTCATATTTACTCCTTTTGAAATTCATTATTTTGTTGACCCTTCAGACTCAGATGTTTTACTTGCCATATAACTCGCAAAAACAATAGGTATAAAGGTTATAAACATAATAAAAACAGCTACAACATTTGTTATTGGTCTTTGCCTTGGCCTTATTAATTCTGAAAACATCCATATTGGAAGGGTTGTTTGTTGTCCAGCAGTAAAGGTAGTTACAATAACTTCATCAAAAGACAATGCAAAAGCTAACATACCCCCAGCAAGTATGGCTGTGCCCATATTAGGAAGAATAACATAAAAAAATGTTTGTAGGTTGTTTGCTCCAAGATCCATCGATGCCTGAATTAAATTTGGCGATGTTCTTCTTAGTCTTGCTACAACATTGTTATAGACAACTACCATGCAGAAAGTAGCATGTCCAATAATAATAGTCCATGTACTAAAAGGAATCCCCATCACACCAAAGGTGCTTCTTAAAGATATTCCAGTAATTATTCCAGGAAGTGCAATTGGCAAAATAATCAAAATAGTTATTGAGCTTTTACCAAAGAAAGATTTCTTGTAAAGAGCCCCAGCTGCTAGGGTTCCAAGAATTATTGCTACAAATGTAGAGATAATTGCAATACGCATTGATAATCCCACAGCATTCCAAATGTCTTGCCTATTTAATACAACTTCAAACCATTTAAGAGTATAGCCAGGGGGTGGGAACTGATAGGATTTATCTTCAGTAGTAAAAGCATATAGAATTATAAGTAATAAAGGTATATGAAGAAAAAGGAGTCCCGCTATCGCGCCAAATCTCAACCCAAGTCCAGCTTGATTAAGTTTATTAATTGACCCTTTCTTAAAGAGCATCAAATGCTCCCATTCTTTTTGCACAATAAATATAAATAACCATTACCAAGATTGGCACAAGTGAGAAGGCTGCAGCTAGTGGAATGTTTCCAGCAGTTCCTTGGTGCGTGTAGACCGCTTGACCTATAAAAAATTTCGACGTCCCAATGATATATGGAATGATATAGTCTCCTAAAGTCAAAGAGAAAGTAAAAATCGATCCTGCAATAACGCCTGGAAGGGCTAAAGGCAAAATTACCTTATAAAAAGTCTGTCTTTTATTTGCTCCCAAGTCATGTGAAGCATTAATCAGAGAGTTAGGAACCCTCTCCAAAGATGCCTGGATAGGCAAAATCATAAATGGAAGCCATATATAAGTAAAAACTAAAAACATCCCAATATATGAAATTGATAATGAAGGCCCTCCAATTACTGGAGTCGATAGAATGCTATCAAGAAGCCATTCAAGATTTAACTTTTCAAAAAACCAATTTATTATTCCCTCCTTCGCCAAAATTAGCTTCCAAGAATAGACTCGAACTAAATAGCTTGACCATAAAGGGAGCATAATTGCAATAAAAAGAAATATTTTGACTTTTGGTGAAGTAAATTTAGCCATATAGTAAGCAATTGGAAATCCAATTATTGCTGAACCAATCGTGACGCAAGCTGCAAGAACAACTGTTCTTATAAGGATATCTATATTTGCTGGTGAACTAAAAAGCTCAAGAAGTGTTTTAAAACTAAATTCGTAAACGATTTGGCCAGTAAAACCATCAAGATGAAAAAAAGAATGGCCTAAAAAAATTAATAAAGAACCAAGATATACAACTCCCAACCAAAGAAGGGGAATGATAAGAAAGGACAAAAAAATAAAATTTTTATTCCTGAAAGCAAAATTTGAAAAAGAGTCGAGGAAATTATTCATTTAAGATAGTAATATCAGACCTTTTCCAAGCAATTAAATGTTTAGAATTAACATCATATATCTGATTGATATTTCCTTCTAAAGATTTAAATGCACTGAGTTTAGAATTTGCATCAGTGGAGAAAGTAATCTTAAGATGAGAGCCTTGAAACTGACAATCTATAACTGTTCCATTGGCAATAAAATACTCATTTTTATTTATACCAATTAGGTCCTTTTCTTTATCGAAAATAAGCACATTTTCTGGCCTTACTGAAAATGCACTGTCTAAATTAAAAAGATTCATTGCTGATACTTTATCAAATATTGAAGTAGTTCCAATAAAGTCAGCTACAAATGAATTTATTGGTTTGCTATATATATTTGCAGGTGTATCAACTTGCTCTATCTTTCCATCGTTAAATACTGCAATTCTGTCACTCATGCTAAGTGCTTCTTGCTGATCATGAGTTACGTAGATAAAGGTAATTTTGAATTGACGCTGGATATTTTTCAATTCAATCTGCATTTTCTCTCTCAGTTTAAGGTCCAAAGCACCTAGTGGCTCATCAAGCAACAAAATTTTAGGCTTGTTAACTAGAGCTCTAGCTAATGCAACCCTTTGTCTTTGTCCTCCCGAAAGCTCACTCGGCTTTCTAAAATCATAGCCTGTCAGATTCACAATCTCGAGGATTTCATCTATACTTTTTTCAATTGATGGGCCTTTGAGCTTTTGCACTTTGAGGCTATAGCCAACATTTTGTCTCACATTCATATGAGGAAATAGTGCATAGTCTTGAAATACTGTATTAACCTGACGCTTAAATGGTGGAATATTTGTAACTTCCTGATCAAAGATAACTACACTCCCTTCATCAGGCGCTTCAAACCCAGCAATAACCTTGAGACAGGTTGTTTTTCCAGAGCCAGAAGGGCCGAGTAAAGAAAAAAACTCTCCATCACTTATGGTTAAATTAATATCTCTTAGGGCTTGGATAGAACCATAAGACTTATTAATATTCTCTAAATTTAAAGCTTTTAGCATAATACAATCAAAAAAAAGGGGGAGTTACCCCCCTTTTTTTATTAAGTTATGAAGAAATTATCTACCGCCGAGTACTGCAATGTAATCAGTAACCCACTTGTAGTATGGCACACAACTTTCTTGAGTTTTACATGAGGCGACCGGAGTCTTCCAAAAGTAAATCTTATCAAAGTTATCTATACCATTTATTTTACAACCTTCAGGACCAAGCAATTCTGACCCAACACATTTTGATGGAACAACTGGAACAGCCCCAAACCATGCTGCTAAATCACTCTGCAGATTAGAGCTCAACTGATGCTCCATCCATAGATAGGCACAATTTAAGTTTTCAGCATCTGCATGAACCATTGTTGTATCAGCCCATCCCGTTGCTCCTTCTTTAGGAATAACACTACTAATAGGAACATTTGGTCTTAAAAGGTTTACCTGGAAAGGCCATGAGCCAGAGGCCACAAATCCTTCATTGGTAAAATCATCCATTTGCATAAAGGCGTCATGCCAGTATCTTCCTACTATCTCCCTTTGTTGACGTAATAAGTCAAGCGAAGCTTGATATTGCTCATTAGTTAACTCATACGGGTCTTTAATACCCAGCGATGGATTATGGTACATTAAGTACATCGCAGCATCAGCAATATGAATTGGTCCATCAAACGCTTGGACTCTGTTTTTATTACTTTGACCATCTGCAAGAGTTTGTTCTTCGAAAACAACATTCCAGCTATCTGGAACCTCTCCACCAAATGCCTCAGTGTTATACATTAAAACATTTGACCCCCACATGTATGGCGTACCATAATGCTTACCATCTACAGTATGCCAGACTGCATCTTGAAGTCTCTCATCAATAGTACCCCAGCTTGGTATTAGGTCTGTATTTATTTCTTGAACAGTTTTACCTGCGATAAGCCTTAGACTTGCATCACCAGAGGCTGTGACAATATCAAAACCTCCTTGGTTCATCAAGGCAACCATCTCATCAGATGTGCCAGCAGTCTTAACCTTTACGTTACATCCTGTGGATTTTTCATATGAAGTTACCCAATCAAATGCCTCCATGGTCTCACCTCTTTCAATATAGCCAGCCCATGCTACTATATTAAGTTCACCTTCAGGCGAACCTAACTCAGTTATGGGTGCTGCATATATAGAACTTGAGCCAACTGCCAAGAATGCGCCCATAATAATATTAAATATTTTCATAGTTTCTCCCTTATGTTTTTAAATTATCATAGCTATATATTAACTACGATAATCTGAAATATACACGAATACATATAGTCGTTTGTTAACTTTTTTTTAACAAATATAGTCGTTTGTTAACTTTTTTTGACATATTAGTGACTATTTAAGATTCAAGATGAATCTTAAATAATGCTTTTGACAATTAAAGTTTTAATGAAGAACTAAAGGGTTCTAGTTTGAGAAAGCACTCTTCCACTTATCGGTGCAGAAATCGTCCTCCTATAAGCCTCAATAATTCGTTTCTCTGAAGTGGGTTCAAATCCATCGAAAATCATTCCATAGTGGTCAACGGAGTTCTCAATAATAGATGGCGAAACTATATTAATTCTGAGCCTACCTGCATACTCTGCAGCCAATGTTGAAACGCACATATTTAATGCACCATTTGCAGCAGCAGCGGCAGAACCTCCCAAAATAGGCTCATCTCCGATGATTCCACTGGTCAAAGTGATCGTACCATTTTCACTTAGATAGGGAATTGCGGCTTTTGCTAAATTGAGTTGGCTAAAGCACTTATTAGATAGCCCAAGAGCAAAATCTTCCATGGTCAATTCTTCAAATGGTTTGAAAGGAGCCCGAACACCAGCACATGAAACTAAGCCATCGAAAGACCCGATTGATGCAAATGCATCCGAGACACTTGCAAAGTCTAGAGCATCAATTTTTAAATCAGGTCCAGAGCGACCAGCACGAATCACTTCATAGTCTTTAAGACCTTCAACTACAACACTTCCAAGCCTTCCTGTCGCCCCAACTACAATAATTTTTTTCATACAAACTCCTTATTTAACTTTGTTACAATTATGATATCACTGATAAAGCAGATTACCAATACCTCTTTTTACTTCTTCCTTTGTCGCGCTAGAATCTAAGGCTTTTCCAATACTAACATTGATCTCTCGTCGAAAACTAAACCCCATGCCTCTTTTTACTGATCTAGGAGCTTTTGAGAAAAAACTACCCCACATATTGTTTACTGCAAAAGGAACAACATTGACTCCATCCTTTGATTGAGACAAAACTTTTTCAAATCCTCTTTTTAAATCACTCAACTCCCCAGTAGTTGAAACATGGCCCTCTGGGAACAAACCAACAACACAATCGTCATTTAATAAGTTGATGATATTTTGCATAGCATTTCTACTATTCTCAGGCTTAATGGAAACGGCACCCACGCCTCTTAAAATCCAATTAAAAATAGGTTTACTATAATAATCATCATGCACAACAAATCTTATTGTTCTTGGAATTGCCCACTGAATAAAAGCAAAATCAATGTAGCTAATATGATTACCTAGAAGTAAGACAGGGCCGCTCTTTGGTAAATTTTCAAGTCCATGAACTTTTAATCGATATCGCCACCCAAATAAAAGGAGCCCTGCAAGTTGACGCATATTTATAGAATGGCTTTGAGTTTTCTCAATACAATACTAAATCCAACAACTGCAATGAAAGCATTGAAGTAAAGAATAAACTCACTTCCAAAGCTTAGATTTGCAAGAAAAACTGTAAAGATTAAAAGACTTATCATCGCGATATTTTGAAGCCAATTCTTTCCTGCAAGCATGCTGCCTAGGCCATCTTCTGGAGAGTTGGCTTGCATTAAAGCATTA
This sequence comes from uncultured Gammaproteobacteria bacterium, assembly GCA_902556205.1. GTDB lineage: Bacteria > Pseudomonadota > Gammaproteobacteria > PS1 > Pseudothioglobaceae > Pseudothioglobus. The sequence continues at coordinate 142,378 of CACDVH010000001.1, read as the reverse complement.
AGTGGAACAATCATCATGCCAGCACCAACCCCAAATAACAATATGACAGAGGTAACCAAAATAAGTGCTGAAGAGTTTGGAATAAAACTAAGACTTGAGATTACTGGCACCAAAATAGCGCACACCGTAATCATGGTTGATCCTGTATAAATGTTATTAATGCGAATTTTATTAAAACTCTTTCTACCAGATAAAAACGCCCCAATCATAATTCCAATGACTGATGAGGCAAGCATTGCATTAACCACCAGTGGACTCTCTACCCCAAAATTGACCTTGGCATGAGCAGGAATAACGGCCACTAAGTTCTGCGACATACCCCAAAAAATAGCTGTGCCCAAAATAGAATACCAAACTATTTCATTAGCCCTCATGGCTTTAAAGTTTGTGGATAAATAATGAAATGAGATTAACTTTCCGATTGAAAGCTTTACTTCACTCAACTTGGATGGGTAGAAACGAGTTCCAAGAGTTGCCAAGAATTCAACCGTTGATAGTCCAACTAAAACCCAGCCTACTGGGGCTATTTTCATGAGAATCTCCTCAGGAGTTGTAACCTGCATTGTCCCTAAGTAGGCTTCAAATAAATAAGAGAAAAATACTGTGCCCAACAGAATTGCAATCAACACAACTGATGAGTGATATGCATTACCTTTACTCAAACCTGCTTTACTAAGACACTCCTTAATGTATCCCATTTTAGCAGGTGAGTATATTGCGCTTTGAGTTGCAAGGAGAAGCGTGAAGCCAAATGCAGTTTTATACAAACCATTGTAGTAACAGTATGTAATTCCTAAGGTAATTAAGACTGCTGAAAAGGCACTAAAACGCATCACACTTGTCTTTGCAAATCTGTCAGAAAGGTACCCAGACATTGTAAAAAGAAGGATAAATGGCACCAAAATCATGGCATTTACAACAGCAGTCAAAATGATTTGCTGTTGCTCACCATAAATCATAAAGATAGTATTTTGAATAATGATCTTGTGGCCTAAGTCCACAAAGGCATTTAGAAATACAGCAACTAAGTAGATTGAAAAAACTAAGGAGCGCTCTCTGCTAATCGGTTGACTTTCTTCCATACCTCTCCAAGCTATTTTCTAAACTAAACAGTATAAGAGAATTATTGGAAGTCAGGTATTAAAATTCAATACCTTCGACCTCAGCAATCGTTTGCATATCTTTGTCACCTCTACCTGAGAGGTTAATGATAATAGACTTATCACTGGACCACTCTTTAGCTAATTTCACTGCATAAGCAATCGCATGGGCGGGCTCAAGTGCTGGGATAATCCCCTCAACTTCAGTTAAAAGATGAAAGGCCTCTAAGGCTTCCTTATCAGTAATAGCAACATATTCAGCTCTGCCAATATCTTTTAGGTAAGCATGCTCAGGACCAACTCCAGGGTAATCAAGGCCAGCAGAAATTGAGTGCCCCTCAATTATTTGACCACTTTCATTTTCCATTAAGTAAGTTCTATTTCCATGCAAAACACCGACACTTCCAGCTGTTAGCGGCGCAGCATGAGCATCAGGTCCGAGATCGATGCCTCGTCCTCCAGCTTCAACACCAATAATTCTGACCGAAGTATCTTCAATGAAAGGGTGGAAAAGCCCAATTGCATTTGAGCCTCCTCCAACACAAGCAATGATGGCATCAGGAAGACCTCCAACTTGCTGATCAAATTGTTCTTTGGCCTCTTTACCGATGACGCTTTGAAAGTCCCTTACAAGCATTGGATAGGGATGAGGACCAGCTACAGTTCCGATAATATAATAGGTGTCATCAATATTAGTCACCCAGTCTCTCATTGCCTCATTTAAAGCATCTTTCAGTGTTTTTGAACCTGAAGATACTGGAACTACAGTTGCACCAAGAAGCTTCATGCGATAAACATTCTGAACCTGTCTGACTACATCAACCTCACCCATGTAGACGACGCACTCTAGACCTAATCTTGCTGCAATAGTGGCTGATGCCACGCCATGTTGGCCAGCACCAGTTTCTGCGATGATACGAGTTTTACCCATCCTCTTAGCGAGCAAAGCTTGGCCAATTGTGTTGTTGACTTTGTGTGCACCCGTATGATTTAAGTCTTCACGTTTTAAATAAATCTTAGCGCCACCAATCTTTTTTGTTAAGTTCTCAGCATAGTAAAGTGGTGTTTCTCTTCCTACATAATGCTTAAGATCATACTCAAACTCTTTCAGGAACTCTGGATCATCTTTGTATTTTTCATAGGCTTCGTTTAATTCTGTTACTGCAGACATAAGGGTTTCTGCAACAAAAATGCCACCATATTGATCAAAATGACCATTTTCATCTGGGAGGTTATAACTCATGAATTTGTATTTCTTATAAAAGCTACTATTTTATCAATATCCTTAACCCCTGGAGCACTTTCAACACCACTGGAAGCATCTACAGCGTATGGCTTAACTTGACTAATCGCAGCAGACACATTGTCTTGATTTAATCCCCCAGCAAGAATAATAGGTAACGATATATCAACGCAAGCTAGGGACCAATCAAAGGCCTCCCCAGTGCCGCCATAAGAAGAGGGGTTGTATGAATCAAGGAGAATCGCACTTGCACTTGAAAATTGTTCAGCTACTTCTTCAACATGAGTCTCTGGCTTCACTCGCAATGACTTAATAAACGGCATTTGATACTGAGTACAGTCAAGAGGGCCTTCATCACCATGAAATTGAAGTGTATCGAGAGGTACCTCGCAAAGAACTTCATCAATGAAACTTGGGTTTGCATTGACAAATAATCCAACTCTATTAACAAAGGGTGGCAATTCATCAATAATCTGTTGTGCTCTATGAATCTCCACATTTCTTGGTGATTTATCATAGAAAACAAGACCAATTGCATCTACGCCAGCAATTGCGGCATCTCTTGCATTTTTAGGGTCCGTAAATCCACAAATCTTAACTTTTGTCATTGGAAGTTATTTTGTATTTATATTTAGATTTTCTCACAGGCTTCTATTCCGTTGGATGAAATAAATGGAGATCTTGAAATCTGACTTATTTTTTTGTCTTAGGAGAAGCTTTCTTTTTTCTTTTTTTTGGCTTGGCTTTTGCCTTAATTTTTCCTTCGATAGCTTTTTTACATTCTTCTAAGGTTAAATCCGCAGGCTCCTTATCTCCAAATACTTTAGCTACAGTGACGTTTTTCTGTCCCTTGCCCCTCTTTTTTCCATTCCAAATGTAAGGCCCAAAACGACCATTTAGTACTTGGATATCTGAATCCTCATAAACCTTGATGATCCTCTCTGCATCAAATTTTTCTTTTGCAGCAATTAGCTCTAATGCAGTTTCTAAAGTAACCTCCTCTGGAGTCTCTTCTTTCAGAGAAACATATTTTTTGCCATATTGAATGTAGGGTCCAAACCGACCATAGTTTGCTTTAATAGTCTCGCCAGCTTCAGTCTCACCAACAGTTCTTGGCATATTAAAAAGCTCTAAGGCCTCTAAAAGAGATATATTTTCAATATCTTGTCCCGTTCTTAATGATGCAAAAGTTGGCTTTTCCTCATCATCCTGACTTCCAATCTGAGCAAATGCACCATACCGACCAAATCTTACGCTCACTGGCTTACCAGAAACTGGATCTTCCCCTAGCTCTCTTTTGCCATGTGTCTCGTCTCTTGAAATATCTTTAGCCAGCTCGATCTGTTCATGAAAAGGCTCGTAAAAATTACGAACTACCCCTGTCCAGGACTTCGATTCTTCAGCTATAAGATCAAAATCACTTTCAAGATTAGCTGTGAACTCATAACCAATAATATTTCTAAAGTTTTTGAGCAAAAAATCTACCAATAGGTAAGCGACATTGGTTGGGAAAAGCTTATTCTTTTCAGCCCCAGTCGTTTCAGTTTGTGTCAGCTCTGAGATATTGCCCTCTGAGATCTCAACACATTGATATTCTCGCTGAATACCATCTCTCGTATCTTTAACCACATAATTTCTGTCTTGGACAGTTGTAATCATAGTTGCAAAGGTTGATGGCCTTCCAATGCCCATTTGTTCAATTTCTTTAACTAGTGATGCTTCCGTATACCTTGGCTTTGCTCTTGAAAAAGACTCCCTTGAGTTCATATCAATCAAGGTCAGCATATCACTCTTACTTATTTCAGGCAAAAGCTTGTCATCAGAGGACATATAGTCATATACTTCAAGGAATCCAGCAAAAGAGAGCACCTCACCATCCGCGATAAAGTGTTCGCTCCGTCCAGATATATTAATAGTGACTTTAGTTTTTTGTAATTGTGCATCGCTCATCTGCGAGGCGAGTGTTCTTTTATAAATTAATGAGTATAACTTTGAAGATTGGTCATCTAGGCCAAGAATAGTAGGCTTGGTAAGGTCAGTTGGTCTAATAGCCTCATGTGCTTCCTGAGCGCCACTCGAACTAGTTTTATATCTTCTAGCTTGATGAAATTGCTTTCCATATTTCGAGACAATTTCTTCTTGGGCAGCAGTAATTGCAACTTCAGATAAATTCAATGAGTCAGTTCTCATATATGTAATTGCGCCCTCACGATATAAGTTCTGGGCAATTGACATAGTTTGTTTAACTGAAAAACCAAGCTTTTGTGATGCCTCTTGCTGCAAAGTAGAGGTAATAAATGGCGCCTTAGGTGATCTTTTAGATGGCTTCGTGTCAACTAAATCAACTATTAAGTCAGCTTCTAGCAAAGCCTCAGCAAAAGAGAGAGCATCTTCCTTTGAGCTAAATTCTTTACTGAGTTTTACTTCAAGATTTTGATTGTTCTTATTCGCTAGATTTGCTTTAACTTTAAAAGTACTAATTGGAGTATGGGCTGAAATTTCACGCTCTCTTTCAACAACTAATCTTACAACTGGAGACTGAACTCGTCCTGCTGAACGGGCTCCAGAAATCTTTCTCCAGAGAACTGGAGAAATCTCAAAGCCAACTAGCCTGTCAATGATTCTTCGAGCTTGTTGCGCATCAACTAGATCAGTATTTATTGTTCTTGGGTTCTTGATTGCCGCCGTGATAGCACCCTTGGTTATTTCATGAAATACAATCCTTGGAGTATCTAGATCTAAAGATAGAGCCTGCTGAAGATGCCATGCAATAGCCTCTCCTTCACGGTCCTCATCCGTAGCTAAAAAGATTTTCTCAGCAGTTTTAGCAGATTTTTTTAAGTCGGCAACAACTTTTTTCTTATCCGCACTGATAGCATAAGTAGGCAGAAAGTCATTCTCAATACTGACACCCATATCTTTCTTGGGCATATCTCTAATGTGACCAATGCTGGATTTAACAACATAGTCCGGCCCTAAAAACTTTTCAATTGTTTTTGCTTTCGCCGGTGATTCGACAATAACAAGATTTTTTGACATAAGAAGTCCTACTGGAGAGTAGGGTTATCATCATGAAACACAATAGACTCTATCCATTGTGATGGAACAGCCGATTCAGCACTATTTCCAATAACCATCATTACTACCCATTTCAAATCATCAATACTAAGCTTTGAATCCTCTAAAGACATAACTTGATCAATGACTATCTCTCTTTGACTGGGGTTTAATTGGCCCATATTTTCCATGAACATTATGAAGCCTCGAGCCCTGGAATCTAATTTAGTTTTTTCAAGCTCACTATAAATTCGCATCGAATTATGAACCGTATTAAAACTTGCAATTTTTCCGTCTTGGAGCGCTGCAATATTCTCAAGCCAAATTAATGCTTTTTCAATTCTCTCAGAATCAAACCCAGCTTCAGATAGATGTGTCTTTAACAAATCATCATCCAACTCTTGAGTTGAATCTTGCTCAGCAGATTCAAAAAGGAAGTCAAACATAAAAGTGAGTACATCAAGAATGTTGTTAGTCATAGAGCCTCTTAAAAATTAACATATCTTACAAATTTATTCATACTAGACCCCCATCGCAAATTATAAAGAGTCTATTTATTTGCTTATTACTTGTGGGCAACAATCACTTTTTCAACCTCCACTTAAGTTATAAAGTGATTACTAAATTAAAGCAACTAATTATTTGTTACCTTCATTATCCACATCTTTATATAAATTGGGCCTTAATAAGGCTTTAACAGCCAAGAAACTCTCATTTATCAGGTATACCGATTCTATTCAAGTATGGTAAAATTGCAAAATTTTTTGTTGGCATAAATAGATTATGAAAAGAACTTTCCAACCGAGCGTGTTAAAACGTAAACGCAATCACGGCTTTAGAGCCAGAATGAAAACCCGTTCTGGACGTGCTATTCTAAGTGCACGTAGAAAAAAAGGGCGTAAGCGCTTAGCAGCTTAATACAATGGCTAGCTCGCTTGCTCGAAGTGTGCGTATTACTAATGCCAAGGAATTCGCATATATTTTCAAAAAAGGGCGCCATTCTCAAAGTAAGTTTTGGAAAATAGTCACCAGTAAAACTGAATACTCATTTTCAAGACTTGGGCTTGCGATATCCAAAAAAGAATACAGAAGAGCTGTCGATAGAAATCATTTAAAAAGACTCGCTCGTGAAACTTTTCGAGTCAACCAAGACAGCTTGGGGCAATTGAACTATGTTGTAATGGCCAAAAAAGCTCAAAGCATAAACAATATTGAAATGACAAATGATCTGCTTTCACTCATGAAAAAAGCAATAAATAGGTCAAACTTATAATGAAATTCTTACTTCTACCTCTCATCAAAATTTATCAATGGGTTGTCAGTCCTATTTTAGGCAATAATTGCCGCCACATACCGACTTGCTCTGAATACACATATGAAGCAATTAAGTATCATGGAGCCATTAAAGGGGCCACCCTTGGTGCAAAAAGAATAAGCAAATGTCATCCTTGGTCTGAGGCAAGCTACGATCCAGTCCCAAAAAAAATTAAAACAATTTAAATACTTATGAACACTCAAAAACTCTTTCTTTTTATTGCGATTTTTTTAACTGTTTTTTTGCTTTGGGATAAATGGGAGCTTACTCAGTCTGTAGACGAGAACGGAAATGTAATAACTCAAACTCAGCTAGTTACTAATAACTCTTCAACAGAAATAACTGATGTTCCACTTCCAAGTGATGTTCCAACAGCAGAATTACAAGTCTCAGAAGATTCGACTCCAGCAATATATGAGCCAAGTAATTCTGGAGCATATACTACAGTTGTAACAGATCTTTTAACTCTTCAAATTTCACACAAGGGTGGAACGATAATTAGTGCCTTACTGAATGCGTATCCTGAAAGTTTGAATTCTGAAGAAAGATTTGAGTTATTAAGCAATTCACCAGATAGAATTTTCCATGCACAAAGTGGATTGATTCCTGCAGACCAAATGCCAACTCATCAAGATGAATATACTTCAGAAAGAGAAGAATATTTCTTAGGGAGTAATAATGAATTGACTGTCCCACTAAAATGGACTGACAATAATGGTGTCACTGTAACCAAAAACTTTCACTTTAAGCCAGATAGCTATGTAATCGAAGTTGACTATCAAATAGACAATAACAGCTCTTCTGACCGCGTTGTAAGTAGCTATACTCAGCTTGCTCATGGTGCTTCGCAAGAATCTGGTGGCTTTATGATGGGAATGCAAAACTTCAACGGTGGTGCTATTTACAATGACGAGGAAATCTTTGAAAAAATTGATTTTGAAGACTTTGACTCAAGTCCAAAGACAACATCTATCGGTGGATGGGCAGCGATGATTCAGCATTACTTCTTTTCAGCATGGATTCCAAACGAAAAAGAGAAGCATACATACTCAACCAAATCAAGTAGAGACAACTTCCTTCTAACAACTGTGAATCCTAGCTCAAGAATTGCCGCGGGCTCCTCAGTCAATATTGGAAAAAATCAGCTCTTCATCGGACCTAAAGAACATGTTCGTCTTGAAAACCTAGCGCCTGGACTAGATAAAACAGTTGACTATGGATTCCTTTTTATAGTGGCTAAACCTTTATCTGTATTCCTTCATTGGATTTATAGTTTTGTTCAAAACTGGGCCATATCAATTATCTTAGTAACTCTCGCAATTAAGCTTGCCTTCTATAAATTGTCTGAAAAATCCTTTAAATCAATGGCTGGGATGAAAAAATTAGCACCTAGACTCCAAAAGATTAAAGAAACATACGAGGGCGACAAACAGAAAATTGGTAAAAAAACCATGGAGCTTTACAGGACTGAAAAAATCAATCCTGCTGCTGGTTGTCTTCCGATTCTTGTTCAAATTCCTGTATTCATTTCAATTTACTGGGTTCTTATAGAAATGGTTGAGCTTCGCCAAACACCTTTCTTATATCTGCCAGATTTGGCTGCAAAGGATCCTTACTTCATCCTACCATTAATCATGGGCGCATCTATGTGGTTTCAGCAAAGACTTAATCCACCTCCTGCAGATCCAATCCAGGCAAGGATTATGCAAATGCTTCCAATTGTCTTTACCGTTTTCTTCCTCTGGTTCCCATCAGGACTTGTATTATATTGGGTCACCAATAATATTCTTTCAATTGCTCAACAAATGTACATTAACAAAAAAATTAATGGGTAGCTATTTATCATGAGTAATCATTCTAAAGCCAAATCAATAGCAAGAGGTATCAAGCTTTTAATCTTGGATGTCGATGGAGTGCTAACTGATGGCGGTATTTATTTTGACGATAATGGCACTGAGCATAAAAAATTTGATTCTCAGGATGGTTGTGGGATTAAATTACTAGAATTATGTGGTGTTGAAGTTGCAATCATAACTGCAAGAAGCACTCTTTCTGTTGCTCATAGGCTTGAAACTCTTGGTGTCAAAAATTACTATCATGGAATAAAAGATAAAGGTAAAGCGCTCAAAGAGCTTTCGGAAAAACTTTCCATTGATTTAAGTGAATCCGCCTTTGTGGGTGATGACGTCATTGATCTTCCAGCTATGTCCAAAGTTGCTTTACCTATTGCTGTAGCAAATGCACATTCATTCGTAAAAGAAAATGCCCTAATGGTTACAAACAATGCTGGCGGCTCTGGAGCGGTTAGAGAGGTCTGTGACTTTTTAATAAAATCTCAAGATAAGTATGATGATCTAATGCAGTCTTTTTTAAAATGACTAGATTTCAGTCTGATTGCTATGAAGCTCTCAAAAAAGTACCCAAAGGAAAAGTAATTACTTATGCTGGTCTGGCTAGAATGATAGGAAGGCCGAAAGCTCATAGAGCAGTTGGAAGTGCAATGAATAAAAACCCTTATGCACCCCAAGTGCCGTGTCATCGAGTAGTCAAATCTAATGGTGACTTAGGGGGCTTTGCAACAGATATAGAGGTGAAAATAAAACGCCTTCAAGAAGAAGGCGTAATGGTATCAGATAACAAGATAGTCGATTTTCGATCAACTCTTTTTAAAATCTAACTAACGCTTTTTGCCCCTCATCTTAGTGATCATTTGAAGTTGCGCCAGTGACTCAGCCAATGCAGCCTGAGTAGTAGAAAGGTCTTGATCTCCTTGAGCATTTGACATTGCCTCTTCAGCTCTTTGTTTTGCCTCTAGAGCTTTTGATTCATCTAGGTCATTAGCTCGGATTGCAGTATCAGAAAAAATTGTAACAACATCAGGCTGAACCTCAATAATACCACCAGATACAAAAATTGACTCCATACCACTGTCAGTTTCAACTCTAACCTCACCAGGTTTAAGCGTACTAATCAAAGGAACATGCATTGGATAAACACCAATCTCACCCATAGTAGCGGGTGCAAAAACACATTTTGCTTCTCCTGAGTATATTTCCTCAGTTGCGCTAACTACATCAACGTGGATTACTGACATTTATGCGTTCTCCGATGCCTTTTCTTTAACTTCATCAATTGAGCCTGTCATATAAAAGGCTTGCTCTGGGATAGCATCATGCTCACCGTCTAGAATGGCTTTAAATCCAGAGATAGTCTCTTTCAATGAAACATACTTTCCTGGAGAGCCAGTAAAAACTTCGGCCACAAAGAAAGGCTGCGATAAGAATTTTTGAATTTTACGAGCTCGTGATACGGTCTGCTTGTCTTCTTCAGACAATTCGTCCATACCAAGAATAGCAATAATATCTTTTAACTCTTTATAGCGCTGAAGAACACCCTGTACACCTCGAGCTACATCATAGTGCTCATGGCCGACGATTAATGGATCAAGCTGTCTAGAAGTTGAGTCTAATGGATCAACCGCAGGATAAATTCCAAGCTCTGCAACTTGTCTTGAAAGTACAACTGTTGCATCCAAGTGAGCAAAAGTTGTTGCTGGTGACGGGTCAGTTAAGTCATCAGCAGGAACATACACAGCTTGAATTGATGTAATAGAGCCTGTCTTAGTTGAGGTAATTCTCTCTTGAAGAGCGCCCATTTCTGAAGCAAGAGTTGGCTGATATCCAACCGCTGATGGCATACGTCCTAAGAGCGCAGAAACTTCTGTACCAGCAAGTGTATATCTATAGATATTATCAATAAATAAAAGTACATCTCTTCCTTCATCACGGAAGTATTCCGCCATTGTAAGGCCAGTTAACGCTACACGAAGCCTATTTCCTGGAGGCTCATTCATCTGTCCATAAACCAATGACACCTTGTCTAGTACATTAGACTCCTTCATTTCATGATAGAAATCATTTCCTTCACGTGTTCTCTCTCCCACTCCAGCAAATACTGAGTAACCTGAGTGCTCGATCGCAATGTTTCGAATTAGTTCCATCATGTTGACTGTCTTTCCAACACCCGCACCTCCAAACAAACCAACTTTTCCACCTTTAGCAAATGGGCAAACTAAATCAATAACCTTAATACCAGTTTCTAGTAATTCTGCAGCTGGCGCAAGCTCATCATAAGATGGAGCAGCTCTATGGATTTCCCAATCTGCCTCTTGCCCAATTTCACCAGCATTATCGATTGGCTCTCCAAGAACATTCATGATTCTTCCAAGTGTTTTGGTTCCAACTGGAACAACAATCGCCTTACCCGTATCTGTCACCTCAAGGCCACGTTGAAGACCCTCAGATCCTCCCATAGCAATCGCTCTAACAACATTATCTCCAAGCTGCTGCTGGACCTCTAGTGTAAGGTTTGTTTTAGTAACATTTAGAGCGTTATAAACTTTTGGTATTGCGTCTGATGGAAATTCGACATCGATTACCGCGCCAATAATTTGTGTAATTTTACCTGTACTCATTTGCTTTTCCTATTTTGTAAATTTTAAACAGCAGCAGCACCAGCAACTATTTCAGATATTTCCTGAGTAATTGCAGCCTGTCTAGCCTTGTTATAAATCAATCCTAACTCTTTAATCATGTCTCCAGCGTTATCTGTCGCACTATGCATTGCGATCATTCTTGAAGATTGCTCGCATGCGTTGTTTTCAACTATGCCTTGATAAACTAACGCCTCAATGTATCTAACTAATAATGCCCCAAGTGCCTTTTCAGCATCTGGTTCATAAATATAATCCCAATGATGGTCCATGCTCTCTTCTTCAGTAAGCTCCATTGGAACAATTTGTTTCACTGTTGGCACTTGCGTCATTGTGTTTGCAAAACGATTATAGGCAATCATAATCTGATCAATCTCACCCGAATCATACTTGTCTAACATAACCTTAATTGTGCCTAACAACTCATCGAAATTAGGATTATCACCAAGGTCAGTTAAAACCGAATTAATCTGAAGGCCTGTATTTTTGAAAAAGGATGTTGCCTTTTTTCCAATTGTACATAGTTCAACATCCACCTTATCAGATTGCCAATTTGCAATATCTTTCAACAAACTTCTAAATAAATTAGTATTTAAACCTCCACAAAGACCTCTGTCACTTGAGATGATGATAATGCCTACTTTTTTAACTTCCTTTGAAGCAGTCATGTAAGGATGCTTGAACTCAGAGTTAGCATGCGTAAGATGACCAATCACATTAAGAATCTTTTCTGAATATGGTCGTGAAGCCTGCATTCTATCTTGCGCTTTTTTCATTTTAGAAGCTGCAACCATTTCCATGGCCGAAGTAATCTTCTGAGTATTTTGAATACTTGCAATCTGTGTTCTAATTTCCTTACCAACTGCCATAATTATTTACCAAGTATTATTAGCTTTAAAGTCATCAATTGCAGCCTGAAGCTTGGCAGCTATATCATCGTTATAGTCACCAGACTCGTTAATTTCATCCATTAAAGCTGCTTGGCTTGTATTCATATACGACAAGAGTGCTGACTCAAATGCAACTACTTTATTTGCATCGATATCATCTAGAGCACCGCTATTTGCAGCAAACAATGAAGTCGCAGTTTCAGCCACATTTAATGGTGAATACTGTCCTTGTTTCATAAGCTCCGTTACACGCTGACCTCTGTCAATCTGTGCTTTTGTTTCAGCATCAAGATCAGATGCAAACTGAGCGAACGCTGCAAGCTCACGATATTGAGCTAAGTCAAGACGAATACCTCCCCCAAGTTTTTTTATAACCTTAGTTTGTGCCGCACCACCAACTCGAGATACAGACAAACCAGCATTAATCGCGGGTCTGATTCCTGAATTAAATAAATCTGTCTCAAGGAAAATTTGACCATCAGTAATTGAAATTACGTTTGTAGGAACAAAAGCCGATACATCTCCAGCTTGAGTTTCGATAATTGGTAATGCTGTTAAGGATCCAGTCTTGCCCTTCACCTCTCCATTAGTAACTTGCTCAACGTATTCAGCATTTACCCTAGAAGCTCTCTCCAAAAGACGAGAGTGAAGGTAGAAAACATCTCCTGGATAAGCCTCACGTCCTGGCGGTCGCTTTAAAAGAAGCGAAACTTGACGATAAGCCCAAGCCTGCTTAGTAAGATCATCATAAACAATAAGTGCATCTTCGCCCCTCTCCATAAAGTACTCACCCATAGCGCAGCCCGCATATGGAGCAATATATTGAAGTGCTGCAGAATCAGAAGCAGATGCAGAAACAATAATTGTATGCGCTAAAGCACCATGCTCTTCTAATTTGCGAACTACAGCTGCAATAGATGAAGCTTTTTGTCCAATAGCAACATAAATACATTTAACTCCTGTATCTTTTTGATTAATAATTGCGTCAATAGCTACAGCAGTTTTTCCTGTTTGACGGTCACCAATAATCAGCTCGCGTTGACCTCGGCCAATTGGCACCATTGAATCAATCGCCTTAATTCCAGTTTGAATTGGCTGGTCAACAGATTGTCTCTCAATTACACCTGGAGCAACAACTTCAATTGGTCTCGATGCAGAAGCTTTAATGTCACCTTTGCCCTCTAGGTCTTCTCCTAATGGATTGACAACTCGGCCTAGTAACTCATTTCCTACTGGCACTTCCATGATTCGGTTTGTACACTTTACTGTGTCACCTTCTGAAATATGAAGATAGTCTCCCAAAACAACCGCACCCACTGAGTCTTGCTCCAAGTTAAGCGCCAGGCCAAATGTATTACCAGGAAACTCTAGCATTTCACCAAATTGAGCATCTGCTAGACCATGAATACGAACAATACCATCACTCACACTTATTACTGTGCCTTCAGTTCGAGCTTCTGCTGAAAAATCAAAGCCCTCTATTTCTTTCTTAATTAAATCACTGATTTCAGAAGCGTTTAATTGCATAACAAACCTCTCTATATAAAATTAATTTACAGACAATGAGACACTTAAAGCGTCAACTCTTGCCTTAATTGATGTATCAATAACTTTGTCGCCCTCTTTAATGATGATGCCACCTTTGAGAGCCTCATCAACTTCAGTTTCTACTGATACTGTTGTTTTGTGTTTACTTGTTAACTCATCAATAATTGCTTTTTTCTCATTTTCACTCAGTTCAAAAGCACTTATAACCTTAAAGTTCTTGCTTTGATTAGAACTAGAAACTGCCATTTCAAATGCACTTACAATACTTTCAATTGCAGCAGAACGATCATTCTTTAAAATAAGCCCAACAAATGCTGATTCCTGCTTGCTGAGATCTTTTGATGAGGCTTTAGCAATTAATGCAGAAATCAAATCATATTTTTGATTTTTACTTTTGCCTGGAGATGCAATAAAAGCTTTCGTGCTTTCATCACTCAATACAGCGCTTGCTGTTGAGAGAAAAGAGCTCCATGCCGAGATAGAATTACTTTGCTCTGCAACTTCAAAAATCGCTTGAGCGTATGGCTTTGCAATTGATGATAATTCCATTTTATCGCCCTATAGTGACTGTGAAAGCTTAGAAAGCATATCTTTATGAGTTTTAGAATCAACTTCTTTATCCAATACAGAATTAACTCCTTGCATAACCAAAGTGGAAACCTGGTCTCTAAGCTCATTACGTGCTTTAACAACCTCTTGATCAAGCTCAGATTTTGCTTGTGCTTTGATTTTATCTGCTTCTTCAGATGCAGCACCCTTGGCGTTATCTATCATTACGCTTGCCTGTTTATCAGCATTTGCAATAATTTCAGCCGCCTGAGTTTTTGAAGTTTCAATTAAATCTTCTGCATTTTTTTGGGCTAACGCATGCTCTTCTTTTCCAAGCTCTGCAGCCTTTAGTCCGTCTTCAATAGCTTTTTTACGAGCTGCCATTGCCTCAACTAAGGGAGGCCAGACAAACTTCATACAAAACCAGACAAACATGGCAAACATGATTGTTTGTCCAATTAGCGTAAGGTTAATGTTCATAACTAATACCCTTGTTTATTGAAAAAGATTACGATCTATCCTGCAACCGCAAACAAGATATACATTGAGATACCAACTGCAATCATAGGTACCGCATCAACTAGTCCCATTACGATAAACATTTGTGTTCTTAGCATTGGAATTAATTCCGGCTGACGAGCGGCACCTTCGATAAATCTAGCACCAAGAATACCAATACCAACAGCAGCACCAAGTGCGCCAAGACCCATCAAAATAGATCCTGCTAAAAATAATATACTTTGTTCCATTTTTTGCTCCTACTTATTAAAACTATTTAAAAAAAATTAATGCTCTTTTTGGTGTGCCATATCCATATATACAATTACTAGGGTCATAAAGATAAACGCCTGAAGCAATACAATTAAGATATGAAAAATAGCCCACGGCAAAGACAGGCTCCACTGAATCCAGAATGGCAACAGTGCAATTAGAATGAAGATCATCTCGCCTGCATACATATTTCCAAATAAACGCAGTGCAAGCGAAACTGGCTTAGCCAGTAGGTTCACTCCTTCTAAAAATAAGTTGGCAGGCAACATCCACTTCCCAAAAGGATGCAGTGTTAATTCACCCGCAAATCCACCTAACCCTTTTTCTTTGATGCTGTAATAGAGGATTAGTATAAAAATACCAATTGACATTCCAAATGTTGCATTTGGATCAGTTGTTGGAACCACCTTCAAGTACTCAACACCCATTGCTGCAAAGAGGGTTGGGAGCCAATCTACTGGAACAAGGTCCATTGTATTCATTAGCACAATCCAAATAAATGTGGTAAGTGCTAGAGGGGCAACGAGGGGGTTTTTACCATTAAATGATCCCCGGACATTTTCATCAATAAAATCAACGATGCTTTCAACAAAATTTTGGAATCCGCTCGGCGCTTCTATAGAGGCTTTCTTTGCGGCTCTGGCAAAGAAAAATAAAAATAGAGCTCCTAACACAAAAGAAAACCCAAGAGTATCTACGTGCACAGCCATAAAACCCATGTCAGCAGCTTCTTGAGAAGTATGTGCAAAACCCCAATGACCATCAGGAAACTTCCCAAACGTTAAATTTTGAAGATGGTGCTTAATGTAAGCACTAGATGTTAGTTCACCACTTGCCATTATTTTTGCCTTAACCTATCTAATATAAAACCTACTTGACCAACTACCAAACTCAAACACAGAGCTGCAGGATCAAGCTCTAACAAACCAAGCCCAATCAAAGCTAAAAGGATAAGAGAAAATGTTCTAGTAACACTACTATTTATCGCCATCCTAAAGCTTTTTTGCGCATCAATATCAACTAATGTTTTTTGCTTATTTGTATACCAATTAAAAATCAAGGTATTGCTCAAACTAACTAGAGCCCCGTATAACGCGGCAAGAACAAAACCATTAGTGGCATAGTAAACAACAATTAAAGCAAGGAAGAAGTATTGAATAAGTGAGCTAACTGATTTCACTTGCTACTTAACCACCCTGATTGTGCACAAACGCAACATTATACAATTTAATGTTTAATAGTCAAGCATTGAAAGCTGAATATATATTGCCTAAAGTTAAAAAAAATTCAACTAATTAAGGAGTTTAATTCAATGGCAATTTCTTTAAGTCTTATGAGCTTGAACTAATCATTTCTTCTGCAGCAATTCTCGTCTTTTCAGTAATCTTGATTCCACCCAGTATTCTTGCAATCTCATCTGCCCTCTGATTGTTATCCAATGAGACTACATCAGTGAAAGTCATATCATTTTTTTGTGTTTTCTCAACTTTTAGGTGGTCTTTACCTTGAGCAGCAACTTGTGCCAGATGGGTTACACAAATAATTTGATAATGTTTTGCCAGCTTTTTAAGCATTTGACCAACAATCTCTGCAACCGAACCGCTGATTCCAACATCTACTTCATCAAAAACTACCGAAGGGGTGAGCTCAGTATTGCTTCCCGAAACTGAAAGCGCCAGGGAAACCCTTGAAAGCTCTCCACCAGAAGCAACTTTATTCAATGGTTTAAAGTCTTGTCCAGCATTTGTTTTAACATGGATGTTGATATCTTCAGTGCCATTTAATCTAACCTCTTTATCCAAATCGACCATCTTAAAAATAATTTCACTACCGGGCATTCCAAGCTTTTGCATAAGACTTGTAACTTCTTTTGATAGTGCATTGCTGGCTTTCTGTCTCTTAGCAGATAGTGCCTTAGACCTGAGATAATATTCTTTTTCAAACTGATTTAGTTCTTCATTTAGTTTATCTAGTGTTTCATTCGAGCTATCTAGTTCAGTCAGACTTTTCTCTAGAGATTGTTGTATATTGATGAGCTCTGTAATTTGACAATTGTGCTTTCTACCTAAATCATGAAGCAGGGTAATTCTTTGCTCCAGTTGCATAGAATTATCTTCCTGGTTGCTTATTTTAGTGAGATAGTCTGTCAGATCATATATACCCTCTTGAACTTGCAACTGCGCTCCAGCAATTAATGCTCTAATGGAATCTAATCGTGAATCAATCTCTTTTGATTGATCCAGAATATTCTCTCCATCAATAAGAATATTGTTTACTCCATGATCGTCATTCAATGCACTTAATATCTTTGATATTTTCTCAGTTAACTGGCTGGAATTTTTCGAGGCTTTATAATCATCTTCAATGCTGCTTAGCTCCTCTATGGATAATTCAGCTTCATGAAGTTCATTCAACTGATGTGTTACCAAATCTTTTTGAGCAGAAAGAAATGAGTTGTTGTTTCGCAAGTTATCAATCTTGCCTTTGATTTTTTGATAACTATTAAAAATATCATTAACTTCATTGCACAGTTTTTGAGATCCGGCATAGTCGTCCAAAAGAATTCTATGATGGCTAGGCCTTAATAAGAGCTGATGCTCATTTTGGCCATGCATGTCAATCAAAGAAGCTCCAACTTCACTCAGGACTGATAATGGGACTTTGCTTCCATTTATGTATGAGCGAGACTTTCCGTCTGAAAGGATCACTCGCCGTATAATGCACTCAAAGTCATTTTCTAAATCTTGACTCTTCAGGTAAGCTAGAACGCTTGAATTTGATTCAATGCTGAAAGTAGCACTAATTTCTGCTTTATGTGCCCCCTTTCTAATAAGCGAGGCATCTGAACGTCTCCCAGCAATCATCGCCAAAGCCTGAACAATAATTGATTTTCCTGCTCCGGTTTCACCCGTGATAACTGTCATCCCTGACTGAAAGTCAATATCTAAATCCTCAATAACTACTAGATTTTTAATATTCAGGCTATCGAGCATACTATAACCTTTTAAACCTTTTGTCCCCAGTGGAGTTTTGACCTAATAATTTCAAAATAGTCATAACCTTTTGGATGGATTAGGTGAACAAAATTCTCATGTTTTTTAACTCTGAGCGAAACGCCTTCAGATGCAGAAACTGAGGATTGAGCATCAAAACTTATAGTAGCTCTCTCATCACAATCTAAAAGCGAAATAACTACTTCACTTTCGCCATGAAGAATAAATGGCCTATGGCTCATTGTATGAGGGCTAATTGAGACCAGGCAAATTGCGTTCGTGCTTGGATGCATTATTGGCCCACCACTCGACAACGCATAGGCAGTAGATCCTGTTGGCGTTGTAACAATAATTCCATCAGCCCTTTGATTATTAACAAAGTCATCATCAACATGAAGCTCAAACTCTATCATTCTGGGAGTTTCATTTCGATGAATTACTACTTCATTAAAAGCCAAGTGTTCAGAGACTACTTTACCATTTTTCTCAATTTGACAATTTAATAGGGATCTCTGTTCTTTAATAAATTCGCCATCAAGAATCTCAGTTACCGCTGAAGCCATTGAATCAACTGAAACATCGGCCAAAAAACCAAGCCTGCCAAGGTTAATTCCTAAAATGGGTATATTAGAATCAACATAAGTTCTGGCAGTATTGAGGATAGTTCCATCGCCTCCAACAACAATTATGAGGTCTGCTTCTTGATTTATTTCTTTAGCATTATCAAGAAAGCCAACCCCAAGATCCTTGAGAAGCACACCAAGCTCCAAAGCAGTTTTTTGACTGGTAAAATCATTTGGTTTACAGATAACGCCAACTGAATTAAACATAGGCCTTGAAATATACTAAAAAGTAACTAAATATCACATTAAATATACATTAGTTTGGTAACACAATGACAAAAAAGAAGGAACAAAAAACTCAAAAAAGCGCCTCCAATAAAGCTAAAGAAGAGTTAGAAGATAACTCAAAAATTGAAGATTTAGAATCTCAACTTCAAGAGGCACAACAATCTGCCAAGGATAATTGGGATAAATTATTGCGATCGCAAGCCGAAATGGAGAATTTAAAAAGAAGAACGACAAAAGATTTAGAAAATGCGCACAAGTTCGCACTCGACGGTTTTGTAAAAGCACTTCTTGAGGTTAGTGATTCTCTAACCATGGGTATTAAATCTGCTAAGGATGAAAAGGCCACAATAGAAACCACAACAGAGGGCCTAGAGCTTACTATGAAGGTTTTCAATAGCACGCTAGAAAAATTTGGTGTTGAGTCCATTAACCCAGTTGATGAAAAATTTGATCCTGAACTTCATGAAGCTGTCACTATGGTTCCCATGCCAGATAAAAAATCAAATACTGTTCTAGAGGTAATTCAGACTGGCTTTACTCTTAATGGAAGGCTTGTAAGGCCGGCGCTAGTAATCGTTGTTCAGTAAAGACAGTAAATTAATGAGGATATATATATTATTGGCTTTGCTAATAATTTCAAAAGGCACTCTAGCTAAAACCATCCAAATCGAGTTTACCGAAAATGACTCTTACAGTATCGAAGTAGCGTACATCGATGTTGGTGACACTATTGAGTGGCTACCAAAAAACAAAGGACATAATGTAGAGTTTCTAGCGGGTCCTGATATGGATGCTCTTCCAAATAATTCTAAGATAAATGAATTTCACTCAATTTTTTTTAAAACTCCAGGGGTTTATTTGTATGGTTGCACACCCCATTTGAATATGGGCATGTTGGGTTTAATTGTCGTCGACAATGATTTTCACAACTTAGAAAAAGTAAATAAAGTTGAATTGTCTTACGTTGCCAATTCAGTTGTTGATCGTTTGATAAAAATTGCAAAGTCGGACTAGTAATCCAAGTTATAGAATTTGCTGATAGTGGTTAGTTTCTATATTGATTGTTGTTTTTTCGACATAAAACAATGCTTTTTATATTAATATTCTATAAAAACTAGCTTTTTTTGTCAAAATATGGCTATTTTTAGTATTTTTTGGCGAATTAATTGAATAAAAATGTTAGATTCAATCAAGAAACCATACTTTTAACGAAAAAAATCTTAAAATTTATACTTTTTTATAATTTTTAGCAATAAATTAGTTATTTACCTTGCTTGACAGCACAGAATTAATACTCTATATTCCTCATTGCTCAAGTCGGCAGGCAGTGAGAAAAAAAGGTGTGTGCCAATTAGGTTAATCTACTAACATTAATACTTGGCTATCCTATGAGCGACTTGAGAATCAATAATTCAAAGCAATCATCCGGTCTTTTTACTGAGAACAATACACATTATTTTATTTCTGGATCGGAAGGTCCTTGCCTTATCTTTATTCATGGTGTTGGTTTGTGTAGTGAAATATGGGAGCCTCAAGTTGAATACTTTTCTAAGCATTATAAAGTTATCACTTATGATTTCCTGGGTCATGGATTAACTCCACCTGCTAGCAAAAGCCCAACAATAGAGGATTATGTTGAGCAGTTAAATGATTTGGTAAGTTCGCTAGGTATTTCATCCTTCTCTTTAATTGGGCACTCCATGGGGGCAATTATCAGTATTGCTTATAGCCTTAAATATGAAGATAAAATTAACTCCTTAATTCCTCTAAATATTGTTTATAAAAGGTCGAATGATGCTAGAGATCAGGTCTTAGATCGTGCTAACAAAATTTTACAGACAAGGGAAATAGGTAATATCGAACAAACAATGAGCAGGTGGTTTAAAAATATAAGGGGGCCTGATCAAACCGAGAAAATAAACAAGGTTCGTCAACTTTTACTAAGTGCCTCTCCCAAGGGCTATGGTCATGCTTACAAACTGTTTGCAATGTCAGACTCTATTTTTGAAAATTTGCTTGATAATTTAAACGTGCCTGTACTATACTTGACTGGGAGTGATGATCCAAACTCTAATTCCAAAATGTCTCATGAAATGGCGAAGGAATCTCCCAAAGGCCTTTCGAAAATTATAGATAACGAGGCGCACATGATGGCATACATTGCGCCTGCAAAGCTAAACCCAATAATTAAGGACTTTTTACAACAGAATGAATAAAGATAGAACAAGGAATTTAAGGCAAGCTCTAGGCTCTTTCCCAACTGGGGTTACAGTAGTTTCTTGTCTTGATAAAAACAAAAATCCTCTAGGCTTCACAGCAAATTCATTTACATCTGTCTCACTAGACCCAAAGCTCATTTCAATTTGTATTGACAAAGAGTCATTTAATATTGATTCTTTCTCAATCACTAAGCATTTTGCAGTCAGTGTTCTCTCAGAGAATCAGCAATCTATATCAACAATTTTTGCAACTCCTCACGAAGATCGTTTCAAAAATATAGATTGGAGTACTGAGGAAACTGGAAGCCCAATTATTAGTGGCGCAGTTGCCTGGTTTGATTGCAATACTCAGCAAGTAGTTGATGCAGGCGATCACCTTATTCTTATAGGGAATATTATTGCCTTCGACAGCACTCCAAAAACTCCTCTCATGTACCTCAGAGGAAACTATGTCAATCTTGGGCTAGAGCAAAAAATGCTGCTTGCAATGGAAAATGAAAATACTGAAATAATTGTAGGCGCAATAATAGAATCAACTAAAAAAGTGTTACTGTTGGAAGATAAAAAAAATGGCTCCCTCTACTTTCCCTCAGCATCAAGGCTTGGACACACTGATGATGACGAGAGCCTGCTTGGTGTTCTGAATAATCTTAATATATCTATTAATGAACATTATCTATTTTCAGTATTTGAGAAAGCAGAGGACAAAACCAGTCTTATTTACTACCGTGCTCATGCCAAAACAGGTATGGATACTTTGAATGACTCTTTTTATCCGTTCGATGCCATTCCATTTGACAAACTTAGTGATGAAGCGAGTAGAATAATGCTTAAAAGATACATTAAAGAAAGAGATTTGAATGCATTTGGAATTTTTGTTGGAAAAGAAAGCGAAGGCAAAGTAGAAGCTATAAGCAAAAAATAATCAAAATATATAGGAACTGTTGAAATGGAATTTTCTTTATTTGCTCACATGGAAAGAATAGACGAAGGGCAGTCACAAAAAAGATTGTATGATGAGTTTGTTGAGCTCTGTCAAATAGCTGACAGGTCTGGCTTTAAAACGATTTGGAATGGGGAGCATCACGGAATGAACTTTACCATTGCACCAAACCCCTTTGTTAATCTGACCGATCTAGCCAATAAAACTGATAATGTTAGGCTTGGAACTGGAACAATTATTGCTCCTTTTTGGCATCCAATCAAACTTGCAGAAGAAGCGGCGATGACAGATATCATTTCCGGTGGAAGACTTGAGCTCGGAATCGCAAGAGGAGCCTACTCTTTTGAATATGATCGACTAGCTGATGGGATGGACCCTTTTTCTGCTGGGAATGCATTAAGAGAAATTGTGCCAGCAATTAAAGCCCTATGGAGGGGTGACTATACGGGAGAAGGTGAGCATTGGTCCTTTCCAAAAACAACCAGCTCTCCTAAGCCTCAACAATCTCCAAATCCTCCAATATGGATTGCAGCCAGAGATCAAAATTCTCATGACTTTGCAGTAAAAGAAGGTTGCAATGTCCAGGTAACACCTCTATGGCTAGGCGACGAAGAAGTTTCATCACTGATGGAAAAATTTAATATTGCCTGTGAAAAACATCATGACATCAAGAGGCCTAAAATCATGGTCTTACGCCATACTTTTGTAGCTGAGACCGAAGAAGAGGTTCAACAAGGCGCTAAAGATATCTCTCGTTTTTATTGTTATTTTGGAGCTTGGTTCAAAAATGAACGTCCTGTTGAGCAGGGCCTAATGGAGAAGCTTTCAGAAGAAGAGATGGCAAAACTAGAAATGTATTCTCCTGAAAATATGCGTAAAAATAGCATTATTGGCTCGCCTGATGAAGTCATTAAAAGAATCAAGTTTTGTGAAGATCTTGGCTATGATGAATATAGCTACTGGATTGATAGTAGCATGGATTTTGAAACAAAAAAGAAATCACTGGAGCTTTTTATAGACAAAGTTATGCCTGAATTTATTTAAATAGGTCAATGATGAAACACTTTAAACACTATATTAATGGGAAATTTTCAGAGGGCTCTGAAAAGTTTGAGACCTTAAACCCTGCCAATGGTAAGCCTTGGGCAACCTTTCCTGCAGCTACAGAACAAGAATCAAACTTAGCTATTGAGTCAGCTCATGATGCTCTTTATGAGGGGGAGTGGTCAAAACTGAACGCAACTCAACGAGGTAAGTTGATACATAAGCTCGGAGACTTAATAGCTAATAATGCCTCTGAACTAGGAGAACTAGAAACACAGGATAGCGGCAAGCTTTCTGCTGAAACAAAAGCACAGTCAAGCTACGTAGCAGACTATTACTATTACTATGCTGGCTTAGCTGACAAAATTCAAGGAGAGGTTCTTCCAATCGACAAGCCAAATATGCAGGTTTTTACAACTCGTGAACCTATTGGTGTAGTAGTTGCCATTGTGCCTTGGAATGCTCAATTATTTCTATCGGCCACTAAAATTGCTCCGGCTTTAGCAGCGGGAAATACTATTGTCGTTAAGGCTTCTGAGCAGGCTCCTGCTGCATTATTTAAATTCGCTGAGTTGGTTGATGAATGTGGCTTTCCGCCAGGTGTGATTAACATCATTACAGGGTTTGCAGATCCCTGTGGCAAGACTCTAACCACGCACCCTAAAGTTGCGAGAATTGCTTTTACTGGTGGAACAGAAGTTGCAAGACATATTGTAAGGAATAGTGCGGAAAACTTTGCTCATGTCAGCTTAGAGTTAGGTGGAAAATCACCTATGATTATTTTTGAAGATTGCAACATTGATGGCGCTGTTAACGGAATCATTGCTGGCAACTTTGGAGCTTCTGGACAGAGCTGCGTTGCAGGCTCAAGAGTCTTTATACAGCGTTCAATTCACTCTAAAGTAGTTGAACTTATTAAGCAGCGTGCAAAAAAAATTATTGTTGGCAATCCACTTGATAGCAAAACCCAGGTTGGACCGTTAGCAACAATTCATCAAGTTGAAAGAGCTTCAAAAGTGATCAACGACTCTGTGAAGCAAGGTGCTAATTTAGTTTTTGGAGGCAAGCCGCCAAGCCAGCTAAAAGAAGGCTGGTATTTTGAGCCCACCCTATTGGACTGCACAAGCCAAGAGTTTGACTGTGTAAAAACTGAACTCTTTGCACCGGTTATCAGCGTGATTGCATTCAATACAGAAGAGGAAGCAATAGCTATGGCTAATGACTCTGACTACGGACTTGGATCTGGTGTATTTACTGAAAACTTAGCAAGGGCTCATCGGGTTAGTGCAAAAATTCACTCAGGAATTGTTTGGATCAATACTTACAGGGCTATATCGCCGATTTCTCCTTTTGGTGGAGTAAAACAAAGTGGTGGAAGTCGTGAGGCAGGAATTGATGCAATTCATGAATATACCCGGACTAAGACAACATGGATTAATACCTCTTCTGAGCCTATGAGCAATCCATTTATAATGAGGTAATAATTTCTTAACAAGGCAAGAATGGAGTAGATTATGGATAAAAAACTATTTGAACTGGGACTATCAAAAAGAAAGGCTACGCTTGGAAAAGAGTACGTAGAAAAAAACTTGGATGCCGCAGATGACTTCAATGAAGATTTTCAAAAACAAATGACTGAATGGTGCTGGGGTTTTGGCTGGGGCGATGAAACAATTGATGCCAAAACTAGATCAATGATGAACCTCACCATGCTTGCAGCACTAGCGAAAATGGATGAATTTGAAGTTCATCTAAAGGGTGCTTTAACAAACGGAGTCAGTATTAATGAAATCAGATCAATCCTCCACGTTATTGCAATCTACTGTGGTGTACCCCAAGGCGTCGAGTGTTTTAAAGTGGCCAGAGCAGTTTTAGAAGAGGTTGGTGAACTCTAACTTTGTAAATTTCTAATAGATTTTTTAGAGGTTGTAATAGCAACCCCAAAAGAAATGAGCACAACTCCAGCAAGAGCACTGAGACCAATTGTCTCTTCAAATAAAAACCAAGCTTGAATCGCAACCAGCGGCGCAACAAGATAAAAATAACTCCCAACGCTTGCTAAAGCATCCTTTTTAATCATTGTCATTAGCAATAAAATTGCGCCAATGGACAAACCGAGGACTTGCCAGGTCATTGCTAGAATAAATGTTCTACTCCAAGAAACTTCTCCATTTTCAAAAAATAAAACAATCAAAATACACAAAATCGATGCACTAAAGTACTGAACCCATGCGCCACTATATAAGTTCATGTTGCTGCAAAAGCGCTTCTGATAAATTGTTCCAATCGAGATAGCAAATAACGAAATAATGACAGCAAAAACCGCCCAAATTGGAAATCCATCAAAAGCAATCTGTTCAGTTAAATCTAGGCTATCAAACAATACTAAGTACAAACCAACTAAGCCCATTATTAGGCCAATCCATTGCTTCTTAGACACCTCCTCTTTTAACAATACTCCAGCTACCAGAGCCATGCCGATTGGCTGAAGCCCTATAACCATAGCACCTAATCCAGCTGGCATCCCCCATTTAAGTGCCTGAAAAACCCCTCCTAAGTAAACTCCATGAATTAATACCCCTGCAATCAAGAGATGAAAGAAATCTAGTCTTGTTTCTGGCCATGGACTTTTCTTATAGATAATCAGTATTAATAAAAAGAAAAGTGTGATCACAAAACGATATGACAATAGGGTGAAGGGCTCAGCATATGGCAGCCCATACTTGGCAGCAATAAATCCTGTACTCCAAATCCATACAAAGACCCAAGGTATTAATTTAGGATTCATTTTAGTTGGCCCTGGAAAGCCTTATTAGCAGCTTTTTGTTCATGGAATATCTAACAATAAATACTAGTTTTCAACTTGATTTTATAGATAAAACATAGCAACTCTAAAGAAACCCAATTTAGAAGATCACATGATTAGACTATAATTAGCGCTATCTATTAATTTGTGAAATTTATGAAACGTTTTTGTTTAATTAGCTTTTTGATAATACTGAATATTTTTTCGCAATCTGCTGCAGAAACACCGTCAGTTACTAATGAACTTAGCTCAGAAAACTCTCCTGATATTTCGTCCTTAACTCTAGGTAAAGAAGTACAAAAATCAAACCATCCTCTCCCAGCAGAACAGGCTTTTAAGTTAAGTGCTATTCTGTTGGACAATAATATGCTTGCTGTTCGATGGCTTGTGCAGCCTGATTATTATCTCTATAAAGATAAAATTTCTTTTTCTGTTGATGAAGCCTCTATTGAAAACATTAAGTTCCCTGATGCAACGATTAAGAATGATGAGTTTTTTGGAGAGGTGAGTGTTTACAACATCCCCTTGGAAATACAAATTGAGCTTAACAATATTCAAAAAGACTATGTATTGGTCACTATAAAGCATCAAGGGTGTTGGGAAGGTGGGGTCTGCTACCCTCCTCAAGTTGATAGACTTGAGGTGAGCCTGGAAGGATCAAAAAAAGCCCCTATTCCATCGAATGAAATAGTAACCATTGATGAAAACATAGTCTCGGAGAAATTTCAGCAGGGCGGCCTAGCCCTATTTATTGCTGCATTTTTAGCTGGTCTTGCACTATCTTGGACGCCCTGCGTCTACCCTATGGTTCCAATATTATCTGGAATTATTATTGGGCAAAAAGAAAAGCCTAGCAATCTCAATGCCCTTTTAATGTCGATCACTTTTGTTCTATCAATGTCTGTTGCTTATGGATTAATTGGTGCTTCTGCAGGGTACTTTGGAGCAGGCATTAATTTGCAAGCAATTATGCAAACGCCTTGGGTGCTCTTTGTTTTCAGTTGTATTTTTATCTTACTCTCCTTATCGATGTTTGGCTTTTACGACATTCAACTTCCTTCAGGGATTCAAACCAGACTTACAAGTATTAGCAACTCGCAGTCAGGAGGTAGCTTTGTTGGGGTTACCATAATGGGATTCTTATCTGCATTAATTGTTGGCCCTTGTGTTACACCTTTTCTTGCAACTGCATTAAGCTATGTTATTGCTGGAGGAAGTGCGGCAAAAGGTGGAGCAAGCTTATTTGCTATGGGATTAGGAATGGGAGTGCCTCTTATAATCATTTGTGGCTGGGGGGTCAATGCACTTCCAAAAGCTGGTCCATGGATGGAAAATGTTAAGAGAGTTTTTGGCTTTGCAATGATTGCTGTAGCCCTCTATCTCTTAGATAGAATCCTTTATCCATTGCTGTCATTAATTCTATGGGCACTGTTGTTTACAGTTGCCCCTATCATGCTTGGAGTTTTTAAAAACATAAGCATATCTTTGAGTTTGGTTGGAATAGTATTTCGACTCTTTTCTATTTTATTTTTAGTTTATGGTCTGATGTTATGGGTACTTGTTGCCAAAGGTGGAGGCGACATACAACAACCTCTAGATGCAATAATCTATGGTGATAAGATTGAAGCATCTAACACTGTTACTTTTCAAATAATAGATGACGTAACCCAGCTAGATTCATTGATTTTAAAAACCAAATCAAATAAAAAACCACTCGTACTTAAATTTTATGCTGAGTGGTGCATAGCCTGCAAAAAATTAGAAAGAGTTGTCTTTAAGGATTCAACAGTCAATCAATCTCTCAAAGATTCAATGACTTACACTGTTGATGTAACAAAAAATACACAAATTAATCAATCTATATTATCAAGATTCTCACTTGTAGGACCTCCCGCAATTTTGTTTTTTAAGGATGGAAAAGAAATAAGATCCCAAAGAATTATTGGTGAAGTGAGTGCTAAAGAACTATCATATCGCTTAAATAGTTTAAATTAAATTAGCATTAAATTCCTCTAAATGTTTCTATTTTGCCGCTATAAACTGCTATATGGATGGTAAAATGCATAATTTTGAAGATCTTAAAAAGACAATTTTCTTAGGCTTAAGTTTAACATTTTTAAGCCAAAACATGAACTTACAGTATTTTTAGCCTGGAGCTAAAAATTAACAATTAATTAAAAAATAAATAATAGGAGCATCGATGGATATTCGAAAAGTTAAAAAACTAATGGAGCTTCTGGAAGAGTCTGGAATGGCTGAAATTGAGATTAAAGAAGGTGAAGAATCAGTCAAAATCTCAAGGTTTGGTGCTTCACCCGCACCCTTACAATCTCCAGTTCAGTCCTTCATTCAACAGCAACCTGTTGCAAATTCTGCACCGGTTGCGACAACTTCTGCAGAACCTGCTGAAAATCAAACAAGCGACCAGTCTATTGTCTCACCAATGGTTGGTACATTCTATTCAGCACCATCTCCTACAGCAAAGCCGTTTGTCACTGTTGGACAAAAAATCAACCAAGGAGATACTGTAGGAATCATTGAAGCCATGAAAATTATGAACCAGATAGAGGCCGATCAATCTGGCACAGTGGTTGAGATATTAATCAAAGACGGTGAAGCTGTTGAATTTGGACAACCATTAATAGTCATAGAATGAGCTCAATAAAAAAAGTCTTAATTGCGAATCGTGGAGAAATTGCTTTAAGAATTCTCAGAGCTTGTAAGGAGCTTGGAATTCAAACGGTTGCAGTCTATTCAACTGCAGATAAAGATCTAAAGCATGTCAGATTAGCCGATGAGGCTGTATGTATTGGACCCCATCCCTCAATCAAAAGCTATCTTAACATTCCAGCAATCATTAGTGCAGCCGAAGTAACTCATTCAGATGCAATTCATCCAGGCTATGGATTTCTTTCTGAAAATGCTGATTTTGCAGAGCAAGTAGAGCAAAGTGGCTTTATTTTTATTGGACCAAAAGCTGAAAATATAAGAGTTATGGGAGATAAGGTAGCCGCTATTGAAGCAATGAAAGACTCTGGTGTGCCATGTGTACCTGGTTCTGATGGCGCTCTCGATGAAAATGAAAAAAGAAGTATTAAGCTGGCAAAGGAAATCGGACTTCCAATAATCATCAAAGCTTCTGGTGGAGGTGGTGGACGAGGTATGCGCGTTGTTGAGTCTGAAAAAGATCTTATTGATTCAATCAAACTAACACAGTCAGAGGCTCTGAGTTTTTTTGGTAATGGCGAAGTTTATATGGAAAAGTTTCTTACCACTCCTCGTCATGTTGAAATTCAAGTCCTTGCAGACCAGCATGGAAACGCTATTCATCTTGGGGAAAGAGACTGCTCTATGCAAAGACGCCATCAAAAAGTGGTTGAAGAAGCTCCCGCACCAGGCATATCTCCAAAGCTCAGGAATAAGATTGGAAACATCTGCGCAGAAGCTTGTAAAAAAATTAATTATCGTGGCGCTGGCACGTTTGAATTTCTTTTTGATAATGATCAGTTCTACTTTATTGAAATGAATACAAGAGTTCAAGTTGAACATCCAGTTACTGAAATGATTACTGGAGTTGATATTGTTCGCGAACAAATATTAATTGCAGGCGGTGACAAATTATCACTCACTCAGGATGACATTGAAATTAAAGGCCATGCAATTGAATGCAGAGTTAATGCTGAGGACCCTATAACATTTATGCCCTCCCCAGGAAAAATCACCCAATACCATGCAGCTGGTGGACTAGGAGTTAGAATAGATTCGCATATTTATAATGGCTATAATGTTCCTCCTCATTATGACTCAATGATTGGTAAGGTCATAACGTATGGTGAAAGCCGAGATAACGCTATCACCAAAATGCAAAATGCACTTGATGAAATGGTTATTGATGGAATTAAAACAAACATTCCACTTCAAAGGTCGATTATGAATGATAAGGTCTTTAAAAAAGGTGGAATGAACATACATTATCTTGAAAAGATGCTTGGAGAAGAAGAATGAAACTTAAGGTTGGAATAATTGGTGGATCTGGTTATACCGGGATAGAGCTTTTGCGTCTGCTGCACCAGCATCCAAGCGCTGAAGTTCACGCAATTACATCCAGAGCTCTGAAAGGAAAAAAACTCTATGAGGTCTTTCCAAACATGCATGGAATGTCAGACCTATCGTATCTTCTTCCTGATGATGAAAAATTATTTGAATGTGATGTCGTTTTCTTTGCTACGCCTCATGGTGTTGCAATGAATAGTGCTGAATTATTTCTGGAAAGAAATATTAAAGTTATAGACCTGGGTGCCGACTTTAGAATTACTGATTCAGCTATTTGGTCGGAATGGTACAACATGGAGCATACTCAAGAGTCTCTATTGAATGAGGCAGTCTACGGACAACCCGAAATAAAAAGAAGTGCAATTAAAGACGCTCGACTAATTGCAAATCCTGGATGCTATCCTACAGCCGTTCTTCTTGCATTAAAACCTCTCCTTGAGAACAACCTGATAGATCCTTCCAATATCATTGCAGATTGTAAATCAGGTGCAAGTGGTGCTGGTCGAAATGCAAATCAAGCAACCCTTCTTTGTGAGATAACTGAAAGCTTTAAGCCTTATGGTGTTAGCGGACATAGGCATTTTCCTGAAATTAAACAAGAGCTTGAATCTATTTCTGGAGGCGTTATTGGACTCACTTTTACCCCACATTTAGTTCCAATGAGTCGGGGAATTGAAGCTACAATTTATACTGACCTGATTGATTCTGATGCAGATATTCTAAGTTGCTACGAAAAAGCCTATGAAAACGAAGAATTTGTTAAAATATTACCTGAAGGTGTCTATCCTGAAACCCGCTCAGTCAAATCTTCGAACTATTGTCAGATTTCAATTCAGTACGTTGAGCATAGCAATAAGCTTGTAATTATGTCTGTGATTGATAACCTGGGTAAGGGTGCAGCGGGACAGGCAATTCAAAATATGAATTTAATGTTTGGACTTGACGAAAAGGAAGGTCTGTTAGAAATTGGACTTTTGCCATAACATTAATTCAAGTTGTAAAGATCATTTAGAGGTAACCAATGGAAGCAATAGAAATATTAGACGAAGCTGACATAGTTTTTAGTGATAGCGCGGCTAACAGAGTCGCTCAACTCATTAAAGAGGAAAAAAATCCAAACTTAAGGCTGCGTGTATATATCACTGGGGGCGGATGCTCTGGCTTTTCCTATGGTTTCACTTTTGATGAAAATCTTAAAGAGGGTGACAGTGGTGTTAACAAAAAAGGGGTTCAATTAGTAATTGATCCTATGAGCTATCAGTACCTGATGGGCTCTACAGTTGACTATCTTGAGGACCTGCAGGGGGCTAGATTTGTTGTAAGTAATCCGAATGCCAAAACCACTTGTGGTTGTGGCTCTTCTTTTTCAATTTAGCGAGAAAAACTATGACAGAATACATCCCAGGCCTAGCAGGAGTTCCTGCAACCAAATCAGCAATCTCTTCAATTGACGGTGAAAAAGGAATACTAGCCTATAGAGGCTATTCCATTCAAGATCTTGTCGAGCACTCTTCTTTTGAAGAAACTGCACTTTTGCTAATGAATGGCGAGCTCCCCTCTCCAAAAGAGCTAACAAACTTTAAAAATATCTTAAAAAAACGTAACGAGGTTAAGCGCAAAATTCGCCACTTGCTTTGGTCACTTCCCTCAACTGGACACTCCATGGATGTGCTCCAGACTGCAATAGCATCTATGGCGACTTTCTATCCAGATGCAGGTGCTGCGGAACCAGATTCCTCTTATACCCAAAATGCACTTATTAAAATTATCTCAAATATGAGTACTTTGGTTGCAATGTGGACTCGTATCAGTATGGGATACGACCCAATACCGCCAAGCAAGACAATGTCTTATGCTGAAAATTTTATGTATATGTGCTTTGGAGAGGAGTCTGACCCTGAAATCGTTGCCCTCTTAGATGCCTCATTAATTTTGCATGCTGAACATACTATCAATGCTTCAACTTTCTCGACGATGGTAACAGCGTCTTCGCTTGCAAACCCATTTGCTTCAATTGCTGCTGGCGTTGGAACATTAGCGGGCCCTCTTCACGGCAATGCAAACGAAAATGTGCTCATAATGCTTGATGAAATTGGCTCTCCTAAAAACGCACGCAAATGGATCGAAGATAGGCTTAAAAATAAGCAAGTTATCTGGGGAATGGGTCATCGTGAGTACAAAACAAAGGATCCTAGAGCAACCATTCTTGAGAAAATGATTAAAACCTACATCAAGAAAAATGGGCTTACTTTATCTAACCGTTTTGAAACAGCTCTCGAAGTTGAAAGCATCTGTAATGAGTTATTGTCTCAAAAAGGGGTCTACCCCAACGTAGACTTTTATTCAGGCATCCTTTACTCAGAAATCTTCAACTTTACCAAAGAACACTTCACGTCAATCTTTGCCATGGCTCGTTCAGCAGGTTGGGTTGCTCACTGGCATGAGCAAGTAAGTGACAACAGAATATTTAGACCTACTCAAATCTACATTGGTACTGATTTCAGGGACTACCCATCTAAGTAAAAATGGCAAAAACAACTCACTTTGGCTATAAAGAGGTCGATGTTGAAAAAAAACAAGGCCTTGTAAAAGGAGTATTTGACTCAGTAGCTGGGAAATACGATCTCATGAATGATGTCATGTCGATGGGAACGCATAGGCTTTGGAAAAACTATACGATTTCAAGTAGCAATGTAAAAGAGGGTGATCATGTTCTTGATATTGCTGGAGGCACAGGAGACCTTGCAATCAAGTTTAGAAAAAAAGTTGGGCCTGAAGGCAAAGTTATTCTCTCGGATATCAATGGTTCAATGCTACTTGAGGGAAGAAAAAACCTTTTAAATCATGGCGTAATTGATGTTGACTTTGTGCAGGCAAATGCGGAATCACTTCCCTTTGAAGACAATACCTTCGATTGTGTTAGCATAGCATTTGGCCTAAGAAACGTTACACATAAAGATGCAGCATTAAAACAAATGCATAGGGTTCTCAAAAAGGGAGGCACACTATTAATCCTAGAATTCTCTAAGGTTGAAAACAAGACTCTAGAAAAAATTTATGACCTCTACTCCTTCAACCTAATTCCAAAATTTGGCGAATTTTTTGCCAATGACGAAGACAGCTATCAATATCTCGCTGAATCAATTCGCAAACATCCTGATCAAGAGACGTTAAAAAATATGGTCCTGGATGCGGGTTTTGAATTCTGCGAATACCATAATCTAATTGGAGGCATAGTTGCACTTCATAAAGCAATTAAAGCCTAGCCAAAATGTTTCGTCTGACCATTGAAAAATCTTTGAATCATTTAATTAATGCTAATAATATTGATTTAACACATATCGACAACAAAATAGTCAGTTTTAGAGTAGACGAGATAGACTTAACCTTATTTTTTCTTTGTCTAAACTCACGTATTTTTGTAATTGACAACCAACAAAATAAAAAAGTTGATGTTTCGGTGACGCTGAGTAAGGCTTCATTTTTGGCTATATTCAAAGGAGCCTCATTAGAAGAGCTTGTTGAAAATGAAGAAATTGAAATCAATGGAAGTGTCAACACTGCTCAACAACTTGCAAACTTATTATCGTCCTCTTCAATTGATATTGAGGAGCTTATTTCACAATATGCTGGGGACATAGTAGCTCACCAAATAGGTCAAGCTTTTAGGCAAATAAAAAAGGCCTCTGTTGGCAATGATGGCTCAATAATTAATACTATAAAAGACGAAATAACAACAGCATTAATTGCTCCAAGTCGCTCTAAAATTTTCAAGGGAAGGGCCTAAAAATGAAAAGCTTATTTCGTTTTGTAGGAATTTTGAGAACGCTAATCCGATATAGGTTAGACCATTTAATACTGTCTACTTCTTTTCTTAAAAGCCTTAGGCCTTTAATCTACCTTACACCATGGCATTATTTTCCTAGCAAGAAACTCACTAGAGGCGAAAGGATTCGACTTGCACTTGAAGAGCTCGGACCAATCTTCATTAAATTTGGCCAGACTTTATCAACACGAAGAGACCTTCTCCCAGATGATATTGGAATGGAGTTGGCTAAGCTCCAAGATAAATGTCCTCCATTCCCTGCTGCAGAGTCAAAACTAATCATTGAAAAAACGCTTGGTGATAAAACCTCAATTCTTTTTTCATCGTTTGATGACTCCCCCCTTGCCTCTGCTTCCATTGCTCAGGTTCATACCGCAGTTACTCAGAATGGGGAAGAAATAATTATAAAAGTTGTTCGTCCAGGCATTGAAAAACAAATTAAAAGAGATATAAGCCTTCTTTATGCATTAGCAAGTCTTGCTGAAAAACACAGCGATGGAAAAAGACTAAGGCCAAAAGAAGCTGTCGAGGAGTTTGAGGGAATTATTTATAACGAGCTTAACATGATGGTTGAAGCTGCTAATGCTTCGCTTCTTGGTAAAAACTTTAATAATTCAGATCTTCTGTATGTGCCAAAAGTTCATTGGGATCTTTGTAGATCAAATATTTTGGTAACTGAGAGAATCTATGGCACACCGGTCAATGATATTGAGGCTCTGAAAAAGAAAAATGTTGACTTTAAGTCTTTGGCAGAGGATGGAGTAATTATATTTTTTACCCAGGTTTTTGATCATAATTTTTTTCATGCTGATATGCATCCAGGAAATATTTTTGTCGGAGAAAATAACCAATATACGGGTGTAGATTTTGGAATTATGGGTACGCTAACTGAAGCTGATCAATATTATTTAGCCCAAAACTTTATGGCATTTTTTAATCAAGATTATAAACGAGTGTCTCAAGTTCACCTTGAGTCTGGGTGGATACCCGAAGGAACAAATGTAATGGAATTTGAAAATGCGATAAGAAGTGTCTGCGAACCAATTTTTGAAAAGCCATTAAGTGAAATTTCTTTTGGTCAGGTGCTACTCAGCCTCTTAAAAGAGGCAAAACGTTTTGATATGGAAGTTCAGCCTCAGCTACTTTTGCTCTATAAAACACTACTCAATATAGAAGGCTTAGGGCGATCGCTATATCCAGACCTTGACCTCTGGGCAACAGCAAAACCTTATCTAGAGAAACTAGCTAAAGAAAAATATAGCTTTAAGGGCACTCTTAATAAATTCTCTGATCAGTTGCCCCAGATTGTCTCGGAATTACCAGAAATTCCAATGTTAGTAATCAACGCCCTTAAGCAAATTGAAAGTGGTGCTTTAAAGACTGAAAACTCAAAAAAACAAACAGAGGCAATTGTTATACAATTAAAAGAAAATGCCTCTAAACAAAGGTCGAGCTTTATTGCCATTTCGTTTCTTTTAGTTTCAGCTTTTTTAGCCACTCAATCATTTTGGGCTTGGGCTATCCCTAGCTCTATTCTCAGCATTATTTTTTGGCTTAGGTCTAGATAGATAAACTCGGCTATATAAAAAGAATTTCGGGTAAAATATCTTTCCTTGTCTGTTTGGTCGCAAAATAGGCAAATTTAGTTACACCGCCTGAAGTGGTGTTTTTTCATTTATTGGAGAACTCAAAATGAGTATTACTGTAAACGCAACAGAGCGTGAAGACCAGGGGAAAGGTGCGAGCCGCCGCCTGAGAAAAGAAGAAAAGGTGCCAAGTATTATTTATGGTGGAAAGCAAGACCCGCTAATGGTAACACTTAGCATTCACGAAATTACCCATCTACTGGAGGATGAAAATACATTCACTTCAGTATTGGACTTAGTGGTAGGAAAATCAACAGAGTCCGTTGTTTTAAAAGACATTCAGCGCCATCCTGCAAAAAATACCATTACACATGTGGACTTTTTGCGAGTTGATGCTAAACAAACTCTAGTTACTACAACACCACTTCACTTCATAGGAATGGAAGAAAACGAGGCACTAAGGCTGGGCAATATGCTCAATCAGTTTGTTGTGTCGGTTGAAATTTCATGTCTACCTAAAGACTTACCTCACGGTATTGACGTAGATGTAACTAGCCTTGAGGTTGGTGATCATCTTTCATTAACTGACCTTGTCTTACCAGAAGGCGTTATTATTAATGCATTACAACATGAAGATGTTGAGGCACACGATCAGACTGTATGTTCAGTTTCCGAGCCTAAGGTAATTGAGGAAGAGGAAGAAATCATTGAGGATGGTGAATCTGAGGAGGGCGGTGAGGACTCAGCAGAAGATTCTGCGGATTCTGCAGATGCTGACTCAAAAGATGGTGACGACAACGAATAAAGTATCGTCAGTCTTGTTGACTCAACAAGCGTAAAATGAAGCGCTGTAATGATTAAACTAATTGTTGGACTGGGAAATCCCGGAAAAAATTATCAGGAACATCGTCACAATGCAGGCTTCTGGTTTGTTGAGTCACTAGCTTCTTTAAATGACTCCAAGTTTACTAGTCAATCCAAATTTTTTGGCGAAGCCTCAGACTTCAGCCTAAACTCAAACAAAGTTTTTCTGCTAAAGCCTCAAACCTTTATGAATAATTCTGGTGGCTCTATAAAAAGCTTTTTAAATTACTATGATATTTCATCTGAAGAGACCTTGGTTGTTCATGACGAGCTCGATTTGCCTGCTGGAGTTGTTAAATTAAAATTGGGTGGTGGTCATGGCGGCCATAATGGCCTGAGAGATATCATTAAAGCGCTTGGATCAAAAAATTTCTACCGCCTTCGAATCGGAATCGAACATCCTGGCTCTAAGAATGAAGTTGTTGACTATGTTTTAAATGCCCCTAGCAAATCAGAACTATGCGCCATTCAAGAGAGTATGTCAAGAGCAAGTAATATTGTTGAATTATTAGTTAAAGGAAGTTTTGAAGATGCCATGAAGGCTCTTCATACATAGCATTGGAGAAAAATAATGGGCTTTAAGTGTGGAATTGTTGGGCTGCCGAATGTTGGTAAGTCCACACTCTTTAATGCGCTCACTAAGGCTGGAATCGATTCAGAAAACTATCCTTTTTGTACCATAGAGCCAAATATTGGAATTGTTCAAGTAAATGACTCTCGACTTCAAAACCTAGCTGAAATTGCAAAACCTGAAAAAATACTTCCAACCACTATGGAGTTTGTTGATATTGCAGGACTTGTTGAAGGCGCTTCTAAGGGCGAAGGCCTTGGGAATCAATTTCTCTCAAACATCAGGGAAACAGACGCCATTCTTCATTTAGTTCGTTGTTTTGAAAATGATGATATTGTTCATGTTTCAGGAAAAGTTAGCCCTTTGGATGATATTGAAATAATTAATACTGAACTGGCACTTGCAGACCTTTTTAGTGCAGAAAAAGCCTATCAAAAAGCAATAAAAAACTCAAAGGCAGGCCAGAAAGAAGGCCTGCCTCTAAAAAACTTACTCGAAAAAATTCTTCCAGTTTTAGAAGAAGGTTTGGCTGTCAGATCTTTAGATTTTAACGAAGATGAAGCCAAACTAATCAAAAGCCTTCAACTGTTAACTTCTAAACCTGTTTTGTATGTTGCAAATGTTAATGAAGATGGATTTAATAATAATCCACATCTCACAACATTGACAGACTATGCAAGCTCTGAAAATAGCCAAGTGGTCTCTGTTTGTGCTGACATCGAGGCTGAGATTGCTGAACTAGATGACGAGGACAAACAGGGCTTTTTAGATGAAATGGGCCAATCGGAATCTGGTCTTGATCGATTAATTAAAGCGGGATATAGGCTGCTTGGACTTCATACGTATTTTACTGCCGGACCGAAAGAAGTCAGAGCATGGACAATTAATATTGGAGACTCGGCCCCTGTTGCCGCGGGTAAAATACATGGTGACTTTGAGAAAGGCTTTATTCGCGCTGAAACAATTTCATACACCGACTATATTGAGCACTCTGGAGAAAAGGGAGCTAAGGATGCCGGGAAGCTTCGCTCCGAAGGAAAAGATTATGTTGTTAAAGATGGAGATGTAGTTCATTTTTTATTTAATGTTTAAGTGCCAAATCTGATGGAAAAAACAAAGCTGCTGTTAATCCTAGATGGGTGGGGTTATTCGAGTGATAAATCTAACAATGCAATTGCCCTTGCAGATACCCCAAATTGGGATCATTTTATTGAGAATTATCCGAACACCCTTATTGGCACATCTGGAAGTAGCGTTGGCCTTCCAGATGGACAAATGGGTAATTCTGAGGTTGGTCACCTCACTATTGGCTCGGGAAGAATTATTGAACAAGACTATACAAGAATAGACAGTTCAATCAAGTCTGGTGGTTTTTTTACCAATGATGTGCTTTGTAAAGCGCTAACCTCTGCAAGTAAAAAAGGAAGAGCTGTTCATCTTCTTGGGCTGCTATCCGATGGCGGCGTTCACTCACACCAGGATCATATCTTTGCAGCTCTTAAGCTTGCCAAAGAACAAAATTGTGATAAGGTCTATATCCATGTTTTTACAGATGGACGGGACACACCGCCTAATAGCGCCTCAACTTATGTCAATGATCTAGAGAAACAAATTTCCAAAATAGGCGTGGGTAAAATTGCATCAATAACTGGGCGCTTTTATGCAATGGATAGAGATAATCGCTGGGAAAGGGTTTCAAAAGCCTATAAACTGATATCTCAAGGAGTTGGCGAAAGACATTCAAGCAGCGCCCAAGAAGCTATTCAAGAGGCATATGGCTTAGGCGAAAATGATGAGTTTCTATCCCCAACATCAATAGGTAGCCCTGTTAGACTAGAGGATGGTGACCTAATGATTTTTATGAACTATCGAGCAGATAGAGCAAGAGAAATAACTCAAGCCCTTGCAATGACCAGCTTTGATGAGTTTAATCGAGAGTATTTTGCTGAGTGCAATTTTGTTTGTCTTACAGAATATAAAAAAGACTTTGGTCTTAGCTGTGCTTTCCCCCCAATATCTGTCAAAAATACTCTAGGTGATTGTATCTCAGATCTTGGATTTAAGCAGCTTAGAATAGCTGAAACTGAAAAGTACGCCCATGTTACTTTTTTCTTCAATGGTGGCGTTGAAGAAAGTCTTCCTGGAGAAGATAGAAAGCTTATTCAGTCGCCCAAAGTAAAAACTTACGACCTGCAACCGGAGATGAGTGCATTCGAACTCACCGAAAATCTTATTTCTGAGATTAATGCTCAAAAATATAGTCTTATTATCTGCAACTTTGCAAATACCGACATGGTTGGACACACTGGAAAACTCGAAGCGGCGATTAAGGCTGTAGAAGCTGTTGATAGCTGTCTTGGAAAAATCCACCAAGCAGCTAAAAAAACAAAAACAGAGATTTTAATTACTGCTGATCACGGAAATGCAGAACAGATGACAGACTCTATAACTCAGAAAAGTCATACTGCTCATACAACTAACCCAGTTCCATTAATTTATATTGGTGACAAGAAAAGCTCGCTATTAGGTCCACATATTGGTACACTGGCAGACCTAGCTCCAACTCTTTTGTCGCTCATGAATATTGAACAGCCAAGCGAGATGTCAGGAAAAAACCTTCTAACTAATTAGTGGATAGAGACATGAAAAAAGACAACTTTATCGCCCCCTCAATACTCTCTGCAAACTTTGCTAAGCTTGGTGAAGAGGTTGACAATGTTTTGAACGCAGGAGCAGACATAGTTCACTTTGACGTGATGGATAATCACTATGTCCCAAACCTAACGATAGGGCCGTTAGTTTGTGAGGCCCTAAGAAATCATGGAGTTACAGCGCCTATTGATGTCCACCTCATGGTGAAACCAGTGGATCGAATTATTCCTGATTTTGCGAGCGCTGGAGCTTCTTACATAACCTTTCATCCAGAGGCCTCAGAACATATTGATCGAACAATTAGTCTGATTAAAGAAAGTGGCTGTAAGGCAGGTTTGGTTTTTAATCCTGCAACACCTCTTAACCACTTAGACCATGTTATTGACCAGCTTGATATGGTTTTATTAATGTCGGTTAATCCAGGCTTTGGTGGCCAATCATTTATTCCTGAAACTCTGGAAAAATTAAGAGTTGTTAGAGACTTAATTGACTCAAGAAACCTTCGAACCAGGCTTGAAATTGATGGCGGAGTAAAGATTGAGAATATTAAAGAGATAGCCTCAGCTGGGGCTGATACCTTTGTAGCTGGATCTGCTATTTTCAATACAAATGACTATAAAAAAACAATAGATAAAATGCGCTCTGAACTTGCACAGGCAACTTGACGAAAGAGCAATCAAAGACCTGAATTTTTAAACTACAGGCCAAGGCAATTTCAAAACAACTCTGCAACTAGTTATGAGAAAATATTGATTTTATTTTCTAAGTAAATACTTATGGGAAAGTCATCTTTCTTAGGCCCTGAAACAATATCACTTCATTCGGGATATGAGCCAGACCCTTCATTTGGAAGCAGGGCTGTCCCTGTTTATCAAACCACCTCGTATGTTTTCGAGACTGTTGATGATGCTGCTGCACTTTTCAATATAGAAAAGGGTGGGCACATTTACAGCAGAATGACGAATCCTACTGTTGCCGTTTTAGAGCAGCGTATTGCTGCACTAGAGGGAGGTGTTGGGGCTATTTGTACAGCCTCAGGTATGAGCGCACTTTTTGTTACTTTTGTTAGTCTTTGTTCTGCTGGTGATCATATTGTCAGCGCCTCACAAATCTATGGCTCTACTGCGACACTCCTCAGACATACCCTCAAAAGATTTAATATTGACTGTACTTTTGTCTCCATTAATGACGAAAAAGCTCTTAAAGCGGCCATACAAGAAAACACAAAACTTGTCTTTTGTGAGTCAATTGGTAACCCTGGACTAGAGGTATCAAACCTGCCCAAAATTTCAAATATTGCTCATCAAAATAACCTGCCGCTTGTTATTGATGCAACATTTGCAACACCAGCGCTTTGTAAGCCATTTGATCATGGGGCTGATGTTGTAGTGCACTCTGTTACAAAATGGATGGGAGGACATGGAGTTGCCGTAGGAGGCGTCATTGTTGATGGTGGGGCTTTTGACTGGGGCGCTGCTAACAAACACCCTGAACTTACTACACCTTATGAGCCATTCCATGGAATAAACTTCTGGGAAGAATTTGGGCCGTCAGCCCTTTCAATGAAAATTAGAGCGGAGTCTATGCGTGACTTTGGCCCCGCCATGAGTCCTCACAGCGCTTTTTTACTGCTTCAGGGCATTGAAACTCTTAATCTTCGAATGAGCCAACATGTTAAAAATGCAATCAAACTCGCAAAATGGCTGCTAGAACAGTCTGCAGTAATGTGGGTTAACCATCCTGATCTGCCTGAAAACCCTACCTGCGAGATTGCAAAAGAGCTCTTTCCAAATGGCGCTGGATCAATGTTATGCTTTGGTGTCAAAGGAGGAAGAGAAGGGGGGGCAGCATTTATTAATTCTCTTAAGTTATCATCAAATTTAGCAAATGTAGGTGACTCAAGAACTCTCGTTCTTCACCCTGCAAGCACGACTCACTCTCGACTAGATGATGACGCAATGAAAGCCTCTGGAACAAGCCCTGACCTAATCAGAGTGTCAGTTGGAATCGAATCTGTTAATGACATCATCAATGATTTTAAAGTTGGCCTAAAGGCAGTAGAAAAGGCAACTGCGTAATGAATATTGTTGTTGACGGAGTAAATATTTTTGTGGCCACTGGGGGCTGTGTTTTTGATCCAAAAAAACCGACTGTGGTTTTTGTCCATGGAAGTGGCCTCGATCATAGATCTTGGGCGCTCCAGGCTAGATGGTTTGCATTTCATGGCTTCTCTGTTTTGGCGCCTGATTTGCCTGGACATAGCTTGTCAGAAGGCGAACCTCTTAAGTCGATTGAAAGTATGGGCAAATGGTTAGTTAA
This sequence comes from uncultured Gammaproteobacteria bacterium, assembly GCA_902556205.1. Taxonomy (GTDB): domain Bacteria; phylum Pseudomonadota; class Gammaproteobacteria; order PS1; family Pseudothioglobaceae; genus Pseudothioglobus. The sequence goes on along the minus strand of CACDVH010000001.1, from coordinate 100,686 downwards.
AGCGATTAAACACTCGGGCGCAGAAAATGTCCATTTGGTTGGCCATTCACAAGGCTTTCTTGTAGCCCTTGAAGCGGCTATTCTTTTAGAAGACAAATTAAAATCTTTAACTGCTGTTGCTAGCGCCTCAGCAATCCCTGTGAATGAATCACTTGTTGATACTGCCCAGAAAAACACAAAAGAAGCTGCTGATATGCTCTTGAGGTGGGGCTTTGGATCTCGATCTCATTCAGGCAGTAGTGCAGTCCCTGGGATGCAACCAATAGGCATTGGGCGTCAAATTATGTCATCAAATCCTTTGGCTGAAGATCTCTTGGCTTGCAATAAATATAAGAACGGAATAAACTGTGCGAAAAATATTAAAGCACCCTCAAACGTTATTGTGGCAACAGAAGACAAAAACACTCCAAGCAAATTTGGATTAGAACTTGCAGAGCTTTTAGGGGCAGAAACTACAACTGTTTCTGGCGCAGGACATATGCTTCCAATTGAGGCTCCAAAGAGCACTTTGGACGCCATTAAATCATTTATTTTACAAACAAACCCATGAATAAAATTATAAAAGTTGGCGTCATTGGCGCCGGTACGATGGGTGCTGGTATTGCTGGCCAAGTTGCTAACGCAGGAATAGAGGTTTGGCTACTAGATCTGCCTACTGAAGGTGAAAATGTAAACAGTCTAGCCCAAAGAGGATTAGAGAGACTCAGAGATCCTGACATGCCCGGCATTATGAGTAAAGAGGCGGAAGAGCTTATACATTTGGGAAATACAAGAGATAACTTTAATGAGCTCACTGAATGTGACTGGATTGCTGAAGCTGTCGTGGAAAGACTTGACATTAAACAGGCGCTCTACAAAAAACTTCATGATAGCTGTAAAGAATCTGCGATCATTACTTCGAATACCTCTACTATTCCAATTAGTCTATTGACTGAGGGCATGCCTCAAGACTTTTGTGAGCGCTTTGCTATTACTCATTTCTTTAATCCAGTTCGCTTCATGAGACTTCTAGAGCTAGTTAGGGGCGAGCAAACCAGAGAAGATGTGATGGACACGCTTGATGTTTTCTGCGAGAGTATGCTTGGTAAGGGTGTTGTGCCTTGTTCAGATACGCCTGGCTTTCTTGCAAATAGAGTAGGTGTTTTTGCAATTCAGTGCGCCCTTCACAAAGCATTTGAATACAACCTCTCTCCAACAGAGGCTGATGCTTTTTTTGGGAGACCCCTTGGCCTTCCCAAAACTGGAGTTTTTGGTCTTTACGACCTAATTGGCATTGACCTTATGGCTGATGTGGCAAAAAGCCTCGAAAACATCTTGCCAGAAAATGATGAATTTCATAAGTATGCAGCGCCAATAGAATTTGTATCTAACATGATCGCCAATGGTCAAACTGGAAATAAAAATGACCAGGGTTTTTATAAGCAGGTTGGTGACGACAAAATGGTAATAGACCTGTCCAATGGAAACTATGTTGAACATAAACGCCTAAAAACTTCGCTCCTAGAAGATGCTGAAAAAATTGGAGTAACCGCCATCATTAGCGATCAAAGCAAATACGGCCTCTTTATCTGGGATGTGCTTTCTGAAACCTTGTCCTATGCGGCATCATTAGTGCCTGAGGTTACTGAAGATGTAACCCAAATTGATGACGCAATGAAGCTCGGCTATAACTGGGTGAAAGGACCTTTCGAATTAATTGATGAAATTGGCATTGATTACTTTGTTAAAAGACTTAAAAATAGCGCCATAGATGTACCTGACTTCCTTGAAAATAGCTTAAATAATAAGTTTTATACCAGCTCGAATTCAATCTTGAGCACACTAACTAATTCTGGCGAGCTGAAGCCTATTATCAGGCCAAAAGGTGTTCTTCGATTCTCAGAAGCGCGGCAAACTTTGGCTCCAATCAACTCAAATGAGTCCGCTAGCTGGTTTGAATATGAAGGTGCTGCTATTGTGGAGTTCCACTCAAAAGCAAACGCTCTCGACACTCAAAGTTTGGATATGATATCTGATGCAGTCACTGCCTCTGAAAACAAAGGCCTGAGAGGCGTCATCATTCACAATGACTTTCAACATTTTTCTTGCGGTGTTAGCCTATGGAGCGTTAGAAATTGTTTTGAAAAAAATGACTTTGATGGCCTTGATGACTTTCTTGCTTATTTTCAAAACACTATGCTACAAATGAGAGACTCCAACCTTCCTGTTATTGCTGCGCCTGTTGGAATGTCCATTGGCGGTGGTTTTGAGGTTGTTTTACATGCAGACCATGTTGTCAGTCATGCTAACTCTGTGATGGGCCTAGTTGAGTCTTTTGTTGGTGTTGTGCCTGCAGGTGGTGGCTGCAAAGAAATGCTCTATCGATGGACAGAAAAGCTAAACGATACTCAGAAAGGAGCATGGAAATCATTTATGAATATCGGTCTTGGAAGAAAGGCTAACTCACCCCAAGAAGCTGATGCCTTATCCATGAGAAGGCCTGGTGATACTTTTCAGATGAATCGTGATCGAATATTGAACGCTGCACTTTCAACAATAGATATAACAAAAAAAGTTGGCAAACGAAAGCCACTTGCCCTTTCAGGAGCTGAACATTATCAAGAAATGTTAGAGTGGCTTGAAGTAAATCATAAAAAAGGCATGCTTACCCCACATGATGTAACTGTTGGAACTGAGATTGGAAGAGTAATGTCGGGTGGTGAGTGCCCAGCTGGAACAGTTTTTTCTGAGCAAGACATTCTCAATGCTGAACGATCTTCATTTATCAGGCTTGCCCAAACCCAAGAAACTCAAGCAAGAATTGTTGCCATGTTAGATAATGGCATTACTCTAAGAAATTAACAGTTCCGCCTATGAACAAAAATCCTGCTAATTTTGTCCCCCTAACTCCCATCTCTTTTTTACATAGAACAGCTGATGTTTATGGCGACTATAAGTCAGTTATATATGAGGACAGGACATACACCTGGAGTCAGACCAGAGAGAGATGTGTTAGAGTTGCCTCGAGCCTTAACAGCTTTGGAATTGAAACAGGAGATACGATTTCAGTATTAGCATTCAATACTCCAGAAATGTTTGAATCCCATTTTTCGATTCCAATGGCCGGAGCTATTTTAAATACGATAAATATTAGACTTGATGCGCCAACAATAGCCTACATTTTTGATGATAGCAATGCAAAAATTCTCTTCGTTGATAGAGAACTTTATGACGTTGCTTCTGAGGCACTTTCTATTGCCTCAGTAAGTCCAAAAATCGTTTTAATTAATGACTCCTTTGCTAGCTCAGCTCCAGATGTTTCTGCTGACATATTAGACTATGAGTCACTTATTGAAAACGGTGACCCGCTTTATAACTGGACCATGCCAAGCGATGAATGGAGCCCGCTATCACTAAGCTATACATCTGGAACAACGGGAAAGCCTAAAGGCGTGGTGTATCATCATCGTGGCTCCTATTTAATGAGCATGGGGACTGTGGTAGGCTGGAATCTTCCTAACCATCCTATCTATCTATACTCAGTCCCTCTATTTCACTGCAACGGCTGGGGGCACGCCTGGACAATGGCTGCGCTTGCTGGAACTGTGGTTTGCCTTAGGTCTTTCGATCCAGAAAAAGTATTTGCCTTGCTTGATGAATACCGTGTGACTCATTTTGGCGGCGCTCCGATTATGCTTAATATGCTTGCCAATGCACCTAAAGAGATAAAAAAATCATTTGATAGGGAAATCAAAGTCATGACCGCTGGAGCACCTCCTCCTGCGAAAGTTTTAGAAAGCATGATGTCGCTTGGATTTAATGTAATGCATGTATATGGCCTTACAGAGACCTATGGTCATATACTTCAAGCAGCCCCTCAGGCATCGTGGCTTAATAAGAGCCCAGCAGAGCTTGCCAAGTTGAGCTCGAGACAGGGGGTTAGATTCCCTATGACTGAAGATGTTAGCGTGATAGATCAGGATACTGGAGTGCGCGTCGCTCATGATGGAGAAACCATTGGTGAAATTGTGATACGCTGCAATACCTGCATGATGGGCTATTGGAATAATCCCAAAGCCACGAAAGAGGCTTTTGCTGATGACTGGTTTCATAGTGGCGACCTTGCAGTCATTCATGATGATGGCTATATTCAGATTAAGGACAGATCAAAGGATATTATCATTTCAGGTGGAGAGAATATCTCATCAGTTGAAGTCGAAAATGTTCTTTATCAACACCCCTCAGTAGGTGAGGCTGCAGTTGTTGCAATGGCAGATGAAACTTGGGGCGAGGTGCCCTGTGCTTTTGTTGAGCTCAAACCTAATCAAGAAGCCTCTGAAGATGAACTTATAGCTTTTTGTAAAGACAATATGGCTAAATTTAAACGGCCTAAAAAAGTTGTTTTTGGTCCACTTCCAAAAACTGCAACTGGGAAAATTCAAAAGCACGAGCTTAGGGCTACTGTAAAGAGCCTGGGAGGAGAATAATGTCAAACTATACTGCGCCTGTCGAAGACATGGGCTTTGTATTGAAAGAAGTTGTTGAAATTGAAAAACTTTGTAATGAAACTGGTTTAGATGTCTCCACTGTTGAAATTCTTGACACAGTCCTGGAGGCCGCTGGAAAGCTTGCAAAAGAGGAGATAGAGCCAATCAATAAGCCTGGTGATTCTGAAGGCCTAAAAATAGATGGCTCTGGAAAAGTGACAACTGCATCTGGCTTCAAAGAAGCCTATAAGCACTTTGTTGAGGGAGGTTGGGGCTCACTCCAATTTTCACCAACCTATGGAGGACAGGGCGTCCCATTTGTGGTTGCTGCAAGTGTTCAAGAGATGTGGCATTCTGCCAATATGTCTTGGGGACTATGCCCCCTTCTTACCCAAGGAGCAGTCGAAGCAATCACTCTGAATGCAAGTGAGGAGATTAAACAGCGCTACCTCCCCAAACTAATTTCAGGCGAATGGAGTGGAACAATGAACCTCACTGAAGGCGACGCTGGAACTGATGTTGGCTCACTTAAAACTAAGGCCACTCCTAATGGTGATCACTACTTAATTCGTGGGCAAAAAGTTTATATTACTTGGGGTGAGCACGATATGGCCGAGAATATTATTCACCTGGTATTAGCCCGTCTGCCAGATGCTCCTGTTGGAATTAAGGGCATTTCTTTATTTTTAGTACCTAAGTTGCTCGTTAACAATGACGGCTCTCTTGGACAACTAAACGACTTAAAAGCGCTATCCATCGAGCATAAAATTGGCATTCATGCCTGTCCCACATGTGTCATGAGTTATGGTGAAGAAAGTGGTGCAATTGGCTATTTGGTTGGTGAGGAAAACAAAGGCATCCAGTGCATGTTCACAATGATGAATAATGCAAGACTTACTGTTGGGCTCCAGGGCGTCTCAGTATCTGAGCGGGCCTATCAGCAGGCACTTAGTTTTTGTAATGAACGAGTTCAAGGTGTTGCTCCCGGCTTTAAGGAGCCTGGACCCATTATTAGACATCCAGATGTCCAAAGAATGCTTGCCAATATGAAGTCAATCACGCAGGGCTCTCGAGCACTGACTTATGCTGCTTGTGCAGAGGTTGACTACTCCTTAAGCAACCTCCCGCTCGAAAACCTAGAAATGCACGAGAGAAGGCTTGGGTTTTTAACCCCAATTGTCAAAGGCTGGTGTACAGAAACTGCACAAGAAGTTGCTTCGGTTAGTCTTCAGTGCCACGGCGGAATGGGCTATGTCGAGGAGACGGGTATTGCTCAAATTCTTAGAGATGCAAGAATCTTGCCAATCTATGAGGGAACAAACGGCATTCAAGCAATGGACCTTGTGGGCAGAAAAATCATTACTGATAGTGGGCTTGGCGCCAACGAGCTAATTGCTGATATGCGTGAATTTGCTATGAACCCAATGCTGGCAGATATGGTTTCAGACTCTCAATTAAAGCGTTTTACCAGTGCTATTGAAGATTTTGAAAAAACAGTTTCGATCATTCTGAATCATGCTGACAATAAGGAGCTTATTGGAAAACTGGCTTTTGATACACTCATGATGGCAGGCACCATAATAGCATCTTGGCAAATGCTATTAAGCCTTGAAAAAGCATCAAATGCGTTTAATAATAAATCATTGTCTTCTGAGTTTTTTAATGAAAAGTCCGCAACTGTATCGCACTTTATGGACTTTATATTGCCTCGGTATTTCTCAAACTTTGCAACAATAACTGCTATCACAAGCTAATTAATAAGTTGCGTACTATTGCAATAGTATTGCGTTTACGTTATATTGTCCTGTTTTTATCTTTAAAGAGGCTCCCATGCTTAAACTTAGCTTTCTGTCGTTATTATTAGTTTCATCTTTTGCAAGCGCTGAAGAGGCAAGGCGCGCCAATGCACATGTCCACGGACTAAATAATTTATCAATGGTAATTAGTCAAAATCAGGTTGCTATTTCTTACGAAATGCCAATAGTCCAGCTGCTTGATGACCATGACGAACATGATGAGCATGACGAACATGATGAGCATGATGAGCATGACGAGCACGATGAGCATGACGAGCATGATGACCATGACGAGCACGAAGGACACGATGATCATGGCCATGAAGAGCATGATGATCACGAAGAGCTAACTGTTTCAGATGAAACTTTAGCTACTTTTAACAATTACTCGCAATTATTTGAATTCCCCAAAGGGGCTGGCTGCAATCTAACTTCTTTTAAATCTGGTCTTCACAGCGTCTCAACAGAAGGAGATCACAAAGACGTTGAATTATCTTATGAGTTTGCTTGTAGCAATCCAAGCCAGTTAAAGAGCCTAGCTATCAATGCGTTTGATCGCTTTAGCGAACTTGAAACTTTAAACTTTGAGGCAGTAATAAACAATAAAGCTCTAACAAAGAGCCTAAAATCAGATGTTAATAAAGTAATATTTTAAATGAGGATCTGATGTTACAAACGCTAGGTCTGGAATACCATTATCAGCACGGTAAAAAAATTGTATTTCCAGAAATAGAGATTGAAAGAGGACAGAGATTATTAATTAGTGGTTTTTCAGGTTGTGGTAAAACAACCTTACTGAGCCTGATTGCTGGGGCATTGCAGCTTCAGGTTGGTGACATTAAATTTGATGACCAAGATTACACATCAATGTCTTCTCTGCTTTTGGATAGGCTCAGAGCCAATCATATCGGCTATATTTTTCAGACATTAAACCTTATTCCTTTTTTAAGTGTTTCTGAAAACATAGGATTAGGAATTAGATTCTCTCAATCTAGAAAATCCAGGGTTGGCAATCTAAATCAAGAAATTAATAGACTGGTAGACTCGTTAGGTCTAGATAAAGAAGTTTTAAATACGCCAGTAAATCGCTTAAGTGTTGGCCAACAGCAAAGGGTTGCAGCAGCTAGAGCTCTTCTGGGTAAGCCAGACTTAATTCTTGCGGATGAGCCAACCTCCGCCCTAGATTCTGATACAACTAAAAAGTTTCTAAATGAGGTGATGGAAACTTTTGACGCCTCCAAACAGGCCATTATTATGGTCAGCCATGATGCCTCAATTGCACCCTACTTTGACTCTGTAATAGACTTTAATAAACACTATGCTTAGTCTTTTGCTTAAATCAATGCGTTCAAGAATTATTCCAACTTCGCTTGTAACAATATCTTTAATGGCCTCGATGGTTCTGTTGCTCAGCATTGAGAGAATTCAACAAGGCGCAGAAGAGGGCTTTAATCAAAGCATTTCTGGTGTTGATGCGATTATTGGTCCAAGGTCCAGCTCTCTCGAATTAGTTTTATATACAGTCTTCCATCTGGGCAGGCCGACAAACAACATCACAACAAAAACTATCGATGATGTCAAACAAAGAAGTGATATTAGTTGGCTGGTTCCAATTGCATTAGGAGATAGTCACAGAGGCTATAGAGTTGTAGCTACTGAGCCAAACTACTTTAAGCACATTAGGTATGGAAATAATCAGCCCCTAACTTTCTCAAAAGGAGTGCCTTTCGCCGAACTATCTGAGGCAACCTTAGGCTCTGATGTTGCCGAAAAACTCAACTATAGTGTTGGCTCAGAGATCCAAATCACTCATGGCTCAATTGAGTCCCTAGGGAGCAAACATGATGACTTTTCATTTAAAGTGACGGGTGTTCTTAATAAAACAGGCACCCCAATCGATCAGGTTGTTTTCCTCGATTTAAAGGGCTATGAGCTTCTTCATTTAGGCTGGAAAAGCGGAAAAAAAGTATTTAGTCTTGAGGATATTGACTTGTCGTCTCTTCCGCCTGATGCCCTAAACCCAAAAACAGTTACGGCTGCTTTTGTGGGCCTTAAATCAAAGCTAACTATATTTAACTTTAGCAAGAATATCAGAGAATATCCAGAGGAAGCTATATCCGCCGTTATTCCCGGAATAGCCTTGTCTGAACTTTGGTCTATAGTTGGATTAGTTGACAAAGGGTTTCAGCTTTTAAGCTGGATAATAATTGCAATTAGCCTTATTGCAATGGTCACCTTAATTATTGCAAGTCTAGACAACCGAAAACAAGAAATGACAATATACAGGGCCAATGGAGCCTCTCCCAAATTTTTGGCCGCCATGGTAATTTATGAATCACTTGTAATTGGCCTGGTCGCAATAATTGGTGCAATTATTCTTGTAACTGCAGTTACCTATTTTGCAACTAACCAGCTTAATTTGGCTTTAGGTGTTTCCCCCTCGTTTAAATGGATTAGCCTAAATGAAATTAAAGTCTTCAGTATTATTTTATTGTCTGGCGTATTAAGCGGTTTAATTCCAGCAGCGATGGTCTTTAGAAAGAATTTACATCAGGCATTGAGTTAAATGATAAAGAGGCTATTAGTTATCGGTTTTATTTTTCTCTCCCTGAGCTCTTCTGCGATTGTGGTCACAGATGAGTACTTGACTACTATAGAAAACAACTGGTTAAGCCTTGAACCAGATGATGCATATGATTTTATTCCTGAAGACCTAACTTATGAGATGTACATGAGTGAAGAGTTTCAAGCTAAATTGGCCGCAGAGGGCACTAGGCTGAACAATTCTGTAGAGGGCAAGGATATTGCCCTTGCTGGGTTTATGGTTCCAATTGAGTATCAGGGCACTAATATCAGTAAGTTTTTACTAGTTCCTGAGGCGGGACAGTGTATCCATGTGCCTCCTCCACCTTTAAATCAAACTTTACTTGTAGATGTCACCGGCAGTCCTACAAAGTTTCGTGATTTGTACATGCCAATAATCGTTTATGGGAGAATATCTGTAGGATCGCAAAGTTTTGATCTTGCAGATAGCGGATATACAATTACTGATGCTGTTATTGAAACGCTTCATTTTAGTGACGAAGAATATGCCAACGAAGATTATAACTATAACCTAGAGGATCCTCATGATTAGCAGGACACAATTAATATCTAAGTGTGTAGAGGCGGGACGAAGCGCAACACCTCAAAGAATGTCAATTATTGATGAACTGTGCTCCTCCAAAACAAATCTTTCAGCTTATGATCTTAGGGACTCTCTTAAAGACAAAGGTCATTCGTTTAATATTAGCACAATATATAGGGTTTTAGACTTTTGGATTGAAGTCGGTGTTGTTCATAAAATGGACTCAAGCAATACCTATCTGGTTTGTAATGATAATCATACTAACCATTTCCATGTGCTGCTTCACTGCACGAGCTGCAAATCAGTACAAGAGTCTTGTCAGCTTTCAGCACAACTCTCATTGCCTAACAGTAACCAGTTTGCAGTTAATGATTCCCAGGCCGTTGAGATTAATGGCGTCTGCAATAAATGCCAATAAAAAAATAGTTATCTATTAATTCTTACCATAAGTTCGTTTTTGCGAAACATGGAAATTACATAAGGAGCATTAAACTGGGCGACCATAAAGCCTCCGCTTGTTTTAATGTTATTTTGCTGGAGAAGTGTTGCAAATTTTTTTTGAAAGCTCTTGCTTCTAGACTCTGTCGCCCAACCCCCAAAAGGGAATACTGCAACCTCGCCCAAGGATTCTTTTTGAATTGAAACATTTTCTGTGTTGGACCTAGGAAGATCCTTCAATGAGTGCTCACTAGGCATCACAAAGGAAATATTATAGCTCTCTCGATTATCAGAGGGGCAGTCAGCAATTACTGGAGCGGTCATTGCGATTTTCATTTCCTTGTCATTGCCACCAAAAATGTAGTTAGCAATTCTTCTGAACCCAGATGATGTAGAGCCTTTGTAATCTGAACGAACCGATGTCGTGGCAATTATCATTTCACTGTAACGACGGATTTCAAATCCGTCATATTCCGAGACTACTTCGTATTTAGGGGTTTCAAGAGCCATGGTAAAGTTAATTTATTGTTGTTTTTTTCCAAAAAATGGCACTAGTATTGGCGTTCTTTTTTTGTATTCAATATAGTCCTTGTTTTCGCCCCATTTTTTTTCAGCCTTCTCTTCTAAAAAAGGAAGTCCGCTTATTCTTGTCAAGAGGAGAAACACAAACATAGGAGAGACTAAGGTCACAAACTGCCAGCCGGATAGAAATGGTAGCGAGATAATTGCAATCCCTGTCCATAGAATAATTTCTCCAAAATAGTTTGGATGACGAGAGATAGACCAAAGGCCCTGAGTGATAAAACTGCCTTTATTTTCAGACTGCTCACTGAAGTGCTTTTTTTGTCTGTCAGCAATCACCTCAAAACCAAAACCTAATAACCACAATAGCGCCCCAAAAACAAAAAATACTCCAATTGGCTCAAGTGGGTTCAGCGCGATTAAAGTAATTGCATTTACAGTCGTTAAGAAGACCCAAAGCGCTGACAAGGTCCACGTCATTAAAAACTTTGGAAGTGATTTTTTTATATCTCTAAACCTTCTGTCTTCGCCAGCTTTCACTATTCTTTTATAAAGAAATATTCCCAATCTTAAGGTCCAAACAGATACAAAGGTAGCAACGAAAACTGAACGAATTGATGCTTCGGCGCCCGAACTCAAGAGCGCAAACATTGAAGTTAAAACAAGAAGAAGCGTAGCAACCATTCCTGTAAAGTCAAAATATTTTTCTGAGCTTGTAATTAACGAGGGTACTGCAATGATCCAATGCGTCGCAAAACTGACAATAGCGCACAAAAGAATTACTGGAAGCCCAGAAAAAATTGCCCCGTCAACTGAAGCTGATATAGCAACAAGGTAGGCCATTAAAATGCAAAAAACGATAGCACCAAAGTCTCTAATCATTGTGGCTTCTCAAAAAGGTAGTGGGAGACACCCCATTCAGAGCCGCGACCAAACCCAAAAAGAACCTCGCAAGACATGAAAAAAATTCGCCATCTTTGGAACCATGATTTAGCGTCATTTTCTCCATAAGTTTTCTTAAAGAGCTCTAAAACCTCGGCTTTATTTTTGTCCATCTTTTGAAGCCAAGCAAGAGAGGTTTTTTCATAGTGTGTACCGCTCACTCTCCAGTCCTTTTCTATTTTCATTTGGTCTGGAAAGCTCATCAACAACCTATGAGAGGGCATTTGACCTCCACTAAAAAACTCTCTTGCCATCCAGTCTGCATCATCATTATCTTCAAAAGGATAGGCAACCTTTTGATGAGAAAATATGTGTACAAACAACTTTCCCTCTTTTTTTAACCACGTATTAACCCTGCCAAGCAATTTTTCATAGTTGCGCATATGCTCAAACATCTCGATTGAAACAACTCGATCAAATAATCCTTCAGCCTTAAAGTCATTCATGTCTGCAGTTATAACCCTGACATTGTCTAGTTTAAGCTGTCTGCACTTTTCTTCAATAAACTTTCTCTGGTCATTGGAGTTGCTAACTGCGGTAATTTTGCTTTTTGGAAAATGCTCTGCCATGTATAGCGTTAAAGAGCCCCACCCGCACCCTAGCTCTAATATGTCTTGGCCATCAATCAGCCCCGCTCTCTCAGATGTTAGATCAAGCATGGCAGACTCAGACTGGTCTAGTGAAGATATGCCCTCTGGCCAAAATCCTGAGCTATACTTTAGCTTATTTCCAAGCACGAGCTCAAAGAGTCTCGGAGGAACTTCATAGTGCTGTTCGTTTGCTTTTTCTGGAACAAGTGCAATTGGGCTTTTCTTTAAAACTTCAATCCATGCTGCATGCTCTTTTTCCATATCGTCATCACTAAAGCTTGATGCCTTCACCAAGCGCTCACTGCACAGGCGTTTTATTCCAAATCTGATAAATGAGTCGGGCAATAGACCTTTTTCTGCAAGTTTAATTAATAAAGTAATCATCAGTTAATATGTAATTTGAATATTTCTTGAGTCCGGCTTTGCAAACACAATCTGAAAGTCTCCAATTAGGTTTTCGAGAAACCCTGCTTCACAGTAGACCAGGTAAAAATTCCAAATCCTCGTGAAAGGCTCTGAAAAACCGAGTTCTTTAACCTGAGGCAAAACAGCCAGAAAGTCTTCACGCCAAATCTCTAGGGTTCTTGCATAGTGATGAGTAATGTCTTCAGAGTGTATCATCGCCATGTCTGTTTTATCTTTGATCGCTTGTAATATTTGTGGCATTGCAACAAGACACGAGCCTGGGAAAATATATTTCCTGATAAAGTCAACGGAGCTCTTATAAGCATCAAAGTCGGGGTCATTGTAGGTTATTCCTTGGAGCAGCATGAGTCCATTTATTTTCAACAACGAGGATGCTTTTTCAAAAAACCCAGGAACATACTCAGCACCAACAGCCTCGATCATCTCAATAGACACAACCTTATCAAAAGAACCCTCAAGCTCGCGATAGTCTTTGCTTAAAAGCGTTATTTTGTTATCAAGGCCTTCTTTAGATATAAGCTCTGAAGCGTATTGAAACTGTTTGTCAGAGATCGTTGTTGTTGTAACCTTGCAGCCATAATTTTTAGCAGCATGAATTGCAAAGCTCCCCCACCCTGTGCCAATTTCAAGAACATGGTCTGTGCTTTTAAGCTTAAGTTTTCTACAAATCCTATCTAGTTTTTCAACAGATGCCTCTTTCATACTTGAATTCTTTTTTGGAAACACTCCGCTTGAGTATGTCATTGTTGGATCTAGCCAAAGCTTGTAAAAGTCGTTGCTCAAATCATAGTGGGCCAAGATATTGTTTTTACTTCCCGTTAAAGTATTTTGTCTTTTTTTATGAATTAGTTTTGTAATTGGATTGGCCAGTCTTGCAAAGCCAGACTCTAGGTCAAGCAAAGTTTTTTTATTTTTTATAATAAGCTGTATTAACTTGACAAGGTTATTAGAGCCCCAGTATCCAGCAGTGAAGGCTTCTGCAGCGCCGTTTGTTCCCCCGCTTCCTAAAAAAACGTAGAACTCTTGCGAAAAAACTTCCAGCTCTGCTTTAAACTCAGACTCTGGATTGCCAAAAGCGTGTTTGCTGTTGCCATCAACAATAGTTAGCTCTCCATTCTTAATACTTTTTAGCTTTCTAAATAAAATGTTTTTAAAAAAAGATGTTGTACGGGTGCTTTTTTGCATTGCTTGAATGCTGTTCGCAAGAGAATCAACGGATAACTTGTCTTTAAATTGTTTTTCTTTTGTCATAGTTTATCTGGGTGTGTAAAAAATGGAGCCCTTCTGATTAAAAGCATCAGGGCCTGCCAATGGATTCTGTAGACGACCATCAGAGTTGCAAATGGAAACCTAATAATGGCCTTAATAAGCCCCTTCTTACTGAAAGCGCGCCTTTTTAGACTCAGCGCAACATTGAATACCTTTTCTCCATCTTTATAGTTTTTCATTATTACATTTAAAGCCTCTTCAGGGTTAGAAAAAAACCACTCATATTCGTGGTCCATCCCCCAAAAAGGACTAACATGGAATTGTTTTTTTGGGGTGGCAGTAAAGCTTTGCTTACTGCTCGAATCCAGGCGCTCATTTATAACGTATGAGTGTCTTTCTTTCCATGGAGTATTAGTGACTTCGGCCATTATAGCCTCAACTTTTTTATCGTTTTCATCAAAACAGTAATAAAAGCTAACAGGATTGAAACAGTGCCCAAAGTACCTTAAATGAGTAAGCAGCCTAATTGGGCCTTTGAATTCTCTACCTGTTTTTTCATGCATGGTTTTTCTAACAGCCTCTTCTAGACCTATTGTGGGATCCCCATGATAGTCCTGTCTCCTGTAGGAAACGATTGCAGGCTTGTTGATGTTCCAAAGCATAGAGGGCTTCATGACAGAGGCCAGATTAGAGATATCAACATAAGCCATAAAAATAGGATACTTAAAAAACCGATTGAATGGAGTATGCCTGTGATGACTGATAGTGCCCCAGTATAAATGATGCATTTTAGAAAGGCTCATAGCGAGACTCCAAAAGCCTTACAAACATCGAGCGCACTGTTCACTCCGTCTTCATGAAAACCGTTACCCCAATATGCACCGCAATAATATGTATTTTTATGGCCGCTGATTTGACTTTTTTTCTTCTGCGCATGAATCCCGCTCACTGTAAAGAGAGGGTGTGAGTACTCAACTTTTTTAATTATTTTTGAAGGGCTGATTTCGTTCAAACTATTAAGGGTGACTAAAAAGTCTGGTTTCGCGTCCAATGATTGAAGGATATTCATATTATAGGTCAGTGTGACAGGTCTATTTAAATCGCCACTTAACAAATAATTCCAGCTTGACCAGGTTTTTTTAATTTTTGGCATTAGTGATACATCAGTATGAACTATAGCTGTATTTTTTTGATAGGGCAAAGCTTCAAGAACTGACTTTTCATCATCACTTGGGTCCTCAAGTAGCTCCAGTGCTTGGTCACTATGGGTGGCAAAGATAACTTTATCAAACAATATTGGATCAGGCTCTTTGTCACAATAAATCTTTACCTCAGAAGGACTGCGCTCAACTTTTATGACAGGCCTAGATAGAAAAATTTTTTCCTGAAAACCTTCAATTATCTTTTCAACATAGGACTTTGAGCCACCCTTTATTACAAACCATTGTGGACGCTTGAATATTTGGAGAAGCCCATGATTTTGAAAAAATCGAATATAAAACGCTGCTGGCATTTCTGTTGTTTTGTTAGCTGCAGTTGACCAAATTGCTGCCCCCATTGGAATAATATAATTCTCAATAAAGGGTTTGCTAAACTTGTGTTTTTCTAAGAAACTAAGAATGGTTGTTGTCTCGTCAACCCCGGAAAGCTCTATTTTAGCAAGACGATTAAAGCGAATGATATCCTTAAGCATAATCAAAAAGGCTGGCTTAAACAAATTAAGTCTCTGGGCAAAAACTGTATTTAGAGAGCCTCCTGAATACTCAAGGTTTTGTGATGGCGCCTTAACGCTGAACCCCATGGTGGTTTTTTGAACCTTTACTTTTAATTCTTTTAGGAGCTTTATAAAATTAGGATAGGTTTTTTCGTTATAGACAATGAATCCTGAATCAACCCTCCATGTTTTGTTGTTCTGGCTTATCTCGTGTGTATGGGTATGTCCACCAATATAGTCGTTTGCTTCAAAAACACTAATGTCATGATCTTTTTGTAAAAGATAAGCCGCGGTTAACCCCGCTATACCGCTTCCAATAATAGCAACCTTCATAAACAACAATTAAATATGTAATTTTGAGCCTCCCCTTTAATAGCTCTATGCACTATCATAACCAAAAACTGGCGCGAAAAACTGAAAAAAGGCTTAATTATAACGAGTCTTTTTTTGCGTTGCACCTAATGCGTCAGAAGCCTTGCAGAGAAAAATAGTCGATCAAATAGTCTTTGCGTATTTAGAAAAAATATGGGATAATTGCCGCCTTTCAACAATTTGGTTGGAAAAGGAACGGCTTTGTAATAACAACGCCAGTAATTTAATGTATCACACAGCGCCCCAATATTAGTCAGGGTGCCCTTTAAAAGGGGTTGGCTAATAGGCAATGTGGAAGTCTTAACCCAGGAGAAATGTATGGCGAAAGCGTCAATGAAAAAAATGTTAGAGGCCGGTGTTCACTTCGGCCATAGGTCTCGTTTTTGGCACCCAAAAATGGAGCCTTATATTTACGGAACACGAAACGGTGTTCACATAATCAATTTAGAAAAAACCCTGCCCCAGTTTAATGATGTGCTAAATTTTGCTAGCAAAACTGCATCTCAAGGAGGGTCAATTCTTTTTGTAGGAACAAAAAGAGCAGCAAGCAACATAATTAAAGAAGAGGCCATTCGTTGTGGCATGCCTTATGTTAATCATCGCTGGTTAGGTGGAATGATGACAAACTACAAAACCATCAAGGCGTCTATCAAGCGACTTAAAGATTTAGAGTTTCTTGCAGAGGAAAACTTTGCACAATTTACTAAGAAAGAGGCGCTCGTGATGACCCGCGAGATGGAGAAATTAGAAAGAAGCCTTGGCGGCATTAAAGATCTTGGCACCATACCTGACGTTGTCTTTGTGGTTGATATTGGTCACGAAAAAAATGCCGTTAGAGAAGCTCAAACTCTTCGCCTTCCAATTATAGGTGTTGTAGATTCTAATCATAATCCTGAGGGCATCGATTATGTCATAGCGGGAAATGATGACTCAATCAGGGCAATAGGTTACTATGCAAGAAAAATTGCAGATGCGGTTTTAGAAGCCAAAGCATCTATTGTTGAAACAAAGCCTGCAGCCAAAAAGGCTGAGCCTGCGGATAAAAAGCCTGCAGCAGAGAAAGAGGCTTCTGAAGACAATGCTGAAGCAGAAGCGCCTGCTGAAGAGAAGAAGCCTGCGGCTAAAAAGCCTGCAGCCAAAAAGGCTGAGCCTGCGGCTAAAAAGCCTGCAGCAAAGAAAGAGGCCACTAAAAAACCTGCGGCTAAAAAGCCTGCAGCTAAAAAAGCCACTACTAAGAAAACTGAGGCCGATAAGTAATCAAGTTCGGCTTATATAGGAGACATTAATATGGCAATCACAGCCGCTTTAGTTAAAGAATTAAGAGAAAGAACTGGCGCAGGAATGATGGACTGCAAGAAGGCACTAGTTGAAACTAATGCTGACCTTGAGGCAGCAATTGACTTGATGAGAGCTTCAGGTGCAGCAAAAGCTGCAAAGAAAGCTGGACGGGTTGCTTCTGAAGGGCTGGTGAATGTGACGATCAGTGATGACAATAAACTTGCCGCGATTCTTGAGGTCAACTCTGAAACTGACTTTGTCACAAAAGGCTCTGCTTTTATTGATTTTGTAGAGGTTCTCGGTGCACTTGCCCTCAAAAACAAGCCTGAGTCAGTTGAGAGTTTTTTAAGCCAAAAGCTGGACTCTGGAGAAACCGTTGACGAGGCCAGAGAGGGAATCATTGCAAAGATTGGTGAAAACATTTCAGTAAGGAGAGTGCAGATAGTTAGCACTGATGCTGGGATTTTAGGTGCCTACAAGCATGGTGATCGAATTGCGGTTTTGACTGTTCTTTCATCAAATGACGCTGAATTAGCTAAAGATGTCGCAATGCACATTGCTGCCTCTAGGCCAGAGTGTGTTAGTGAAGATCAGCTTTCTAGTGATCTACTTGAGAGAGAGAAAGCAATCTTTATTGAGCAAGCAAAAGAAAGTGGCAAGCCTGATAATATCATTGAAAAAATGATTGTCGGAAGAATGAAAAAATTTGTCAATGAGGTAACCCTTTATGGGCAGGCCTTTGTTAAGGACCCTGACATGACTGTTGGCGACCTTGTGAAGTCGAAAAATGCAGAAGTTGTGTCTTTTATTCGATATGAAGTTGGTGAAGGAATAGAGAAAAAAGAAGACAACTTTGTCGAAGAGGTGATGGCTCAAGCTCAAGCTTAGTTCTCATAGCTCTTTTCAAATCAAAGGACGCCTTAATGCGTCCTTTTTTTTGAACACTTTCTTTATATGCTCGTTTTGTCCTTGATGATTATCTTCATAATTGCTGGCATCAGAAAAAAATCAGCCAATAACGCCACCAGTATTGCGCTTGCAGTTAAAACACCAAAATCAAACATATTGTTCATCTGAGAAAATGTAAGCACGAGAAACCCAAGGGCCAAAACGATAGATGTGAGAGTTATTGCTCTTCCAGTTCCCAGTAGCGTTAAACGAACCGCCTTGTCAACATCGTTATACTGCAACTCGTATCTTCTAAAGTTGTGCATAAAGTGGACCGTATCGTCAACAGCCAAGCCCAATGCAATTGCTCCAATTAACAGCGTAAACATATCTAAAGGCATTTTGAAAATCACCATTATTGTAGAGAGAATAATGATCGGCAATAGATTGGGAATCATGCTAATGAGCCCAATCTTAACATTACCAATTAATAAAACCATCAATATGGCAATAAGCGAAAACGCCAAAACATAGCTCACTGCGCTACTGTAAATTGCCTCTTCAAAGGTCACAGTCATCAGTGTGCCTATCCCTGTAAAAGTTACCTTTGCCAGAGAGCCGAACTTTTGGTCAAGGTAGAGCTGTGCATTATCAATAAATATATTTGCCTCAAGAGAGTCTATGAATGGGGTTTTTAAAGTAAGCCTGGCTTTAGAATAGTTAGAGTCCACGAGGCTCGCAAGGTCATTATTACCACTACTTTCAAAAAGTAAAAATTCTTGGGCAATAAGGTCACGGTCGTCTGGGATAGCGTAGTACTCATCACGGTTTTCATTCAAAGCCCTGTTGGTTTCTTTAATAACATCGATATAGCTGATAACCTTTCCAACAAACATATTGCCCGTAGAAATTGAGTTAATGTTTTGAGAGACATCATCAATAACTCTCAAGACCTCTGGGTTATAAAGACCATTGGTTTTCTCGGTATCAATAATCACCTCTAGGGTCAGTGAGCCCTTTAAGTTTTCATCCACTGCCTCAGTGGCTACGCGTGCAAAATTATCTTCTGGCAGCCATTGAAGTGGAAAGTGGGAAAACCTGAGTTGTGAAGCAATAATGGCGGCACAGATTATTACAACAGCACTAACTGAAATAATTAGTTTTGGCTTGCTAGTTGCAAAAACGCTGATTCCTATGAGCGCTTTATCCATAAAGGTTTGACCGTCCTTACCTGCCCTTTGCTTAATTGGCCTAAACTTAGTTACCGATATCAACGACGGCAAAAAAACCAATGTAAAAACCAGCCCAACCATTACACCACTACTGGCAAAAATACCAAGGTCTGCAACTGGCGCTACTCCAGAAAATGAAAAAGACCAAAGACCTACTGCAGTAGTAATCGAAGTCATAATAATAGCCAAACCAGAATGTCCCATTGCATATCTCAAGGATTTTTTTGTATCATTAGTTGTTGCAAAGTCTTTATAAAAAACTGCCAGCAAATGAATCGAAGCACTTGTCACAACCGCTAGAAGAAACGTTGGCATAATTTGGGTAGCCATAGTGAATGGCGCAGAAAAAATTGACATCAGAGATACAGTCATTATAAGGGTTAATGAAACACAAGCTAATGGCAGAATTACTCCGGAGACTCTCCTGAACAAAGCGAACAAAACAACCATAATTACAATCATCATTAGACTAATAAAGACAGCCGAATCGTTCATTAGCGCTTGTTTAAAGATTCCCGCAATCGCTGCAGAGCCAGACAAGTAGATTTCAAAATTACTGTCATTAAATCGCTCCATGATTTTCTGCGTTTCAGCAATAATTTCATCATTTTCAGCGTCTGTTAAATAGAGTCTTTGTTCGCCAAGAGCCTCTTCATCAAACTCTAGGCCGTCATCAAACTCTAGGCCGTCATCAAACTCTAGGCCGTCATCAAACTCAAAACTTTCAATCTCTTGTGAGGTCCCTGTGCTTGAATAGGTTTCTGTATCAATTGTGACTGTTGTCATGGTGAAGTCTTCACTGTAGAGAGAGTTTTCATACAGACTATTATTTGTTACCGTTTCTTTTAACTTGATAAGGTCATCATTGTTTTTTGGTAGGCTGTCAATGAGAGGCTCAACAATAAGCTCGCCCTCAATTCCATAGGTATTTCTTGCATTTATGAGCGAGTCAACAGCCTTAATATTTGGAAGCTCGCTCTCTAAAGCATGGTGAAAACTATCGAGTTTTTCTAAAAAGCCAAGATCAAAAATATTTTTGGTTTTCACCGCAATCATGAGTTTTTCATCACGGCCAAACTGATCTCTAAAAACATCGTACTCAACTCGCATTGGGTCTGTTTTATGTAAAAACCCCTCAGTTGTTGTATCTACCTTAAGAGAGGGCAGTTGAGATCCAATCGCAACGACTAAAACAACAATCGCCATGATAGTTTTCTTAGCATTGTCAAAAATCCAGTCAGAAAACAGCTCTATTTTATTTTCGGTTTTTGTTCGCCAGTTCATATGTGTTGAATGATTTGATAATTAATTGATGCGTTGAGCTTAATAAGCATTAAGCTCGAATATTATATTGAACTGAAATAGGCTTTGTTCAAAAAATACAAGGAAAAAATGTGTTTTTCACCTTATAAGAAATGATTGGTCTATAAAGGCTCTATTAGTTTTTCTTTATCTTCTGCTTGTCCACCATTATTTTTCATAACGCGCCATGAGACAAAGAGACCGCTTCCTATAATTACAAACAAGCCAATAACTGCCTGTAGGTTTGGAATATAGCCAAAGATGATATAGCTTAAAGTAATAGCACCTACAATTTCAAAATAATTAAAGGGGCTTAGCTCAGAGGCACTTGCAAACTCAAAGGCCTTAATGATGAAGAAATGTGATGCTGCAGCAAAAAACCCCATAGCGGCGCCTAACAAAACTCCTTTCATGTCAGGCGCTGTCCAAGTTAATAAGGCTAGAGGCAACATAATGACCATTCCAACAGCAGCAGAATAAAAAAGGGTAAGAACTGGCGGCGCCCTAAAGGAGAGTTTTTTTGTAAAGATAATATAGAGCGCATAACACACGCCTGAAACAACAGCAAGCAATAGGCTTGGCTTAAACTCATCTCCTGTAGGTTGTAATACAACCACAACACCTATAAATCCTACCACTACTCCGGCTCCAATGAGTGAATCAAACCTCTCTCCCAACAAGCTTGGTGAGAGAATAGCCACAACCAAAGGAGAAATAAAAAGCAGAGTGAGTGCGTTAGGAATAGGGTTAGATTTAATGGCCGCGAAAAAGAAAAGCGTGGCCAAGGTTAACATCAATCCTCTCATAAACTGGAGGCTTAGACTTTCTGGTACTCTTTTCCAATCAACTTGTTGCCATAATATGATAGGCACCAACCAACAGGCATGGAAGAAAAACCGAGTCCATGTAACTTGCATCACAGAATAATCCTCACTCAAGAGTTTTGCAAAGACATCTAAAAATGGAACAGTGCTCATACCCAAAAGCATCAAGCCTATCCCCTTAAGGACAGTTTTATTAAGAAAGTTCATAGAATAGCAAGTGAGAAACTATGCTGATTGTACAACAACAAAGAGTTTTAATACAGGTAAATTAAGTGGTGCCGTCGGACGGAGTCGAACCGTCACAGCTTGCGCTACAGCCCCCTCAAGGCTGCGTGTCTACCAATTTCACCACGACGGCTTAATTTAGTTGCTTGGAATTTCGCTTGTGTCTGAATCAAAGCCATCATCACTCATAACGCTTTGGGTCATAATGCTTTGTTCAGGGTCTATAGCGGCCCCCTCATTCGATGCAAAGTAAGCCAGACTTATGCTGGTTACAAAAAACGCAATAGCCAGAACTGCAGTTAGTTTATATAGAAACGAGTGGGCTCCTCTCGCACCAAAAACTGAGCCTGCTGCACCTGAGCCAAATGCGGCTCCTGCATCAGCGCCTTTGCCGTGCTGGATAAGAATCAGCCCAACAAGCCCTAGAGCCAATAACACATGAATTACTAAAATAATTTGAAACGTCATATTAACCTGCCTTACATATTTGTAAAAAATCGTCTGCTTTAAGAGCGGCACCACCAATGAGCCCGCCATCAATGTCTGCACATGAAATTAGATCAGCAGCATTGCCAGCATTCATGCTTCCACCATAAAGTATGGGTGTTTTTTGAGCAACTCTCTCACTGCTATCAGCCAAAAGTTTGCGAATAAATAAATGAACTGACTGGGCTTGTTCAGGAGAGGCTGTTAAACCTGTTCCAATCGCCCAAACTGGCTCATACGCAATAATAATACCATCAAAAGCATCTATTCCAAGAAGACTGATTACAGCATTAAGCTGCTCTGCAACAACGGCTTCAGTTCTTCCGGACTCTCTCTCTTCGAGGGACTCGCCAACACAAAGAAGCGGGGTTAGTCCAGCATCAATCGCTGCTTTTGTTTTTTCTGCAACAACTGTGCTTGTTTCACCGTAAAGACTTCTTCTCTCTGAGTGGCCAACAATGACATGTTGAGCGCCGAAGTCTTTAATCATATCTGCACTGACTTCGCCTGTGAACGCCCCTTTTAAATTCACGTTAAGGTTTTGCGCACCAAGCATTAGATCAGAATTGATGATTAAAGACTCTACTTGAGAAAGATACGGGAAAGGAGCACAAACTATAACGTCAGAGGAAACATCACTCATTCCTGAAAGAATGCCCTTAATGAGAGAATTTACTGATTCTTTACTCGCATTCATCTTCCAGTTTCCTGCAACTATCGTTTTTCGCATCCCTTTTGGCCTTCATAAAAAGAGGGCAATGTTACTCTAAAACACTTACAAAATCAATCAAGAAAGGGCTTTTAGCGCCTATTTAAGGCTTGGCATCTCTCTCATAAACATTCCTTTTTGAATGTCTGCTTCATCTGCTTCAAAATTTTGTGCTGCTAAATGCCCTAAATAAACCGCATCCGCTATAAGACCGGGGGCCTCAGCATCACCGATAATTTGAACATTGTATTGTGTTTTTCCTTCTAGATTATTTTGAACTAGGCTGTCATAAAGCGTGGTATCAGATATGCGCTCTGTCACCATAACAATTGTCTCACAAGGCAGTTCAGTAATTGAGCCTGTATAAGTACACTCTAGCTGCGCGGCACTATTCTCTATTTTGCTAATAGAATGGTTACACATAATTTTGACTCCAGAGCTAATTAAGCCTGCTTGAACCCTTTTTTGTTCCAGGGTGGAATCGGTCCATGGAGAGACAACGCTGGCAGGCGTTACAAACACAACTTCAATATTCTTAGCAATAAGGTGGTCTGCAACCACTCCGGCTAGGTATCCCTGCTCATCATCATAGATGACGATTGGGCCCTTTATATCTTTATAGTTTTGAACGGCCTCCTCTGGAGAATAGACTGTAATGGTCTCAAGGCCTGAGATAGGCTTTCTTCTGCTTCTTCCAATTCCATCTTTTCGCCAACTTGAGCCAGTAGCCAAAAATATGTTGTTGATGCCAAGCTCATCAATGTGTTCTGCTTTCAACCTACTCTCTTTATAAACCTCTATATTACTCTTCTGAAGAATCTCATGAACCCTATTATCAACCACTCTTTTCCATGCAGAAAGGCCTCTAAGGCTAGACTCAAACAAAACTCTCCCGCCCAGCTCGTTTTCAGACTCTGCCAAAATAACTTGATATCCACGCCTGGCTAACTGAACTGTGCACTCTAATCCTGATGGACCTGAACCGACAACAAGAGCCCTCTGATCTGTAATTTTAGGTTTAATGTATTCTGGATCCCAGCCTCTTCTCCACTCCTCTCCCATAGTGGGGTTTTGCGTGCAGCGAATCGGAACCGTAAAGTTATCACTCGACACGCAGATATTACAACCAATACACTCTTTGATTTGGTCTGTCTTTTGTTCTTTAATTTTATTGGGCAAATAAGGATCTGCTATAGAGGGCCTAGCCGCGCCAATTAAATCTAAAGCCCCGCTCTCAACAAGCTTAACCATAAGGTCTGGAGAGGTCAGCCTCCCAACTCCAACTACAGGCTTGGTGGTAATACTTTTTACAAACTCAACATAGGGCATTTGGTAAGCCTCTTCTGGCTGAAATCGTGAGGTTTGAGAATCGTTGGACCAATCAGATACATTTACATCCCAAAGATCGGGGTACTCTGCCAGGATCTCCACTACTGCGCGCCCCTCTTCCTGAAACTGCATCCCGTCTTTTCCTTTAAGCTCATCAACAGCAAACCTAAAAGCAATGCCGCAACTATCTCCAATCGCGTCTCTCGTTTCTTCAAGCAATTCTCTTGTAAGTCTCAACCTATTTTCCAAACTTCCCCCATACTCATCAGAACGATTATTCATATCAGGCAATATAAATTGCTGGGCCACAGACATGCCGTGCCCTGCATAAACGTAAACAATGTCAAAGCCTGCAGCTTTAGCGTTTAGGGCAGCCTGTCGATGCCAAGCTCTAAAGTCTGAAATATCTTTTTTGTTCATCCTTCTGGCTTGTTTTGGATATAAAAAATTGACCGCCTGAGCATTGGGTGACATGGCCGGAATTCTTGAAAAAAGGTTGGTTGAGTTATGCCCGCTGTGGGTGAGCTCGATAGCAGCTAAAGCGCCGTGCTCATGCACAGCCTCTGTCATCAACTGAAGCGCTGGAATGTCTTTTTTATCCCAAATCCTCTGCTCTGCATAGGGAGCCAGGTCTGAACTAGGGTGAATTTCAGCCTCCTCAGTGCTAACAACGCCCCACCCTCCCTTGGCCTTAACACCTCTCATGGCGGCATGGGCTCTTGGCCTTACGTGCCCCATACCACAACAATGAGGCACCTGATAAAAGCGATTTTTTGTGACAACAGGGCCTATTTGAACTGGCTCAAAAAGGCGAGCATATGGATTCTTATTCATAGTTCAGTTATACAATAATCGTAGCAATTAAATCAGACAATTCTACTCAATGCTTTAATCAAAATTAACATCATTACAGGTATCATTAGAATTTTAATTTCGAGCTTTTTAGAAGCCAATGTCACAGACCTGGGCCAAATGTTTAGACTCTCTTAAAAACTCTCTTCCACTCGGTGAGTATAGTGTATGGGTTAAACCACTTCAAGCCTCTGAGAGAAACGAAACTCTTTATCTTAATGCCCCTAGCGCCTCTGCTCTAAAGTATATCAATAATCACAAAAGCCTAGAATCAGCAATTCTACTTGCAGTGTCAGAGCACGATCGAAAAATTAAAGTTCGCTTTGGGATAGCCGAGACTCAAAAAAAATCAAACACCCAAACCAAGCATCACACCACACCACTTTTTCCTGAATACACTTTTGACAACTTGGTTTTAGGAACAGCGAATCAAGTCGCTGCTCTTGCCAGCAGGCAAATTGCAGAAAAAATTGGCGCCTCTCCTTACAACCCTTTTATTATTTATGGTGAGTCGGGCCTAGGAAAAACCCACCTTATGCAAGCAGCTGGACATCTGGCTCTTGAAAAGAATCCTAGCTCAAAAATAATCTATGTACCTCTAATGGATTTTGTTAGAAACATTACAACAAGCTTAAGGCACAATACCATAGAAAACGTGAAGCTTTTTTATCAGTCTGCTGACCTGTTATTGGTTGATGACATCCATCTCATCGCAGGAAAGGACAAGTCTCAGGAGGAGTTTTTTCATGTTTTTAATTTTCTTTTCAGCACCAAAAAACAAATCATCTTTACTTGTGACCAGCCGCCTAAAAACATAAAAGATCTTGAAAACAGACTAAAAACAAGGTTTTCTCAAGGGCTAAACTTACAACTCTCGGCGCCTGAGTTAGAAATGAGGGCAGCCATATTGCTAAAAAAATCTCAAAATCTACAAATTTCACTAAACCTCACTGAGGATGTTGCTTTATTTATTGCGGGTCATGTTGTCTCAAACGTCAGAGACTTAGAGGGCGCCTTACTAAAACTTAAGGCGTTTGTGGACTTTTCCCAAATCGATCACTCCCTTATTACCAAGGATGTGGTTGAGGGAGCACTTGGAGATTTAATCAAGCCCAAGAAATTATTTATTGAGGTAAACGAAGTCCAAAAAACAGTCAGCAAATATTATGGCATCACTGTCTCTGACCTCGTTTCAAACTCTCGCAAACAACACCTGGTTAAAGCCAGACAGATGGCCATCTATTTATGTCATGAGCTTACCACATTATCCCTTGCAAAAATCGGTCAAAATTTTGGAAATCGTGACCACTCCACTGTGCTCTACTCTTGTGAAAAACTCAAAACACTAATCGAGACAAATGAAGAAATAAAAAACGATATAGAAAACATTAAAATTAAAATTACTAACTTGTAAACAAAATAATTATTAGTTGTGTTGTTAGTATGAAAGAAAACATTTTATAATTAGAATAATAACCAACAACTTAAGAATTAATCAGCAAAGATATCAACAACATAGTCACAACCTAGCTAATTGATTTTAATGACTAAAAGGTAGAAACTAACAAGAATAAACTAAGCTAATAATAACAATAATTAATTTAATAAGAAGGGCAGCTTATGAATACGGAATTAAGTGTTGAAGAATTGATCGAACCATTACAAACCGTTATCGGTGTTGTAGAAAAAAAACAAACACTTCCTATACTGTCTCATGTATTAATCCAACTGAGTGAAAACACACTCACACTAACTACAACAGATATGGAGCTGGAAATAAGCGCCTCCTCTAAAATCAAAAGCAGTTCAGAAGTTACCTTTACTATTTACGCCAAGGACTTGATTGATATTGTCAGAAAACTTCCAGAAAAGACCCAAATAAAATTTAAAATTGAAGAAAATAAGGTTTATTTAAACGCTAACAAGAACACGTTTGAACTAAATACATTTAACCACTTAGATTTCCCAGCTCTACCAAAGACGCAAAACACCAGTATTATAAAAATCAAACAGAAGGCCCTAAAAGAGTTAATTGAAAACACCAGTTTTTCTATGGGGAACCAGGACATTAGGGCCTATCTAAATGGGCTTTATTTTGAATTAAACACAGACTCTTTGACGGTTGTTGCAACAGATGGTCACCGATTATCAATAGGTGAAGTCAATCAAACGAATAATTTAGATGAAAAAAAGACAGTAATATTACCAAGGAAGGCAGTTTTAGAACTCACAAAGCTCTTGAATAAAAGCTCCCAGGATATTGCAGAGATCCACTTGTCTGATAACTATTTTTCACTTATTGACAGTAATACAAAAATTATCAGTCGCCTTATTGATGGCAACTTTCCTAATTACAAACAGGTGATGCCGACGGATTTTAGTAATACAATCGTTATTAATAGAGAAGATTTTTTATCAAGCCTTCAGCAGGCCTCGATATTTGTTGATGAGAGAACAAAAGGCGTGAAACTTGTCTTTAGGGACGACAAGCTAAGTATTTTTTCTCATTCGGAGAGAGGCAGAGCTGAAACTCAAATTGAGGTTACCAGACAAGAAAAAGAGCTTGAAATAGCGTTTAATATTCACTACCTAATTTCAGTTTTAGAGAAGCTTTCTTCAAAAAACATTAATATGGTAATACCGGGCGGCGAGAACAAGTCCTGTCTTCTGAGCGCCATAGATGACGAGAGCTACCAATATATCATTATGCCAATGAGAATCTAGAAACTCGGCCAAATGGCAACTCTCGAAAAGATTCACATACTAAAGTTTAGAAACCTTTCAGACCAATACTTTAGTCCTGACAGCGCAATTAACCTAGTTCTGGGGAAAAATGGCCAAGGGAAAACAAACCTTATTGAATCTTTGTATTACTTAGGGCACGGAAGGTCTTTTAAAACTAAAAACCTTAAAGACATCATTCCCTTTGATGATGATCAAATCCAAATCAGTGCGATTGTGAGTGGGCAGAAAATAAGCCTCAACAAAACACGAGAAAAAAGCCAAGTTTTGGTTGATGGAAAAAAAATTCTGAGCAATAGTTTTTTAAGTCAACTTCTTCCCATTCAAATTATTTCTCCAGACAGAGGGTTTATTGTTGGCGGGGCTCCAAAACTGAAGAGATCATATCTTGACTGGGGAGTATATCACGACAATAAAAAAACACTCACAACATACGCGTCATACAAAAAAACACTAAAAAACATCAATACAATCTTGACCAGCGGCGTGCAAACACATCTTGATGAGTGGTTGACCCAGCTAGCCAACCTTTCAGTAGAAATTACAAAAAATCGTATTGTCTACACAGAAAACCTCAGTTCAATATTAAAAGAAAACAAGTCCATGCGCCTTGCAAGCTTAGTCGAGTCTTTTTTTGATTTTAAGTTTGAGCTCCAAACGGGTTGGCCAAAGGAGGTTGACCCCCTTAACGAGCAACACATACTTTCTTATCTAATCAATAGTAAGAAAGCGCTTATTAAAACAAAACATTTAAATTACGGCCCACACCGTGCTAGTATTAATTTTTCTTTAAACAGTCAGAGTGAAAACTATCTTTCTAGAGGGGAGCAAAAGAAAACATCTATTGTTTTTTGGATGCTTCAAGTTATAGCACTCGTTGAAAATAAGAATAAACCAGTTGTTCTTGTTGATGACATATCTTCAGAATTAGATGAGATAAAAATTAAATCAATCATAGACTTTTTAGCCGATGTTAAGGTTCAAATCTTTATGACTGATATAGGTAATAAAAAACTCCCATTAAGCGAACAAAAGTCTTCTACTTTTAATATCAAAAATGGCGTTATTACGGCGTTTTAAAGCTATCATCTCATTATTTTAAAAACCTTAAAATATGTAGATGATTTAATGCTAATGTCCCTAGCCGTGGTATAATAAATTTTATTTAAAAAGGGCAGATATGGCCGAAGAATACCAAGCCTCAAATATTAAAGTTTTAAAGGGTTTGGACGCAGTTCGAAAGCGCCCAGGAATGTACATTGGTGATACTGACGATGGCACAGGTCTGCACCACATGGTTTTTGAGGTTGTTGATAACTCAATTGATGAGGCGTTAGCCGGGCACTGCTCAAAAATAGAGGTGATCATTCATGATGACAACTCTATATCTGTTACAGATGATGGCAGAGGTATTCCAGTCGATATTCACCCCGAGGAAAAAATTTCCGCTGCAGAAGTCATCATGACCGTTCTTCATGCTGGAGGAAAGTTTGATGATAATTCCTATAAAGTCTCTGGGGGTCTTCACGGCGTTGGAGTTTCTGTGGTCAACGCATTGTCTGAATCGCTGCGCTTGATTATTTATAGGGATGGCGATGTCTATGAGCAAGACTATGTCCTTGGCGTGCCATCCGCGCCAATCAAAACAACAGGCAAAACAGACAAGTCCGGAACAACTATTCATTTTAAACCCAGCGCTGAAATTTTTACAGAGACAGTTTATAAGTTTGAAACACTCTCAAACCGACTCCGTGAACTTTCTTTTTTAAACTCAGGTGTTCATATTGAAATTATTGACGAAAGAAGTGATAAAAAAGATGTTTTTGTTTATGAGGGAGGCATTACAGCTTTTGTGGAGCACCTTAACAAATCAAAAAACCCAATTCATAGCGACATCATTTCGATTGCGACAGAAAAAGACGACATCGCTGTTGATGTTGCTCTGCAGTGGAGTGATTCTTACCAAGAGAGTGTTTATTGTTTTACCAACAATATACCGCAAAGAGATGGTGGTGCGCATCTAGCTGGCTTAAGGGCGGCGCTTACAAGAACATTAAATAGTTTTATTGATGCCTCAGGTTTGGCAAAAAAAGAAAAGGCAGCTATAACTGGCGAGGATACTCGTGAAGGCCTAACGGCAATTTTATCTATCAAGGTTCCTGACCCCAAGTTTTCATCCCAAACTAAAGACAAACTTGTTTCTTCAGAGGTTAGGGCGCCTGTAGAGTCATCAGTAAATGAAAAACTTGGAGAATATCTACTAGAAAACCCGGCCGAGGCTAAAATAATAATCAGTAAGATATTTGAAGCATCAAGAGCAAGAGATGCCGCCAGAAAAGCGCGAGAAATGACAAGACGAAAAGGCGCTTTAGATATTGCGGGGCTGCCTGGAAAGTTGAGCGACTGTCAAACCAAAGATCCAGCTGAATCAGAAATATTTCTTGTAGAGGGGGACTCTGCTGGAGGCTCAGCTAAACAAGGAAGAGACAGAAGAACCCAGGCAATTCTTCCCCTGAAAGGCAAGATCCTAAATGTTGAAAAGGCAAGATTTGAAAAAATTCTATCCTCTCAAGAGGTTGGTACATTAATTACTGCCCTGGGCTGCGGTATTGGCAAAGAGGAGTACGATTTAGAAAAACTTAGATATCATAAAATTGTCATCATGACAGATGCTGATGTTGATGGAGCGCATATTAGAACGCTGCTCTTAACCTTCTTTTATAGACACTTCCCAGAGCTCATTGAGAATGGATATTTGTTCATTGCACAGCCCCCACTTTATAAAATAAAAAAAGGGAAACAAGAGCGCTATTTAAAAGATGATGTTGAGTTAGATGAGTATTTACAGCAAGAGGCTATTCATGATGCTAGTTTATTTGTTTCTAGAGGTGCTCCCGCTATTCAAGGCGTTGCGCTAGAAAAAATTGTTAATAAGTACTATCAAACCATTGGTGTTGTTGAAAGACTGTCAAAAAAATATGACGAACCGCTTTTACGGGCTATGCTTGGAATGCCAAAACTAAGTCTAAAGGAGCCCGGTAAAGCACAAGAGTGGTGTCAAACCCTTCAAGACAAAATGAATAATAATAGCTCTATGGCCGAAAGCCACAACCTTAACTATTCAAGTCATGCGATAACCTATACCATGAGAACCTATGGAGTTGAAACTAGCTCATCCGATCTAGATGGGGCTTTCTTTGAGTCTAAAGACTATAAGAATATCGAGAGCTACTCTAATGAAGTGGAAGGCATGTTTTCTGATGAGTCATATATTCAAAAGGGCGCAAAAGAACTAAAGACCCCAAGCTTTACGACTGCCTTAGACTTCCTTTTAAGTGAAGCAAAAAAAGGACAAGGATTCCAAAGGTATAAAGGGCTGGGGGAAATGAATCCAGACCAACTTTGGGACACCACAATGAACCCTGAGACCAGAGTTATGCTTAGAGTTAAGATAGAGGATGCAATTGCATCAAACGATGTCTTTACAACACTCATGGGTGATGAAGTCGAACCAAGAAGGAACTTCATTGAGGACAATGCGCTCAAGGTTGATAACTTAGACTTCTAGCTTCTGCCCAGACTACCTGATTGAATTCAGCTAATTAAGGCAACGAATTTTATTGCCAACCCACAAACACACTTTGTAAGATAATTAATTAATTACTTACAAATGGTGGGGTTATGTCAAAGAAACATCCTGTGATTGCAATCACTGGCTCGTCAGGGGCGGGCACATCTACAGTTAAAAATGCTTTCAACCACATCTTTGAAAGGGTCGGCGCAAAGCCTGTTGTTATCGAAGGAGATAGTTTCCATAAGTATGATCGAGAACAAATGGCCAGAGCTATGGAGAAAAAAAATAAAATAGGCAACAAGCACTTTAGTCATTTTGGTCCTGAGGCTAACCACTTTGATCTTATAGAAAAAACCTTTAAAGATTATGGTGACAAGGGTTACTGCAAAAGACGTTACTATATTCATACAGATGAGGAGGGTGCCCCTTTTGGAAGAAGAGCTGGGGAATTTACAGAGTGGGAAGAGGCAGGAAGGGAGAGCGACCTGTTATTTTATGAAGGGCTTCATGGTGGGGTTAAAGATGGACCAATCAATGTTGCAAAATTTGTAGATCTTTTGATTGGAGTTGTTCCAGTTGTAAACCTTGAGTGGATTCAAAAAATTCACAGAGACAAAGAACATAGAGGGTATTCTGCTGAGGCAACTGTGGATACTATTCACAGAAGAATGTGGGACTATATCAATTACCTGACCCCTCAGTTTTCAAGAACACACATTAACTTCCAGCGTGTACCAACCGTCGATACTTCTAATCCTTTTATTGCAAGGGATATACCTACTCAGGACGAGAGCTTTGTTGTGGTTAGGTTCCAAGACCACAAATACTGCGACTTTGTTTTTTTGCAAGACATGGTTGCGGGATCTTTTATGTCTAGGCCAAACACTCTGGTTGTCCCTGGCGGCAAAATGGGGTTTGTAATGGAGTTAATTTTAAGAGAGCAAGTAGAGAAAATGCTCACCCACTGAATTTAACTTTTAGTCTTTAACTACAATATTAATCAGTTTGTTTGGGACAACAATTACCTTAAGTATTTGTTTGTTCGTTGTGAATTTCTCAATCTTTTCATCAGCTAGGGCAATTTCTTGGATGGTTTGATTTTCTGAGTCAAGGGGCGCCATGATTTTTGCTCTTAACTTTCCATTCACTTGAGCAATGATTTGTACATTTTCTTGAACCAGTGCGGACTCATCAACTTTAGGCCAACTAGAATCGACTACTGCACGCTCACCGCCCAATAACAACCACAAGTGATGACATACATGAGGCATAACGGGGCTCAGACATTTGACCATTATCTCAATCGCTTCTTGTTTGATGGCCATGCCTTGTTCTGAGGCATCATCAAACCTAGAAATGGAGTTATTCAGCTCCATCATGGTTGCAATCGCAGTGTTGAACGAGTGTCTTCTTCCAAAATCATCACCTACTTTTTGGAGCGCTAAATGGGTTTTTTGACGAACAGAGCTCTGTTCTTCGTTTAGAACTGAAGTATCTATTTTAGAAGCCTTTGCCCCTTTTTTTAAATCTACAAAGCCAGTAACTAGCCTAAAGAATTTATTAATAAACCTATGGGCGCCTTCTATTCCTGAGTCAGACCACTCCAGGTCTTGAGTAGGCGGCGCTGCAAATAAAATAAACAGACGTGCTGTATCTGCCCCGTACTTTGAAATCATTTCTTGTGGGTCAACGGTATTGCCTTTTGACTTGCTCATTTTTGCACCATCTTTTAAAACCATGCCTTGAGTTAAAAGGTTTGTAAATGGTTCGCTAGTGTTAACAATGCCCTCATCGCGCAAGAGCTTTGTAAAAAAACGAGAGTATAAGAGATGCAATATAGCATGTTCTATGCCGCCAATATATTGATCTACAGGCAACCAGTAATTTGCCCTCTCATCCAAAATCGCTTCTTTTTGATCGACACAGGTATATCTTGCAAAATACCATGAAGACTCAAAAAAAGTGTCAAAGGTGTCTGTCTCTCTTTGTGCTTTGTCGCCGCATTTTGGGCACTTTGTGTCGACAAAGTTTGACATTTTTTTAAGGGGTGATCCAGCCCCATCTATTGCGACATTTTCTGGAAGTCTTACAGGAAGTTGATCAAGTTTTTCAGGCACAGCGCCGCATTTAGAGCAGTTTATTATCGGTATAGGGCAGCCCCAGTATCGCTGCCTAGATACCCCCCAGTCCCGAAGACGATAGTTTATCTTTTCTTCTCCCATTGACAGGCTCGATAGTTTCTTACTGATGGCTTTAAACGCTTCGTCAAAACCAAGGCCAGTAAACTCACCTGAATTAATAAGCATGCCTTTTTCAACGCAGGCTTCATTCGAAGTATCTACATAGCCCTTTGCGTTTGAAATAACATCTAATATAGGAATGTCGTATTTTTTAGCAAACTCATAGTCCCTTTGGTCATGGGCAGGAACGCTCATAACTGCCCCAGTACCATAACCCATCAGGACAAAATTAGCAATCCAGATTGATACCTCTTCCCCTGTAAGGGGGTGGACACACTTAACTCCAGAATCAATACCCTTCTTTTCCATTGTTTCCATAGCAGCTTCAGCTGTTTCCATTTTTTTACATTCATCAAGAAAATCTTGGATTTTTGGGTTATTTTTCCCAGCCTCAATGGCTATAGGGTGCTCTGCAGCAATAGCTAGATAGGTAACTCCGAAAAGCGTATCAGGCCTTGTTGTATAGACTGTTAGAGTGTTTGACTCATCAATCTTAAAGTTAATATCAAGGCCAACTGACTTACCTATCCAGTTTGTTTGCATCATTCTAACTGCATCTGGCCAGCCTTCGAGTTTTTGAATATCCGCTAATAGCTCATCAGCATAATCTGTGATTTTCATGTACCACTGAGAAATTTCTTTCTTTTCAACAGGAGCACCCGATCGCCAACCACACCCCTCAACAACTTGCTCATTAGCTAAAACAGTTTGATCAACGGGATCCCAGTTCACAACTGCTTTTTTCTTATAAACCAAGCCTTTCTCAAAAAGCTTAATAAAAAACCACTGCTCCCATTTGTAATATTCGGGATGACAAGTTGCAAGCTCTCTCGACCAGTCATAACCAAACCCCAACTCAATTAACTGCTCTTTCATGTGCCCGATGTTCTCATATGTCCAGCCAGCAGGCGGCACCTCATTTTTTATGGCTGCATTTTCTGCAGGCAATCCGAAGGCATCCCAGCCAATTGGCTGCATCACATTTTTACCTAGCATTTTTTGGTATCTAGATATGACATCACCAATGCTATAGTTGCGAACATGGCCCATATGAAGTCGCCCTGAGGGGTATGGCAACATAGATAGACAGTAATATTTCTCTTTGTTTGAATCTTCAGTTACAACAAATGAATTATTTTCTTCCCAGAAGTCCTGGGCTTCTTTTTCAATCTTTTTGGCGTTATATTCGTATTGCATGGTTGTGCTATGGTTAATTAATTAAGACTCAGTGAGCCTACAAGAGAGCGAACACTATCGAGCCCATGATTGTCAAGATATGTACTTATTCCATCATTGATTAATTTGCAAACAAGGGGGTCGTAAAACAATGCAGTTCCAATGCCCACCGTATCAGCGCCTGCAATTAAAAACTCTATTGCATCTTCAGCAGTAACTATGCCTCCTTGTCCAATTATCGGTATGTTGTGCTTTTTGCTAACCTCATATACCTGATGAACTTTAAGAACTGCAATAGGCTTTATTGCTGGACCAGAAAGCCCCCCTTGATTATTTCCAATAATGGGCTGTCTCTTTTCTATATCTATAGCCATTCCCATAACTGTATTAATGACTGCAAGCCCATCACTTCCAGCATCTATGCATCGAAGCGCATTTGCAGCAATATCGGTTTGGTTTGGAGACAGTTTTGTGATAATGGGTTTTTTTGTGTTCTTTCGACATATTTCTACTACCCTAAATGACATGTCAGGATCATTGCCAAAGGCAACACCGCCCTCCTTTACATTAGGGCAAGAAATGTTAATTTCTATGGCATCAATATCGGTGTCATCAAAGTGTTTTGCAATCTCTCCATATTCTTCAACACTTGATCCTGAAATATTGATAATAAAACTCGTTTCATCTTTATCTAGCGAAGGCAAAATGTCATTAATAACTGAATCAGTTCCAGGGTTTTGCAGTCCAATTGCATTTAGCATGCCATTAGGTGTTTCTGCAATTCTGTGCGCCTTGTTTCCTAGTCGAGGCGCCAGAGTGGTTCCTTTTAAGCAAACAGCGCCTACATCAGAATTAGAAAAACCCTTGATTCGAGTGTATTCTTCACCAAACCCCACACAGCCTGAGAGCAAAATGATTGGGGAGTTCAAAGACATCCCACAAAAGCTTGTTTTAAGATTATTTTGCATTGACGACATTATACTTTTATGGCGACTTTTGAGTTAGTAACTTGGTCTAAAATGTTGGTATGAATGGAGTTTTTATTACTGGAAGCAATACAGAGGTTGGAAAAACAACTGTGTCGGTTGAAATAATAAAGCGCCTAAGAAAAAAACGACAAATAGTTGTAAGAAAGCCAGTTGAAACAGACTGCGAATTAGTTGATGGGGCCTATGTTCCAGAGGATGCCATTAAACTCAATGAGGCCTGTGCTTCTGGAGAGAGTATAGAGGTAGTTTGCCCTTTTTGTTTTGAGTTTGAAGCAAGCCCTGAAGAGGCCAGCCTTCAAGCTGAAAGGCCACTAGAGCTTGTTGACCTTGTGAGGGCATGTCAAGCAAATGTAGGTGAGCATTTTGTTTTTATTGAGGGCGCTGGGGGCATATACTCTCCTATCGCTAATAAAGCGCTGAATTCTGACTTGGCTGCAGAGCTTGGGATGCCAATCATTATTGTTGTTAAAGATGAGCTTGGCGCTGTTGGTCAGGCTTTGCTAGCAATTAATGCTGCAGAGAGCCATAAACTAGATATTGTCTGCGTTGTTCTCAATGAAATGGAGCCAAATCATCTCTCAAATGCTGAGTCCTTAAGTGCTTATACCAAAACCCCAGTCATAGAGTATTCAAAAAATAAGCAAAAGCATTTTTTTGTCGAAATTGAAAAGCTAATCTAGAATTTTAAGGCTTGGTTTTTTATTCTCTTTTTCTTGGGCGGGCTTCGTTGTGTCAAACATCATGCCCTCACCATTTTCTTGTGCATAGATAGACAAAACAGCACTACAGGGAACAATAATTTTTTGAGATTTTCCTTGAAAGCGGGCCTTAAAGCTTATTTTTTCATTGCTGATTGTGCGATCTTCAGTTGCAGAAGAGCTAATATTTAATACCATTTTTCCGTTAGCATCATGCCCCTGTGGAACATTAACGCCTTCGCTATTTGTGTTCACAAGCAAGTATGGCGTAAGTTTGTTATCCTCTATCCAATCACAATAAGCGCGAATAAGATAGGGAATAACACCAGACATTTAGCTTTTAATTGTAGTCTTTTTCAGCAAAAGTAAGGCTGTCGTGAAAGCCTTCTTTTTCAAAAAGCCTGTTTGCATAGTCTTTGATTGGCTTAGCTTTTTCGCTGAGTGAGATCCCCAAAACGTCAAGCCGCCAAAGGATTGGGGCGATACATACATCAACGAGAGTCATGGTGTCGCTTTTGAAGTATGGTTTATGCGCAAAAAGAGGGAGCAGCTCTAACAGGTTTCCATTTAATGTTTTTCTTGCTGCGTCTGCCTCTTTTTTGTTTCCATTAAGAATTGTGTTAACCAGTTCATACCAGCAGCCATCTGCCCTTGTAAAACGATAGATCAAAAGACGTTTTTCAGCTTTTTCAATTGGATCAACGGGCAAAAGGGGGGGGAACGGGAATCGCTCATCAAGATATTCCATGATGACTGACAGGTCATAAAGAACCATGCCTCTGTCAAAAAGAGTAGGCAGTGTTTCACATGGGTTGAGTTCTAAAACCTCTTCGGGCATTTCTTCAAAGCTTACCTCTACAACCTCTCTTTCGATTGACTTGTGCGCCATAATAAATCTTACCGCATGAGACTCAAGCTCTTGTGAAGCAGAGTATAGAGTGGTTGAAGCGGGATTGGGTTTTGATAGCATAGTTTTTACCAGTTAAGTTATTGCCAAGTCAGCGCTTTGCTTGACGGAGGCGTTGAAAGATTGTATCAGAAATTAATCGCGACGTCTCCAAACGCCATACTTGACGTCTTTCCAGTATTCCTTTTTAAGCATATAAGTAAGAACAAATAAGACGCCTAAAAACAAGAGCACCCATTTGCCAAGCTGTAAGCGTATGAGCTTTGCTGGCTCGCCTACGTAGTCTAAAAAGTTTGTAATATCACGAACACTGTTGTCGAATTCAGCTTCAGATTGAGCTTCTCTAAGTGACCAAAGCACATCAGGCATTGACGCATTAACTAGAACCTTGTTGTTGACCCCAAAGATTCTTGCCTCATCATTATAAAAGCTTCTTAGATAGGTATAAATCCAGTCTGTTCCTTTTGATCTTGCAACTAGAGAAAGATCTGGCGGAACTCCTCCAAACCATTTAGATGCAGCCCCTTCTGGCATCGCAGTAACCATGGTTTCGCCTGGCTTACTTCCAGCAAACATAAGGTTTTCTGTAATTAACTCATCTGATAAGCCGAGATCAGCACCTATTCTGTTGTAGCGCATAAAGCTTATTGCATGGCACCCAGAGCAATAATTCATGAAAAGTTTAGCTCCATTTTGAAGAGAGGCCCTGTCCATGATGTCTGTGTCTGCATGGTCAAGATGAACCTTTCCACCTGCTGCAAAGACACTGAATGAGAGCGGAACTAAAGAAATTACAAGAGCTAGAGATTTTAAATTTTTCATGGGTTACTCCGTCACTCTTGTTGGCACTTCTTTTGTTTTTCCAATTGAAGTGTACCAAGGCATTAATATGAAATAGGCAAAGTAAAGCGCCGTTGCAATTCTACCAAGTAAAGCATAGGTTGGCGTTACAGGCTTGAGTCCCAACCAACCAAGCATAACAAAGCTCACAACAAAAATACCAAGAGCCCATTTATAGATTGGGCTTCTGTAGCGTATTGATTTAACTGGACTCCGGTCAAGCCACGGCAATGCAAAAAAGATAAGAATTGCAGCAAACATGGCCAAGACGCCTGGAAATTGAGATCCAAACATTGGCGGTATAGCTCGTAAAACTGAATAAAAGGGAGTTAAGTACCACACAGGAGCAATGTGCTCAGGTGTTTTAAGGGGGTTTGCTTCGACAAAGTTAGCATGCTCTAAGAAGTAACCATTGAGGGCGGGGGCATAGAATATTACAGCACATAGAATCCATATGAAGCCGACAACGACCATACTATCTTTGATTGTAAAGTAGGGGTGAAAAGGAATTCCATCCTTAGGGATACCATCTTTATCTTTGTTTTCTTTAATTTCGATTCCGTCAGGATTGTTAGAGCCAACATGATGAAGTGCAACCAAGTGAAGAAAAACCAGAACTACTAAAAGCAGAGGCAATACAATAACATGAAGAGAGAAAAAGCGATTAAGTGTGGCGTCTCCAACAGCATAGTCGCCCAGGATCCATACCAGTAGGTCAGGACCAATAAGTGGCACAGAGCCAAATAGAGAGATAATTACTTGAGCACCCCAAAAAGACATTTGCCCCCAAGGTAGGACATATCCAAAAAATGCCTCTGCAGCGAGCAAAACGTAGAGAAGCATACCTAAAATCCACAGAAATTCTCTTGGGCCCTTATAAGAGCCGTATAGAAGAGCTCTAAACATGTGGAGATAAATAATTACAAAAAATGCGGAAGCACCAGTAGAGTGAAGATAGCGAATTAACCAGCCCCATTCTATGTCCCTCATAATATATTCTACAGAGGCAAATGCGTTAGCAGCGTCTGGCTTGTAGTACATCGTTAAAAATATTCCTGTAATAAGTTGCATGCCGAGCATAAGCACAGCAAGCCCCCCAAAGAAATACCAGAAGTTAAAGTTTCTAGGTGTGTAATATTCTGCTAAATGCTCATTCCAAACCTTTGAAAGAGGAAATCTTTGGTCTATCCAGCTTTGATTATTTTTCATACTCTTCAATTATGTATTTTTTTGATCAATGCCAATACGAATAAGTGATTCAGTCACATATTGATACGGCGGTATTTCTAGATTCGTTGGAGCAGGAACTCCAGCATAAACTCGACCAGCAAGGTCAAACTTAGAGCCATGACAAGGACAGTAAAAGCCACCCTTCCAGCTATCGCCCCCTAGGTCAGAAGCGCCTGGCTCTGGCCTATAAGTTGGAGAGCAGCCAAGGTGGGTACAAACTCCAACTATTACGGCTATAGCTTCTTTGTTCTCAATTGACCTATAATTCGAAGACACATATTTTGGCTGCTGGTTTTTAGAATTACCAGTTCCATTAGGGTCTGCAAGCTTGCTTATTAAATCTTCAGAGTTAAGAGCATCTAAAGCGGACTCGTCTCTTTTAAAAACCCAAACAGGCTTTTTTCGCCACAAAACGCGAACAAGCTGGCCTGACTCAAGCTTTGAAATATCTACATCTACTGGAGCTCCTGCCGCTTTAGTCTTGGCGGAGGGCTTCCAAGTTGACAGGAAGGGCCAGGCTACAAAGCCAACTCCAACGGCACCAACAACTCCAGTTGCCTTTGTCAAAAAACGTCTCTTTTTTAAATCAATAGTTTGTTCGGACATATGAATTTTTGGCGATGTTAAGTTTTAAAACCGCACTATTATAATGTAAAGGGGCAATATTTAAAAGCAAAAATGATTCAACTTAACTAGTATTTTTTTCATCAATGCTGATTGACAGTATTTCAATATCAGCAAGCCCATCTATTTTATTAATAATTGACAATAGCTTGCTTTTTTGCTTCTTTGCGCGAAAGGCAACTGCGGAGTTTTTTGCTGCAAGACAGGCTTTTTTGTCTTCAATCAAACATAAAGAAAGCCCAGCTAGCTCTTTAGGCAAATCTTTCATAAGAAGTGCATTTAGGCGATTGTGCGACTTGGCTTTTTCAAATAAAAGGCCTAAGCTGCCTTTGGGGCTAAAATTTGTAGGGTTTTCTTTTGTTTTATCTTGCATATATGAGAAAATACCACAGTTTTGTCAACTAATGTTTTGTTCTTCAATGGGTATTATAAATAATGTTTTGTCTAAGGTTGTTGGGTCTCGTAATGACCGCCTCATAAAAAAATATAGCGGCCAGGTTTCAAAAATCAACGCTCTAGAAGCACAAATGCAATCTATGAGTGACGTTGACCTAGCATCGATAACGGCTAAGTTTAAGCAAAGAATTGTAAATAATGAAACTATGGATGGCATTCTTCCTGAGGCTTTTGCAGCGGTTCGAGAGGCGAGTCAAAGAACGCTTGGCTTAAGACATTATGATGTTCAGCTCATTGGCGGAATGGTTCTTCATGAAGGATGTATTTCAGAAATGGGTACTGGAGAAGGAAAGACTTTGGTTGCAACGCTCCCAGCCTACCTCAATGCTCTATTCGGAAAAAAAGTTCATGTTGTTACAGTTAATGACTATCTAGCATCGAGGGATGCAGAGTGGATGGGAAGAGTTTTTTCTTTCTTGGGCCTCACTGTTGGAACATCCATATCAGGAATGTCAGGAGAGGAAAAACAAAAAGCATATTCTTGTGATATAACCTATGCAACAAATAATGAGCTTGGTTTTGATTATCTCAGAGACAATATGGCTTTTTCAAGCGAACAAAAAATGCTACAAGAGCTTTCTTTTGCAATTATTGATGAGGTTGATTCAATTCTGATTGATGAAGCTAGAACACCGCTGGTTATTTCAGGCCCAAGTGGTGATCATGGCCAAGTTTATAAGGCAATCAATACTATGATTCCAAAATTTACCCTCCAGATAGAAGAGGGTCAAGGTAAGGAAACAAAGGTTATCACTCCTGGAGACTACACAGTTGATGAGAAACATAAGCAAGTATTTTTGAGTGATGACGGACATGAAAAGGCAGAAGAAATGCTCATTGAAGCAGGCGCTTTGACTCAAGGCTCCAGTCTTTACGATGCAAGCAATATTATTTTACTTCAACACCTTATTTCTGGGCTTCGAGCGCATGTGCTCTTTCAAAAAAATGTACACTATATAGTCAAAAACGATGAAGTTGTAATTGTTGATGAGTTCACTGGAAGGACAATGGAGGGTAGGAGGTGGTCTGAGGGCCTTCATCAAGCGATAGAGGCTAAAGAAAATGTGAGCATAAAGCAAGAGAACCAAACCTTAGCATCAATAACTTACCAAAACTATTTCAGACTTTATGACAAGCTTTCTGGTATGACTGGAACAGCTGAGACAGAAGCTACAGAACTACAAGATATTTATGGTCTTGAGGTTGTTGTTGTGCCTCCTAACACTGCATCCGCTAGGGCTGATTTGTCAGATTTAATCTATGGAACAATGGAGGAAAAGCTTGATTCGGTCCTTAAAGACATTGTTGACTGTCAGGCCAGAAAACAACCCGTACTAGTAGGAACAAGCAGCATTGAAAGTTCTGAGAGCGTGTCTGCCATTCTTCAGAAAAATAACATAAAACATGAAGTGCTTAATGCAAAACAGCACGAGCGAGAGGCTGAGATAGTTGCAAATGCAGGGGCTCCAGGCGCAGTAACAATTTCTACTAATATGGCTGGACGGGGAACTGACATTGTTCTTGGAGGAAGACTAATAGATGATGCTAGTGAGACAAAAATAAAAGCTTGGAAAGAAATGCATGACGACGTATTAAAAGCGGGAGGCCTCCATATTATAGGAACAGAAAGAAACGAATCTCGCCGAGTTGATAACCAGCTCAGGGGAAGAGCAGGAAGACAAGGAGATGTTGGCTCAACCAGGTTCTATCTGTCTTTAGAAGACAGTCTAATGAAAATATTTGCTTCTGAAAAAACCGCGAGTATGATGAAAAAACTTGGCATGAAGGAGGGAGAAGCTCTTGAGCACAGCTGGTTGAATAGAACTATTGCCAATGCGCAGAAAAAAGTTGAAGGAATGCATTATGATGCACGAAAGCACCTTCTTGAGTATGACGACGTTGCAAATGATCAGCGCAAGGTTGTTTATGAGCTAAGAGACGAGCTAATGGGCAAAGAGGACGTCAGAGAACGCTTTGAAACCATTAGGGACGATGTAATCAGCGATCTTTTTGCCCAACATATTTCTCCGCAAACTCTAGAGGAGGACTGGGATGTTGAAGGCCTTAATGACACCTTGGTGAAATCATATGGGGCAGATTTGCCGATTCAGGGAATGGTTGATCAGGGAATGGATATTGATGAGATGCTTGAAGTTATCAAAGCTGGGTTTGCAAAGTCACACGAAGTAAAAACAGAGAAACTCGGCTCAGAAACCATGAGAACCTTTGAAAAAGCAGTCATGCTTAGAGCCCTTGATCATCACTGGAAAGAACACCTTGCGGTTATGGATCAATTAAGACAAAGTGTCAATTTGCGTGGGTATGGGCAAAA
This sequence comes from uncultured Gammaproteobacteria bacterium, assembly GCA_902556205.1. Lineage (GTDB taxonomy): Bacteria > Pseudomonadota > Gammaproteobacteria > PS1 > Pseudothioglobaceae > Pseudothioglobus. The sequence continues at coordinate 58,151 of CACDVH010000001.1, read as the reverse complement.
GAATCCCGTTCAAGAATATAAGCGGGAATCGTTTGTCATGTTTACAGAGCTTCTTGAAACAATTAATAATGAGATTGTTAAAGCGTTATGTAGCGTGAGCTTTGAACAGGTTGATAAACAACAAAAAGAAATTATTGAAGAAAGAGAGCAGGCAGAAAGGCCCGAACCATTGCAAAGAAAGGCCCCTCCTCCCAGAAGAGCAAAAATTCAGCAGCCTTCGAGAAATCTAAAGGTTGGCAGAAATGATCCGTGTCCTTGTGGCTCTGGTAAAAAATACAAGCAGTGTCATGGGTAGGGTGGCAACTAAATGCGTCTAGTTTCCTGATGAGGCAAATTAAATTGACCAAGCCAGACGATTGGCATATTCATTTAAGGCAAGGCCAGGCAATGAGTTCGGTTGTAGAAATGACAGCAAGGCAGATGGGTAGAGCAATTGTCATGCCAAACTTGTCACCGCCAATTAAAACAGCAGGACAGGCTTTAGCTTATCGCGAAAATATTATCAGCGCCCTCCAAAAAGAGTCAGGCTTTAACCCCTTAATGACTTTATATCTTACTGACAACACAACGAAACAAGATATTATTGATGCAAGCAATGAGGAGCATGTGTACGCAGTAAAGCTCTATCCAGCTGGAGCAACAACAAATTCAGACAGCGGAGTAACCAACTTGGTAAATACCTATCCGGCGCTAGATCAAATGCAAAAAGAAGGAATTCCGCTATTAGTTCATGGAGAGGTAACCCATGCCAATATAGACATTTTTGATAGAGAGGCAGTATTTATTGAGACTATTCTTAAGCCTCTTGCAGAAAAGTTTCCTGAACTTAAAATTGTATTAGAGCATATTACAACGAAGGACTCTGTTGATTTTGTTGCTCAATCTAGCTCTAAAATAGGAGCCACAATTACAGCTCACCACCTTCTAGCTAATAGAAACCATATGCTTGTCGGCGGCATTAAGCCCCATTATTATTGCTTGCCTATTCTTAAAAGAAAAACTCCTCATCAAGACTCTTTAATTGAAGCTGCAACCTCTGGAAACCCTAAGTTTTTTCTAGGAACTGATTCAGCACCTCACTATCAATATGAAAAAGAGGCGGCTTGTGGGTGCGCGGGCGTGTTTAGTGCACATGCTGCGATTGAGCTTTATGCAGAGGCATTCGAAAAGGCGAATAAGCTCGAAAGGCTAGAGGGCTTTGCATCGCACTTTGGAGCTGATTTTTATGGCTTGAGACGAAACACCGAAACAATCATGCTTGAAAAAAACTCTTGGACGGTTCCAAAGAGTTATGACTTTTCTGACTCTAAAGTAATTCCTTTTTTTTGCAGGTGAGGAGCTTTCGTGGAAGCTAACAGCATCAAAAGATTAGACTGTAAAAAATAACCTACTTTTTTCGACATCTTTCTGTATTTGATTCTTAAGCTCATCGAAAGAGCTAAACTTTTTTTCATCTCGGCACTTTTGTCTAAAAATAACATTAACATAATCGCCATAGATTTCTTGATCAAAGTCAAAGATAAAAACTTCTAAAAGAGTTTTTGTGCCGCCGATCGTAGGACGCTTTCCAACATTACAAACTCCAATATGAGTTTCTGAGCCATGCTCAACATGAACACTATATACTCCTAAAACCGGACTAAGCTTTCTTTTTATGCCTATATTTGCTGTAGGAAAGCCTATAGTTCTGCCCATTTTATCTCCATTAGCAACTTTACCGCTTATTGAAAAAGGCCTTCCCAAAAAAACCTCAGCAGTTTTAAAATCACCCTCAGTAAGTAGTTTTCTAATTTCTGAGCTGCTTACACGGCGCCCATTAATTGACACCGCATTAATTTTTTCTATATCAAAGTTTTTTTCTTTGGACATTTTTTTTAGCATTGAAAAATCACCTTCGCGCCCACTTCCAAAACGAAAATCATCTCCAATAAAGCAGTGACGCATGCCAATTTTTTTAAGCAGTATTTTATTGACAAAGTCAGCAGCGCTGAGCTCAGAAAACGAATGGCTAAACCTAATCAAAAGATGCTTGTCGACTCCGAGCGACTCGAGTAGCAAATGTTTGTCCCTGAAGTTGTTAATTCTTGCCTTTGGTCTGCCAAAAAAAGTTTCTGGAGTTACAGAAAAGGATATAACCAGAGAGGGGAGGCCTCGTTCTTTGGACTTTTTTACAAGCTTTTTAAGTATTTCTTGATGGCCAGCGTGTACTCCATCAAAGTTTCCAATGGTTAGGACACACCCAGATAGGTTTTTCAGATTATGAAGCCCTCTAATTAATTCCATAAGTGTATTTTACTGTTGATAATATTCTTTTACTAATTTTTAAAGAGACTGAATTATTTTTTTTATAGGCGCAGGCACCCCTTTAGTTAGCGATCTTATTGGATAGTAGTTTTTAGAACCTCCAGGCGAGTCTATTATTATTGGTGTAATCCATAAATTATAGTGAGAGAAAGTGTGTTTGAATTTTTCAAGTCGCCTGAGAATAGTTGCGCTTCTATTGTGTCTTTTAATCGCTTTTGAGACTACTGTACTATTGTCTTGATACTCCTCAAAGCTCCAAAGCCCTCCCCAAATACCAGGAGTGGGCCTTTTCGCAAGAAAAACCTCATTTTTTTCATTGACATAAACCAGAAAAACCAATTTTTTTTCAGGCTTTGAAGGGCTCTTTATTTTTTTCTCTGGAAAGGACAGCTGTTCATTATTTACAAAAGCTTCACAGTGTCGTGAGATTGGGCAAATACTGCAATTTGGGTTTTTTGGGGTACAAACTGTAGCTCCAATATCCATTATTGCCTGAGTATAAGCTGCATTTTTTTCTGAAGGAGTATGTAGCTTTGCTAGTCTCCAAAGCTCTTTCACAACAGTTGTTTTTGAGTAATGCCCTTTTACTCTGTGGTATCTTGCAAGAACCCTTTTAACATTGCCATCAAGTATTGACGCTTCCAGGTTACTTCCTAGTGACAAAATTGCGCCAGCGGTAGAGGGCCCAATTCCGGGTAAAGCAACAATTTCGGAGTGACTTTTGGGAAATACACCGCCGTACTGAGATGATATTATTTTTGCAGTTTTGTGTAGGTTTCGAGCCCGGCTATAATATCCAAGCCCGGCCCAGAGCGCCATAACCTTGTCTTCTCTGGCTCTAGCTAGTGCACTCATATCTGGAAAGGCCTTAATGAAGGCATTAAAGTATCCTATAACCGTGACAACCTGGGTTTGTTGTAGCATGACTTCAGAAAGCCAAATATGGTAAATATTGGGAGGAGAGGACTGCCATGGAAGATTTTTTCTTCCATTGTCCTCAAACCAAATTAATAGTTCCCTTGCTAGCTCTGTCACTTTTATAAATCAAGCGGATTTAATGGGTTTATTGTCGCCATAAACGGAAGCTTAAGGTTTTCGTTAGTAACCTGATATACGCTCCCTATCCAGTTGTTGATAATTGCGCTAGCACTGTCATGCCAGGTATTGTCGATTGTTTTCATGACTAGCTTCTCTGGAAATTCTTTGATAGTGGCAGAGTTGTTTTCAAGCCTTGATCTATACTCATCTAGAATGGCGCAGTTTTGTGGCGACAAATAGTTCGATGGAAAAGGCGGGTAGTCTGAGCGACCACCTTCTAAATATAAAGAGACTTCTCTTTTGAACTCTTTAAGAAGACTAATTGAGTCATATTCTGGATGGCCTTGAAAAAAAACAAGTCGAAACTGATCTTGGCTCACAGCTAAATGAACCCCAACTGCGCTTGAAGCCAATACCTTTGCTCCAGCCTTTTCGAACTGAGTCTCTGAGATTCCATTAAAGCGAGAGTGTGGAATATCAAAACGAGTATTTACACCCTTAACTAGAGGATGCGACCTATCAATCACTTTATGAGGAAAAACGCCCCAGTGTTTTTTACCATTAGGTGTACGTTTTTGAGAGTACATAAACTCTAAAACAGCATGTGTAGCAAGGCAAGAACAAAGGGTTGAGGTAACATTTTCATAAGACCATTCAACTACTTGGCGAAGCTCTTTATAAAAAGGGGCTCTTTCAAGGTCAGGATGTGACACATTTGCCCCAGATATAATGAGAGCATCAAGGCCCTGAGACTTGATTTCATCAAACGTTTTGTAATGCTTTGCAATATGTTTGGTAGCGGTCACCCCTCTTTTAATGCTCTTAATAGAAAAAGGATGCATGTAAAACTGAGCAACCTGGTTAGAGTGACCAATGAGTTGAAAAAACTGCCTCTCAGTTGCCTCGAGTGCAGAGTCAGGCATCATATTTAAAAGCCCAATATGAAGCTCTCTTATGTCTTGATGGGCCGCCCTGTCTTTAGAGAGAATTGTCTCGCCTTGTTGCTTAAGGCGCTCAAAAGAAGGCAGTGAGGAGTGTGCTATTAGTGGCATTTTAATTGAGTGCGCTAGAAATTAGACTAAGGACGTCATTGGAAGAGTCGCAATTGTGAAGATCATCGCTTTTTATAGTGCATCCGTATTTATCTGCAAGGCCAGAATATTTTACAAGTCTATCTTCAATAAGCTTTGGAAAAACCCAGCCAACAAAAGAGTCTGGGTTAATTTGAGCAGCATACTCTAAATTGTTTTCAGCAAGGTATTTCTTTAGGGAGCTTTCAAAAAAAATAGGGCTATAGTACATTGGCTTAGGGTTTTCTTTAGCCCGCTCAATAAGAACGCGCTCATTCTCTTTGCTAGTTTTAATATAAATCATAAGTGTGTTGTCAGACAATAATTTAAAAAGCTTTGTGTCATCAAGTTCGCAAAGGCTTCCACCTGCATCATTTATAAAGTGGCCAAACCCTTTCGCTTGTGATTTTTCAATAAACTCTGGCACTTCATACATGGTCTTTTTTTCTGCTTCAAGAAACAAATGTTGTCGCCTAACGAACTCATTAAATGGCAGTCCTCCCTCTTCCGGATTCCCAACTTTTCCAAGAAAAGCAGAAATTGGCTCTAGATTATCAAACGTAACTTGACTATTGACACTAATAGAGTCATTGTCTAAAAGCGCTTTAAGCCAGCTATTGGAGCGCATCTTGTTAGAAATATTTGAAATAATTTCTTCATTCAGATGAGTAGTGCCAATTCGGTAGTCTCCAGAAAAATGAAACCAGTCTCCCTCTTCTCCAATGAGTTTTGCAAGATGAGTTTTTCCAACACCTGACATGCCCAAAAGAGTGATGCGCTTGTTTTTATTGGCCAGAAAGTCTTTTGCTGAGATCATTTTATAAGCCCATCTTCTTTAAACATGTTTCGGATGCCTCTAACAGCTTGGCGAATCCTATGTTCATTCTCTATCAAACAAATGCGCACATACTCATCCCCGTAGTTGCCAAAGCCAATGCCTGGAGAGACTCCAACTTTGGCACGATTAATCAGCTCTTTACTGAACTCTAACGAGCCCATAGCTCGATAATACTCAGGAATTTTTGCCCATACAAACATAGTTGCTTTTGGCTTGTCAACGCTCCACCCAATGCTCTCTAGTCCTGCGCAAAGGATATCACGCCTAGACTCATACATTTCACATATTTCATGAACACAGGATTGGTCTCCTTCAAGTGCCTCAATGGCAGCCACCTGAATGGGGGTAAATATCCCATAATCTAAATAAGATTTAATTTTGGTAAGTGCTGTAACGAGTGAGCTATTTCCAACCATGAAGCCAACTCTCCAGCCTGGCATGTTATAGCTTTTTGACATAGAAAAAAACTCGACTGCCACCTCTTTGGCGCCTTCAACTTCAAAAATACTTGGGGCTTTGTATCCATCAAAAACAATGTCTGCATAGGCGAGATCTTGAACAACCCAAATTTGGTTTTCTTTTGCAATCTTGACTATGCGCTCAAAAAAATCGAGCTCAACACACTCGGATGTTGGGTTGGAAGGATAGTTAAGAACTATCACCTTTGGCTTGGGCCAAGTATCCTTTATGGCTTTTTCTAATTCAGAAAAAAAATCATATTTAGGCCCACAGGGGACTGACCTAATGTCTGCCCCTGCTATGGCAAAGCCATAGGGGTGTATAGGGTATGCCGGACTTGGAACTAAAACTGTATCACCCTTGCTGACGATTGCTTGCGCCAGGTTAGCAAGCCCCTCTTTTGAGCCTAAAGTAACAATGGCCTCAGACTCAGGGTCTAGTATAACGTCATACCTATCTTTATACCAATTCGTAATAGCTCGTCGAAGACGAGGTATTCCTCTAGAAGTAGAGTAGCGGTGAGTATCTGAACGCCTAGCAACCTCTACCATTTTTTCCACAATATGAGCAGGCGTAGGTTGGTCAGGATTGCCCATTCCAAAGTCAATGATGTCTTCGCCCTCTGAGCGCGCCTTCGCTTTAAGTTCGTTTGTAATTGCAAAAACGTAAGTTGGTAATCGATCAATTCTTGCAAAGTTTTCGTTCATTTTTCTATACTATTCAACTGGTAAGCTCAATGTGATAAGAGCTAAATTTTCTCATATTGAGTACGCCGCTATCAAGCAACAAATACTGTCCCTTGATTCCATACAAAACCCCTGAAATACTCGGCGTCTTATCAAAATTTAATGAAACAATCTTGGTGGGATATTTTAGCACAGGGTAGTTTATATTCAGCATCTCGTCATCTAACTGTTTCGCTTCTAGGTGATTAATAAGCTCAGGAATCTTTTCTAAAAGCCCATTTTTAATTTCGAGCAAGTCTGTTTGCTCAACTTCATTTTTCAGCATTTTGCGCCAGTTTGTCTTATCCGCTATAAAGGGCTTTAGTGCTGATTCTATCTGGCCAGAATCAATTCGTGAATTTACTTTAAGAATAGGCAGCGCGCTAATTGCTCCTTGGTCAATCCACCTGCCAGGCATGTTGCTTGCTCGAGTTATTCCTACCTTTGGCCCTGAAGAGTTTGCTAAGTAGACAATATGTGGGGAAAAGCAATTCGATAGGCCCCACTCAGGCTCACGACAGGTGCCAAGATGATAATGACATGTTTCAGGCTTCATGATGCACATATCACACCTAGCAAGTGACCTGGCGCAAGGAAAGCAGTATCCCTGTGAGAAGCTTTTACTCGTTCTATTTCCGCAATTGGAACAGGATATATCGCCAATAAAGGTAAGCTTTATAGGCTTTCCTATCAGCGAGTTCATTTCAATTACTTCTCTTCCAATGGGCAAAGAATAGGTTGCTCTACCATCTACCAAAGTAGTTTTCATCATCTTGATTGGGCCAGCTAGTTGCATAAAATTGTCTGAATTTCCTGATATTTATAAGCAGCCTTAGTCATTATCTCATTAGGAATAATGGGTGCAGGAGGAGTCTTATTCCATTCAAGCGTCTCCAGGTAGTCCCTGATAATTTGCTTATCAAAACTTTTTGGACTTTCTCCCGGCAAATAGTCAGACAACGGCCAAAATCTTGAAGAGTCTGGAGTTAATGCTTCATCCATCAAGGTGAGCTGGTTGTTTGAATCCAGACCAAACTCAAATTTTGTGTCAGCAATAATGATGCCTCTATCAGAGGCGTGTTTAGAGGCATAATTATAGATTTCAAGACTTTTGTTCCTGACTTGTTGTGCTAGGTCTGCTCCAACTAAGGTCTCTGTGTCAGCAAATGAAATATTAGCATCATGCTCTCCAGCCACTGCTTTTGAGGACGGGGTATAGATCGGATTTGCTAGCTTGTCAGCCAGCTTAAGTCCAGAGGGAAGGCTGATGCCACAAACGGATCCAAGGCTGATATACTCCTTCCAGCCAGAGCCAATAATATAGCCCCTAACAACAGCTTCAATTGGGAGGGGTTTTAGTTTTTTAACCACAATTGCTCGCCCTTCTAGCGCTTTTGATTCGGCAGCAGGCAGAACTTCATCCAGCGGAATCCCTGTGAGATGGTTTTGAATGATATGACCTGTCTTATCAAACCAGTAATTAGCGATTGAGGTCAGAATTTTCCCTTTGTTGAGAATGGGCTGGTCAAAGATAACATCAAATGCAGATAGTCGATCCGAAGCAACAATTAACATGTTGTGCTTATCAATATCATAAATATCTCTTACTTTGCCCTGATGAATCAGTGCAAGAGGTAATTCTATGTGCGGACTAGCAGGCATATCGATAAACTAAAGTCTGAATACTTTATTTTAATCGATTGAGTCAGGTTTTTGTCCGGTTGCTAGTGAGAGAGAACTATTTTATATTTAGTTCAAAAAGTATTCTTTTCGCTCTTTTTTGAAAGCTAGACATTTTATTATTAGGAACAGCAGATCTTTTTTCTAGCTTAATTTTTTCAGCATCCTTATGAACGCCATTTATACGAATTTCATAGTGAAGATGCGGCCCTGTCGACATGCCTGTGCTTCCAACATAGCCAATCAGCTCGCCTTTTTTGACGCGATTTCCCGCCTTAAGCCCCTTTGCAAACTTAGATAAATGAGCATAAACCGTAACAAGTTCTGAGCCATGTTTTAAGTAGACTACATTTCCATAGCCTGACAATGTGGCAACATATTTCACTAGTCCTTTTGCTGGAGCATAAACAGGCGTTCCCGTGGGAGCAGCGAAATCAGTTCCACGATGTGGCCTATAGGTTTTAAGTTTTGGGTGCCAGCGCCTTTTTGAAAAGCCAGAGCTTATTCTGCTGTATTTCACTGGGGCAAATGCAAAAGTATCGTTGATTGTCAGGCCATTTGACGTGTAATATTTTTTTCTGCCTTGTGAGTCCTTATGGGAGAAAAGTGCGATTGTTTTCCTATCTCCAATATAAATCATAGCCTCAGGGGTGTCGCCCCCGTTCCAAGACAAAACAAATCGATCTCCCTTCCTTAGGTCACGACTAAAGTCAATTTCCCAAGAAAAATGATCAACCATCATTTTTACAACTTCAGCATCAACTCCAGCCTTTTTAGCATCATAGTTTAAGGATTTTTGAATTTTAACAACAGTATAGGTAATCTCGCTATCGATCCGTGCGTCTATCTTCTTCTCGTATGAAAAAGTGCTACCATCATAGTAAATATTTAGTGGATTATCATTGAGCGGACTAAACACTATCTCTTTAAGCGAGTGATCATCATTTAGAATAATCCTAAATTTATCTCCCGGATAAATATTGTTTAGCCTTTGAGCCCTCTTATCAGAGCTCATAAGCTTCGTTAACAAGTCTCCTGAGAGTCCAGTGCTAAAAAAGAATTTATAGAAGGCATCTCCTCTTGATACCTTGAAGTTAAAGTCGTGTTTTCCTCCAGCATGAGAGGGTGCGCAGAGCAACAGCAGCGCCAAGAATAAGGAAGATAAAAAAGACTTTTGCATCAGTGGTGGTTTTAGTCGCTAGATCCTACAAACGACTGAGCTATTTGTCGAGAAAGTTGGTCATTTTCCACAACACTGTCTAGTGTGTCAAGATTTTGACAAGGGGCCTCGCATAGGGTTTTCTCTACAATTTCAGGGATATCCAGAAACCCTACTTTGTTTTCTAAGAATGCTTTAACCGCAACCTCGTTAGCAGCATTTAGGGTTCCAGGCGCGCTTTTCCCCTGTTCCAAGGCCTCATATGCGAGCGCTAAGCACTTATATTTTCTCATTTCGGGCTGATGAAACTCGAGAGATTGTTCCTTAGTTAAATCAAGCACTCCAACGCCAGAGCTGTTTCTCCCAGGGTGAGAAAGCGCATAGGATATTGCGCTTCTCATATCTGGTAATCCAAGCTGAGAGAGAACACTGCCATCATCAAAATATACGAATGAATGAACAATGCTTTGAGGGTGAACAATGACTTCAATCTGATTTGGCATGAGCCCAAATAAAAAACTTGCCTCAATAATTTCAAGACCTTTGTTCATCATTGTTGCTGAATCAACTGAGATCTTTTTGCCCATTTTCCAGTTTGGATGATTGCACGCTTGTTCAGGAGTTACAGCTCCTAGTTTTTCAAATGATGTTTGTAAAAAGGGCCCGCCTGATGCGGTGAGCTGTATTTTTGACAGTCCATCTCTACCTCCTTTAATGCATTGAAAAATGGCGCTATGTTCTGAATCAACAGGAATAATTTCGGCGCCTGAGTTTTTTGCTAGAGACATAAGCAGATTTCCACCAAGAATTAGCGACTCTTTATTTGCTAACATAATTCGTTTGCCAGTCTTGGCAGCAGAAAAAGTCGATGACATGCCTGCTCCGCCAACTATCGCAGCCATAACAAAGTCTGTCTTTGGATGGCCTGCTATTTTGTCCAAGGAGGCTATTCCAAATAATACTTCGACACCTGAAGGGGCAGCTGAACTGAGCTTTTCTGCTGAAGCCTCATCAGAAAGCACAGCAAAAGAGGGTTGGTGGTCTTTACAGATCTGAAGAAGGCTTTTCCAGTCTGAGTGGGCGCTTACAGCAAAAACGTTAAACTGTTCTGGGTGGCGGGAGATGACATCCAGCGTATTTAATCCAATAGATCCAGTTGCCCCAAGAATTGTTATATTTTTCATATTACAAAAACAACTAGCATTAAAAAGATTGGCGCAGACGCCGTAAGGCTATCAATTCTGTCAAGCAGTCCACCATGGCCTGGGAGCAAGTTACCACTATCTTTTTGATTATTAACCCTCTTCAGAGCGCTCTCAAAAAGATCACCAAGCACAGATACTAAGGAAACTATCAGGGCTAGAAAACAGAACACCAAAAAGTCATTCGTTTTTGGCTCTTGTATAGTGACAACTGCGTAAGTAACAGCAACAGCTTGTGCAAGAAAAACTCCACCATAGACTCCCTCAAAGGTTTTGTTTGGACTGACCTCTGGACAGAGTTTTTTTCTGCCAAATTGTTTTCCAGAAAAATAAGCTCCGATATCCGACGCCCATATAACAAACAATAGAAGCAGCACGAGCGACCTCTCTTGTGAGTGTAGTATTCCCAGAGCGGCTGCCATTGGAGCTAAAAGAAATAGCCCATTAAAAAGGCCTAATACTAAGTTTTTGTTGATTAATTTAGAGTTATTTGGGAAGCCCACAACAACAAACAGCGCGGCAAGCCACCAGATTGATACCAAATATAAAGTAGGCTTTAGAATTAGAGGGCTGATTGCCAATAGAAAAGCACAGGCTAATAAAACCGTAATATAGAATGCCCTATTAGAAAAACCGTTTAGTTTGATCAGCTTGCAATATTCCCATGAGGCAATACAAGTCATAATTCCGATGACTAATGAAAACCATGACGGGCTTAAATAAAGCACCACCAAAATAACTAATGGGGCTAATGTTAATGCGGTTGCTATTCTTTTAGCAAGCATCAATTTTCTCCATTACGTTCTCCAAATCGACGATCTCTTCTATGAAAGTTATCAATAGCCTCATCAAGAGAGTCTTCATTAAAGTCTGGCCATAAGGTTTTACAAAAATAGAATTCACTGTAAGCAATATCCCATAACAGAAAATTGCTGAGCCTGATTTCTCCACTGGTTCGAATTAATAAGTCTACCTCAGGCAGGCCTGATAGAGAGGTATATCTGTTAAACAAAGATGTATCAATATTTTCTGGATCGATGTCTCCATTTGAAACATCAATGGCAATCTTTTTTGCTGTCTCGGCAATATCCCACTGGCCACCATAGTTAGCAGCAATTACAAGAGTTAAGCCTGTATTTTTTTGGAGGCTAGACTCGGCTTCTTTTGCCAAAGCAATTATTTCTGGGGTAAATGCTGACAAATCCCCAACAATCTTGAGTCTAATGTTGTTTTCTTTAAGTTTTTTTGTCTCTGTCCTTAAAACAGACAGAAAGAGTTTGAACAGAAGGCCAACTTCTTCGCTGGAGCGCCGCATATTTTCGCTGCTGAATGCAAATAAAGTAAGAGTTTTAACGCCAAGTTTTGCAGAGTGCTTTACAATTTTCCTTACCGTTTGAACTCCTTTTTGATGTCCGCTTGAGCGAGGAAGATGTCGTGATTTTGCCCATCTTCCATTCCCATCCATAATAATGGCTATATGCTGAGGTGGAGCTATCCCTGAAGAGTTACTGCTGTCTTTTTTTGAGCTCATAGAGCGCAATTATACCCACTAGAAGAATCATTTCCCACGCTAAAGCATACCAATGTGAGCGCTAATATGAAATACTGATTCTTCATTATCTGTGGCCAAGGCTTTATGCGGTAAAATTAAGGGATGAGCCTAGCTAAAAGAATAATTCCCTGCCTAGATGTTCGAGATGGAAGAGTCGTCAAAGGCGTGAAGTTTGTTGACATTAAAGACGCTGGCGATCCTGTTGAGGTTGCTAAGCGATATGATAGAGAGGGCGCTGATGAAATTACTTTTCTTGATATCACTGCTTCTCATGAGGGGAGGGATACAACGGTTGCCATGGTTGAAAAAATTGCAGAGCAGGTTTTCATTCCCCTCACTGTTGGAGGTGGCATACGAAAAGCTGAGGACGTTCGTTCAATGCTAAAAGCTGGAGCGGATAAAGTGGCTGTAAACTCTGCTGCTATTTTTGACCCAGGCCTCATTAATGAACTATGCGGTATCTTTGGCTCACAGTGTATCGTTATTGCAATTGACGCCAAGAGAGTATCGAGCAACCCTTTAAGATGGGAGATTTATACTCACGGCGGTCGAAAGCCAACTGGAATAGACGCTGTTGATTGGGCAGTTCAAATGACTAAGGGAGAGCTCGGTGCTGGCGAAGTCCTGCTCACCTCAATGGATAGGGACGGCACAAAGGTTGGTTTTGATCTTGAGCTAACAAAGACTATTTCAGATGCTGTTGATGTCCCAGTTATTGCTTCTGGGGGCGTTGGAAATCTAGAGCACCTTGTAGATGGAGTTGTTAATGGAGGCGCTGATGCCGTTCTGGCTGCAAGCATTTTTCATTTTGCAGAGCATACCGTTGAAGAGGCTAAAAAAGCTATGCAAAAAAACGGCATAGAGGTCAGGCTTTAGAAATTTGAGTTTTCAATTTCTTAAGCGTATCATTACGCACTTTTAATTCCAGGAATCGCATGACCTTTAAAAAAGAATTTTGGACGCTTTTGTCGATATTTTTGTTACCGATCGGCCTTGGAACCTTGTTTTTTTATTTGAATCCAAGTTACTTCAGCCAAAATACGGTTAACTATGGTGAGCTGATTAGTCCGGTAATCGTGACGGAGAATTCCGATATCGAGCTCTTGGGGGATGCTACACTTGATGGTATTTGGACCTTTGCTTATGTCACTGAGAGCTGTGATGCCCTCTGTGACAAAGCGGTTGAAGACGTTAAAACGATCCGCACACTGATAAACATGGATATGCGACGAATTCAAAGAGTGCTAATAGCTAAAGATGGTTCAAGACCATCTCAAGAGGACGAGAGCCTAATTCATGCAAGGATTAAAAACGAAGAGCTGTCTACCAAGCTTGCAAGTTTTCCTAAAAACTCGATTTTTTTAATCGACCCAATTGGAAACTTCATGCTCTATTACAACCCTGTAGATATTAACGTCAAATTTGTTTTGAAAGACCTGAAGCGTCTTCTCAAATATTCCAGGATAGGTTAATGAGCAGCTATCCATCATTAAAAGATCTTTTGGGCCTTTGTAAGCTTAAGGTTGTGTCGCTAATATTATTAACTGCTATAGTCGGAATGCTTTTGGCAGTGCCCTACTTCCCTAGTTTGTTTGTTATTTTTTTTGCCTCTGTGGGCATATCATTTGCTGCAATGTCGGCAGCAGTTTTTAACCATGTTGTTGATGAAAAAATTGACATTCAAATGTCTAGAACTGATCGTCGACCGCTACCACAAGGAAAAGTTACAAGGAATCAAGCCCTGATATGGGGCGCTTTTTTGGGCGTCGTTGGCATCGCACTTTTGGTAGCGTTTGTTAATCTTTTGACTGCAGTGCTAACCCTTATTTCCTTGATAGGTTACGCGGTTTTTTATACGATGTACCTGAAGAGGGCTACACCACAAAATATCGTTATTGGAGGCGCTGCTGGTGCAGCCCCACCAGTTTTAGGGTGGACATCTGTTGCTGGCTCTAATGGTATAGAGTATGCGTTGCTTCTTTTTTTAATTGTCTTCATATGGACGCCTCCACATTTTTGGGCTTTAGCTATCCATCGAAGTGAAGAATATAAAAAAGCAGAAATTCCAATGTTGCCCGTTACCCATGGGCTAGAATTTACTAGAGTGCAGATACTTCTGTATACGGTCCTCTTGTTTCTTGTAACACTGTTACCTTTTCTAACAGGAATGAGCGGCTTAATTTATTTAATTTGTGCCGTATCTCTTGGAGCTCTTTTTTTAGGCTACTCAATTAAGATATTTCTCGAGCCCGAGAATCCTAAGATTGCATTTAAGACTTTTAAATATTCCATTAATTATCTGATGGTTTTATTCTTGGGACTATTGATAGACCATTACCTGCTAATGAATTTTGGAGTTGTTGCTTAGCCATGAAATCTTTGCTTCAGGTTTTTAGAGCAGTAGCTTCAGCAATGATTGGTGTAGGAAAAAAAAAGAATCTTGCCCAAGATTTTGATGCTACAGAAAAAACAGGCCCATGGCCATACATCTTTGCAGGCCTTATAATGACCGTACTTTTTATTGGTTCTTTAATTTTTGCTGTAAGGCTAGTGCTTTCATAAAGCCTCTATAATCTTGTCAAGAGCCTTCGCCATAGGCTCAGGCTCGTGAGGGTTTGTCAAGAGCGCAACCAGTTCCAGTTCTGTATTTAAGAGCAAATAGCTGCTAGTGTGATCAACATCATAATGAGCAACTTTTTTGGAGCTTGATTCTTTATCGGCTACCATTTTGTGCGAATCATGCGAATCATGCGAATCATGCGAATCATAATCGCGATCGCCCTGAGAATGGTTATGATTGCTATGATCTTCTTGAGCTGTTTGTTGAGACTGAACAACTTCGTGATAAACACCAAGAGTCCTGCTAATAGACATTAGCTCATCCTGTTTTGCAGTTAAGCCCTTGAAGGATTGATTAAAAGCTTTAGCAAAGTTGTCTAGGTTTCCAAGGTCTCTATCAGGATCAACAGAAACAAATACAACTTGAAGTTGATCGCTATTTTCCATTAATTGAACTGCTTGATTTATTTTAGATAGATCGATAGGACAAACATCTGGACACGAAGTGTAGCCAAAATACAGAAGCGCCCATTTGCCATTTGCCACATCTGATAGATGAGTTTTATTTGATGCATCATCGATAAAGTTGAGCTTCTCTGAAACTGATTTTGCCTCAGGATAAAGAGATGCAGCAGGAGCAACAGATTTTTTGAGTTCATCCATATTGGGCTTACCCCCAAGAAATAAGAAAGCTGCGGAACTAATAATAGCCACAAGAACAAGGAGATAAGTCTGAGTATTTTTTGTCATATTTAGATTAATAAGTGTGGCAATTAGTTTTGAAGGGCATTTTCTTTTGTAAACATTTTGTGAGCAAGGTTTACAAGGCTCAAGAGCAGCGCAAGTCCAACTACATTATGCATTGTGGCAGCAAACATTGGAAGAGACATTACTACATTAATAATTCCCAGTACGACTTGAATGGTTAGAAGAGCAAGAACTGTGAGCACACTCTTTCTGAGTACTTTATAGTTTCTGAGAGCAAATGAAAAAGCAATTATTGCTGCAGTTACAACAAGGGCGCCTACGCGATGTACCATCTGAATGGCAGTTCTTGTTTCGTTTTCAAGTACACCAAACTCATAGTCAATTCCAAGAGGACCCCAATAGTATGCATTTTTAAAGTCCATATCGTCTGGCCACATTTCTCCTAGACAGCTAGGGAAATAGTCCCCACAGGATAGTGCAGCGTAGTTGGTGCTGGTCCAGCCTCCAAGAAAAATTTGAAAAACTAGAAGCACAGTCACAATGGCAAGCATTATTTTGTGCTTGCTGAGGATTGTCTGGTCAAGACTAAGGGGTTTACGTTCATTAAGAAGGAGCCAAAAGAGAAGTGTTGTTGTCGAAAAGCCCCCTAATAAGTGCATCGTAACTATTCCAGGATGAACTAATTCTGTAACTGTCCACATCCCTAGAGCCCCTTGAAAGCCAACCAATAACAAAAGCGCAGTGGGCAGTTTTACAGAGCGGAGCGTTTCTGGCCTCTTAAAAATTGCTAATAAAAAGATGACAACAATAGACAGTCCAAGTATTGAGGCAGCATACCTGTGAATCATTTCTTTCCAAGCCTTTGCTATATCAAGGGGCCTATCGTATTCTGCGGAAATGACGTCAGGCACTAAAAGCTGACCATAGCACCCAGGCCAATCAGGGCATCCGAGACCTGCATCTGCAAGTCGAGTGTAGGCGCCTAAGATGACTACCACTAGGGCTAGAATAAATGACAGATTAAGAGCTTTAGAGTACATGTGAATCCTATTAATTGAGGCAACTATTTTAATGAACAAAGCCACCTATTGAAAAAAAATAAAATAATTCAAAAAAGCTTTCTTTATTTGGGTCTAAAAACAAATTTTTCAATACCCTAGGCTTAATTTTTTAATAATTATAGTTTTAGTGAAAAAAGTTCAACTATTATTGAGAATAAATAGCAATTATTACTTGGTAAAACACCGAGAAACAGGTATCATTTGGTTGCTTTTTTTAATTGCACTTGCAATTACATTAAAGGCACTTATATACAAGATGAATAAGAACAAACATAACGACCCTTATTTGGATACAGTTGTTATACAAAACGATTAAGATTTAATTCGGAGAATCTATGAAATTATTGTTTACTTTTACTGGCGCTATTGCAGCATTGATTAGCTCTAAGTCTGCTTTTGCAGAGTACACACTCAACATGACTAAGGGTATTACTGACATCAGCCAGGACATCTACTGGCTTCATATGATGGCATTCTGGGTTTGTGTGGCTATTGGAGTTGTAGTTTTTGGCGCAATGTTTTATTCAATAGTAGCGCATAGAAAATCCAAGGGCGCTAAAGCTGCTAATTTTCATGAAAGCACAACAGTAGAATTTATTTGGACAGGAATCCCAATCTTAATCCTAATTGCTATGGCAATACCCGCTTCAAAAACTTTGGTTGATATTGAGGTTTTAGATAAGGCAGATATGACTGTCAAAGTGACTGGAATTCAATGGAAATGGCAATATGATTACCCTGAAGAAGGGATCAGTTTTGTTTCAAATCTTGCGCAATCATCAAGAGATGTAATTAAGGCATCACCTGAAGAGCGTGAAGCGGTTCATAATGAAAGTGCCTACCTACGTTCTGTTGATAATCATCTTGTGCTTCCAGTTGATACAACGGTTAGGTTTCTAATTACTTCAAATGATGTAATCCACAATTGGTGGGTTCCAGCATTTGGTGTGAAGCAAGATGCAAACCCTGGCTTTATCAATGATGCATGGGCAAAGCCTAATGAAATTGGAACTTATAGAGGACAATGTGCTGAGCTTTGTGGAAAAGACCACGGGTTTATGCCAATTGTTGTAGACGTTGTTTCTAAAGCTGATTATGCAGCATGGGTTGAGAGCAAGCAAGCAGAAAAAGTTGCCGAGTTGGCTAGTGCTACCAAAGAGTGGACAGAGGCTGATTTGGTTGCTAGGGGCGAAGAAGTATACAACGCTAACTGTTCTGGCTGTCACCAAAAAGATGGCTCAGGTATTCCGGGAGTATTCCCGGCAATGATAGGCTCTGAAGTTACAAACGGCCCTGCAGATTATCAAATAGGAATGGTTTTAAATGGCTTAAGGGGTATGCCAGCATTCAAGATGCTTAGTGATACAGATATTGCATCGGTAATTACCTACGAAAGAAGATCTTTTGGCAACAATGGATCAGTTGTTCAACCATCAGATGTTACATCTGCACGTTAATTTAAGGAGAAATACATGAGCTCAACTACAGCGGCAGCAGCACACGACGATCACCATCATGGCCCTGAAAAAGGACTCCTAAGATGGGTTAAAACAACTAACCATAAGGATATTGGAACGCTTTATCTGTGGTTTTCTTTTGCAATGCTCCTAGTGGGCGGTGCGTTTGCTATGGGCATTCGTTCTGAGCTATTACAGCCCGGACTTCAATTGTTTGAACCACAGTTCTACAACCAGCTGACAACTATGCATGGTCTAATCATGGTTTTTGGTGCTATCATGCCCGCTTTTGTAGGCTTGGCAAACTGGCTTATTCCTATGATGGTGGGAGCTCCTGATATGGCGCTTCCAAGAATGAATAATTGGAGCTTTTGGATATTGCCTTTCGCTGGAACGATTCTATTAAGCACATTTTTTATGGAAGGCGGAGCGCCTGCTTTTGGGTGGACTTTTTATGCGCCGCTCTCAACAACCTTTGCACCAGATTCAACCGACTTCTTTATCTTTGCAATTCACCTACTTGGCTTCTCATCAATCATGGGTGCGATTAATATTATTGCAACAGTTCTTAATATGAAGGCACCTGAAATGAGACTAATGGATATGCCTCTTTTTGTTTGGACTTGGCTCATTACCTCATTCTTACTAATTGGTGCAATGCCAGTTTTGGCTGGAGCTGTAACCATGATGCTTACAGATCGTAATTTTGGAACGGCGTTCTTTGATGCAGCAGGCGGCGGAGACCCGGTCATGTTTCAGCATATCTTCTGGTTCTTTGGGCATCCAGAGGTATACATCATGATTTTGCCAGCTTTTGGTATTATTTCTCATATTATTCCGACCTTTGCAAGAAAGCCACTATTTGGTTATTCGTCTATGGTTTATGCAACGGCATCAATTGCGTTCTTGTCATATATTGTATGGGCTCATCATATGTTCCTGACTGGAATGCCAGTCGCAGGCGAGCTTTACTTTATGTACGCAACGATGCTCATTGCGGTGCCTACAGGAGTGAAAGTATTTAACTGGGTGGCAACGATGTGGAAGGGCTCAATGACATTTGAAACCCCAATGCTATGGGCGTTGTCTTTTGTGTTCTTATTTACAATTGGAGGCTTCTCAGGGCTAATGCTAGGAATAGCTCCTGCTGATATCCAGTACCATGATACCTATTTTGTTGTTGCACATTTCCACTACGTTCTTGTAACGGGAGCCTTGTGGGGAATTATTGCTGCTGTGTTCTACTGGCTTCCTAAGTGGACTGGAAAAATGTACAACGAGAGGTTAGCAAAAATCCATTTTTGGCTTGCTATGATTTCAGTCAATGTAACGTTTTTCCCTCAGCACTTTATAGGTCTGGCGGGCATGCCACGTCGTATTCCTGACTATGCATTGCAATTTGCAGACTTTAACCTAATTTCATCAATTGGTTCGTTTGCCTTTGGTCTTTCATTTATTTTATTTACCTACATTCTTGTTGACTGTATTCGCAATGGTAAACCAGCTGAGGCAAGACCATGGAGAAGTGCAAAGGGACTAGAGTGGACCTTGGCTGCCCCAGTTGCTTATCACACCTTTGATGAGCCACCAACACGAGCTGAAATTTTGGCTGAGTCTCAGCATAGCTAATGGCAAATAAGGGAAAAGGCGTAGGCAGAACGGCGCTTATTGTTGCCTTAGTAGCGATAGGATTATATGCAGCCACCATAGTGCTTAACAGCTAATATGGAGAGAAAAAAGATTAAAAAGAGCTTTTGGATAAAGCTTGTATCGGTGCCGGTATTAATGTTCTTTTTTGCTTATGCAATGGTGCCAATATATGATGTGTTGTGCGATATTACAGGCTTTAACGGTAAGACGGGTACTGTGGAAACAGAGCAAGAGTACCTAGTGGATGAAGAGCGCTTGGTGAGCGTGAGTTTTTTTGCAGCAACGAGTTCTGGGTTTCCAGTTCAGTTTTCGCCTAAAGTGAGCTCAATGGAGGTTGTGCCTGGTAAGTTTTACAACACCAGTTATATTGCAAAAAATACGACTGATGAAGTAATCATTGGTCAAGCAATACCGAGTGTTGCGCCAACTGACGCAGCGCTTCATTTTAAAAAATTAGAGTGCTTTTGTTTTGTGAAGCAAGAGTTTCAGCCTGGAGAGGAAGTTGAAATGGCGCTTCGGTTCGTGGTTGAGCCGGAGATGGAAGAATGGATTAAAGACGTGAGTCTGTCGTATAATTTTTATAAGTTAGATAGCTAAAAAAAGGGAGTAGAAATGAGCAACGAAAAATATTATGTCCCACATGGAACATACTGGCCAATCATAGGATCAATTGGTATTTCAACGCTATTTATTGGTTTTGCAAACCAAATGCATGATGTGAGCTGGGGATGGCCCGTTATGGTTTTAGGGTTTGCAATCATTGCATTTATGATGTTTGGCTGGCTTGGAACAGTGGTAGCTGAGAGTGTAGGAGGCATGTACAACTCTCAAGTGGATAAGTCTTTTAGATGGGGAATGAGCTGGTTTATCTTTTCGGAGGTTATGTTTTTCGCGGCCTTTTTTGGTGCTTTGCTCTACGCTAGGGTTCTGAGTGTTCCCTGGCTTGGTGGCGCAGATAACAACATGTTCACGCCAGAACTTTGGGAGGGCTTTAAAGCAACCTGGCCTTTAATTTCTACGCCTGGAGAGGCTGGACAAAATGGAGTAGCTTTCTCTACTAACTTCAAACTAGTTGATACATGGGGGCTTCCAGCATTAAATACCGGTCTTTTATTGACGTCAGGTGTAACGCTTACATACGCCCATCACGCACTAAGAGCAGGACATAGAGACGCGCTAATGGGCTGGATGCTTGCAACAATTGCCTTGGGGGTTGTATTCTTAGGGTTCCAGATTACTGAGTATGGGCACGCATACCATGATGGACTCAAGCTAACCTCGGGTATTTATGGTTCTACATTTTACTTACTGACTGGATTTCACGGGTTTCATGTAACGATTGGCGTGATTATGTTGACAGTGATCCTTTATCGAATTCAGAAAGGCCACTTTAACTTAGAAAATCATTTTGCGTTTGAAGGCGTTGCTTGGTATTGGCACTTCGTGGACGTGGTTTGGCTTGGATTATTTATTTTTGTTTACTGGATATAATACTTAAATAGAGGTTATAACAAAGGCCCCTTCCAAGGGGTCTTTTTTTTCAATGACTTAAGGAAAATTATGAATTTATTTGTTATTGCTATACTAGCGTTAATATTTGTTTTTTTAGGCTCAGCCGTTATTGGTCTTTTAAGAGGAGGCAAGGCAGGTTCGGATAGAATGTTTAAAGCATTAAGAATGAGAATCATTCTATCAGTGCTTCTTTTTGCATTCTTATTGCTAGCCGGATTCCTTGGCTGGATTGAGCCAAATGGCTTTAACCTTCTGCCTACTCAATAATGAGCTATAGGCTTTTAGCTCCCTCAGTTCTTATAATTGCGACGATCGCTTTTTTAATTTCATTAGGATTTTGGCAGCTAGATCGCGCTGACCAAAAGCGCACAATTGAGGCTTCTATTCAAAAGGCGAATACTGGAGTTGTTGAACTCATAGTGAATCAAAATGAACTCTTGAATAAAGAGTATTACGAGGTAAGGCTTCAGGGCAGTTATATCAGTGATGAGCAGTTTATTTATGACAACCAGATTGTTGATCAAGTTTCTGGTTATTATGTGCTAACTCCTTTCCTTTTAACTGGCCAATCAAAGGCTGTAATGATTAATCGCGGCTTCATTCCCTGGAATGGCAGGAGAGATAAGCTAGCTGATATTGACGTTGAGGCTACTACAAGGGAAATTAAAGTTCAAGTTTCAAGGCCCATTAAGCGAATTGAGCTTAAGGCTAGTGATATAAGTGACCAGTTTCCGGTATTAATTCAAGCAATTGATTTTGATGTCATTGAAGAGGTTTCAAGTATCAGTTTTGTTGGTGTCATTGGATTGTTAGATTCGTCCTCAGCAGATGGATTCATTAGGAAATGGGAGCCTTATACCGGCAGCATAGAAAAGCACATTGGCTATGCCATTCAGTGGTTTTTAATGGCACTAGTCCTAGGAATTATAGGCATTCGAATAGGGCTCAAGCAGCGTAAAAAATAAACCTCTTTTAAGGCAAATAAAATATTGCTGAAAAAAAATCCTTTACTGTATAATTTCGCTCTAAGCCGACATAGCACAGTTGGTAGTGCAACTGATTTGTAATCAGTAGGTCCGCGGTTCGAGTCCGTGTGTCGGCACCATTTTTATGGGATTAAGCGGTCTTATTGGGGCCGCTTTTTTATTGCCAGTTCCCTAAGTATAAATTTTTGAACTTTTCCGGTCGATGTTTTTGGAATATTGTCAAAAATAAATTTGCGAGGGATTTTGAAGGAGGCCATATTATCTCTGCACCATTGGCTTAATTCATCTTCACTAGCTTCAGAGTGTTCTTTGATTTGAACAAAAGCACAAGGCGATTCACCCCATTTTTCATCTGGTATGGCAACTACTGCTACTGCCTCAACTGCTGGATGCTTATATAAAACCTCTTCAATTTCTATTGAGGATATATTCTCACCACCAGAAATAATAATATCTTTTGATCTATCTTTTAATTGAATATAGCCATCTTCATGAATGACTCCAAGGTCTCCAGAGTGAAACCACCCACCCTTAAAGGACTCTTCAGTAGCCGACTTATTTTTTAGATAGCCCTTCATGACCACATTGCCCCTAAACATAACTTCACCAATTGTCTTGCCATCACGAGGCACGGGCTGCATGGTCTCAGTATTCATAACATCTAAAGACTCAAGTGGTAAGTAACGAACACCTTGTCTTGCCTTCAGGGACGCCTGATCATTTTCATTGAGCTGATTCCAGTCTTGATGCCATTCATTGACTACAGCTGGACCATAGGTTTCTGATAGGCCATATAAATGGGTAATATTAAATCCTGCAGCTTTCATGCTGGTTAGAACTGACTCAGGTGGCGGGGCTGCGGCAGTAAAAAACTCAACAGTATTTTCTAGTAATTTTTTTTCACTATCACTGGCTGACAGAATGGTTGACATGACTATGGGAGCGCCGCATAAATGGGTAACCTTATTCTTATTGAGAGACTCCCAGATTGGCGCAGCTCGAACTTGCCTCAAACAAATGTGTGTTCCAATAATGGCTGACATGGTCCATGGAAAACACCAGCCATTGCAGTGAAACATGGGAAGCGTCCAGAGGTAGACAGAATGTTTATTGATCGAGGCTATCATGGCGTTGCCTTGAGCAAGAAGGTATGCACCTCTATGGTGAGAAACAACACCCTTAGGATTGCCCGTTGTTCCTGAGGTGTAATTAAGTGAAATGGCATCCCACTCATCTTCAGGCTTAATCCACTCATAGTTATCATCGCCCTCTAACAAAAAGGATTCGTACTCGATTGCGTTAGGTAGTGAATCGCTTATTGGGTGCTCACTATCATTATAGTCAATCAGTATTGGGCTAGCTTTGGCTATCTTGAGTGAGGACTTAGTAGTCTTTAGAAACTCACGATCCACAATAAGAGCTTTAGAATCAGAATGATCTAACTGATAGGCAATTGTCTCAGGGTCTAGACGCGTGTTAATGCTGTGAAGAACGGCGCCACACATTGGAATCCCGTAATGAGACTCAAGCATAGCAGGAGTGTTTGGCAAAATAACTGAAACAGTGTCCCCTCTAACAATGCCCTGTTTCGATAATGCTGATGCTAGTCTCAGGGAGCGCCTATAAAATTCAAGATAGCTTCGTTTTATGGACCCATGAATAATGGCTGTATGCTGTGGATAGACATCTGCTGCCCTTTCAAGAAAGCTAAGAGGGGTGAGTGGTTGGTAATTGGCCGAGTTGCGATTTAAATCAGTGTTATATGGATTGCTCATGCTGGGAACTACTTATCTTTCCATTCTGGCTGTCGTTTTTCAATAAAGGCATTTATGCCCTCCTTAGCATCATGTTTGAGCATGTTATCAACCATTACTTTTGAGGCAAACTCATAAGCCTCATAGAGAGGCATTTCCTTTTGGCTATAGAAAGCTTTTTTGCCTGTCTCTATTACCATAGTTGATTTTGATGCGATAAGATTGGCCAGATCTATAGTCTCTTGACCTAATACACCATCTGCAACAACGCGATTAACCAGTCCAATATTCTCCGCTTTCTTTGAGTCAATCATTTCGCCTGTGAGCAGCATTTCCATTGCTGCCTTGTTAGACACATTTCTTGAAAGTGCAACCATCGGGGTTGAACAAAATAGGCCAATATTTACCCCAGGAGTGACAAATCGAGCAGAATCCGCTGCGATTGCAAGATCGCAGCAAGCAACTAGTTGACAGCCAGCTGCAGCAGCAACCCCTGAAACCTCAGCAATGACAGGCTTTGGATGATTAACAATTTGCTGCATGAGAGCAGAGCAAGATGCAAACACCTTTGTAAAGTATGATTTCCCGTCATCAACATCTTCTCTGCCTGCTGACATTTGCTTCAAGTCATGTCCTGAACAGAAAGCAGGCCCATTGGCTGAAATGACAATCACCTTTACATCTTTATTGCTGGAGGCTTTTTCAAGAGCAGAGCTCATTTGCGTCATCATTTCTTCGGATAGCGCATTTCTTCTTTTTGAGTCATTAAGTGTCAATCGAAGAACTCCATCAGCAGGAGTATCTTTAAGCAAAATCGCTATATCTGAATTATTGTTTTTACTGATACTCATAATTTAAGCTACATATTAGCAGAATCAGATCGCTAGCTTGTTAAATGTTAATGTTGACTTCTACCTCTGAGTCTAATGTATTGGCAATAAAGCAATACCTATGAGCTCTATCATGCATTTTATCTAGCTCTTCGCTGCTCACTTCAAACCCAGCATCAAATGAGACTGCTGGATTTAAGTCAATACGATTAACTACCATTTGTTTTTTACTATTTTTGCCCAAGTGTCCTACAGCATGATCTTTGTATGAAGATACTGGCCACTTTGTTTTTGCTGCAAGCGCTAAAAATGTCATCATGTGACAGCTGCTTAATGATGCTGCGAGTGCTTGCTCAGGGTTTGTATTACTTGCAGAGCCTCCCCAGTCAGGAGCAGTATCTGCAGTCACTTTAAAATTTTCGTTATAACTTACTTCATGCTCACTAGAAAATTTTCCAGGTAAGAGTTCAGATTCTTTTCTATTCCAGGTTAAATCAACTGACAGTTCTGACATTCATGTTCTCCAGGATTAATAATGAAAGTTTATGATTTAGAAGCAATTTTTTTCTTAGGATCATAGAATGGTTTTTGCACTACCTTGACGGGATAATTGCCCTCAGGTGTTTTAACCTCTCCAGTTGTATCCAGGGCAGAAAAATCAATATCCATAATAGCAAGCGCAATATTTTTGTCAAGTCGCGGTGTGTAAACTGCAGAAGTTACGTAGCCCACTTTTTTTGAACCAGACATTATTGGCCAATAGGTTGTATTGGGATGCTCAAGAGGAGGGCATGATATTTCAAGTCCAACTTGACTTCTCTTAATCCCATCAGATTTAATTTTTTTCAGTGCGGCTTTGCCAATAAAGTCTTCGTCCATCTCAAGATCAACGAGCCTACCCAGACCAAGTTCAAAAGGATTAACTGTGCAATCCATATCTGCCTGGTATGAGAGCATTCCACCTTCAATTCTTCTAATCGTTGAGGTATGTCCAGGTACTAGTCCCATAGGCTCTCCAATTTTCATAATGTGGTCCCATAGCTCATTTCCACGACTACCATCACGAAGATAGATTTCATAGCCTAACTCGCTTGACCAGCCTGTTCTGGAAATGATGAGTGGTATGCCGTTAAGCTCAAACTCCTCAAGCCAATAATACTTAAGGCCATCAATCCTGTCCCCAAAAATAGCCCTAGCAATATCTCCTGATTTGGGGCCTTGAAGCTGAAGAGGCGAGACATCTGGTTCGCATAAATGCACATTGAGGCCTGAGTGAACTGCAACTCCCTTTGCCCACATCAGAATATCGCTGTCAGCCAAAGAAAGCCAGAAGTGATTTTCTGCAAGTCTTAATAAAACAGGATCATTAAGAACACCACCATTCTCATCAGTAATAAGAACATACTTGCATTGGCCAACGGCACATTCAGAAAGGTTTCTTGGAGTTAATAGTTGAACAAACTGAGCGGCATCAGGACCCATAATTTCAACCTGACGTTCTACAGCAACATCGCAAAGTATTGCGTCATTGACTAGGCTCCAGAAGTTTTCAACAGGATCACCAAAGTCTCTTGGGATATACATATGATTGTATACTGAAAATCCTTGAGCTCCCCAGCGAACAGTTGCATCAAAATAGGGAGACTTTCTTACTTGAGTTCCGAAGCTAAATTCTTTTTTCATGACAATATGTGATTAACAGAATCCGCAGATAATACACATTTTTTCAATATATTGCAGGTGTTTTTTTAGCGCTTTTTATTACTCGATGAAGTTTGTTTTTCGAGATAATTCTGAAAGAATTTCATTACCGTCAGACATTAAAATCACAAGCTCTTCCAACCTAACTAAATTATAGATTCAATTTTAGGCATGAGCCTAATAAGTTCTTGAGTGTAGGGGTGTTCTGGACTATTGAATAACTCTTCACTTTCTTTTGTTTCACAAGCAATACCATTTTTAAGCACGATAATTCTATTGCACATTTGTCTAATGACAGGAAGGTCATGACTGATAAATAACATTGTAAGGTGAAGCTCATCCTGAATATCTTTTAAGAGGTTTAATACTTGTGCTTGTATGCTTACATCCAGAGCAGAAGTAGGTTCATCGCAAATTAATAAGCGTGGCCTTGTTGCTAAAGCTCTTGCAATTGATATTCTTTGTCTTTGTCCACCAGAAAATTCATGAGGATATCGATCCAAGGACTGTCTTGACATTCCTACAATGTCGATTAAATCATAAAGATTTTGTTGGAGCTCACCAGAGCTAATATTCTTTTGAAAAAGCTTTATTGGCTCAGATATTATTTCCCTTACTTTAAATCTTGGATTTAAAGACGAATAAGGGTCTTGAAATATCATCTGAATCTGTCCTCTACTCTTGTCGATTTGGTACTTTCTTTTTGAATTATAGAGTGAGATATTGTTATAAAGAATTTCACCATTAGTTGGTCTTACAAGCCCTGTAATAATTTTTGCTATTGTTGACTTTCCTGAGCCAGACTCACCAACTAAGCCAAGGGTTTCACCTTCAAAGAGCTCAAAAGAAACATCATCAACTGCTTTGACGATTGTTTCTTCAGCATTATTTTTTGACCCAAATGAAAAGGTATTCGCTATAGATTGGTCGTCAAAAATTTTTGTAACACTAGCCAGCTCTAATAATTTTTGATTTGTATTTTCTCTAATCCCCCAAGTTTTTATAATATTTTTTGTTAAATTTTTTGAGTCAGATGTAATCTCTTTGCCCTCAGGGCTAATCAGCTTGAATCTGTCAATTTTTTTATTAGTAGGCGGCACTGAAATAACTAAGCTTTTAGCCTCAGTCGATTTTGGATTTGTTAATAGTTCTTTTGTATCTCCTTGCTCAACAATAACACCATACCTCATAACAATAACTTTGTTTGTCGTCTCAGCAATAACTCCCATGTCGTGAGTAATGATAATCACACCTAAGTTTCTTTTTTTAGTCAGGTCTTTAAGTAGTTCAAGTATTTGATATTGAATACTTACATCTAGAGCAGTTGTGGGCTCATCGGCTATAATTAAGTCAGGCTCACAGCTTATTGCCAATGCAATAACAACTCTTTGACGCATGCCCCCACTAAACTGGTGTGGGTAGTCTTCAATTCTTTTTTCAGCATTATCGATACCCACCTCCTCTAAGAGCTGAATAGATCTTTTTAATGCGTCTTGATAATCTAAATCTAGGTGCGTTTGAATGGTTTCGATCAATTGATCTTTTATTTTAAATAGAGGATTTAATGATGTTTGAGGATCCTGAAAAACAAATCCAATTTTCTTTCCCCTAATTTTTTGAATGACATCCTCATTATCTCTTAATTCGTTATCATCAATTTTAATTGAACCAGCCGTTATTTCTCCTGGAGGGTCAATTAAATTGATGATGGCATTTGCAATAGTAGATTTTCCAGAACCGGATTCGCCGACTATTCCTAGTATCTCCCCTCTTTCCAGAGTAAATTCAACATCTTTGCTAGCAACAATTGTTTCTTTCCTAGTTGGATAGCTGATGTTTAAATTTTTAACTTTCAGTAAACTCATCTTATTTTTAATTTTGGATTTAAGGCGTCTCTCATCCAGTCACCCAATAGGTTAATGGATAATGCTAAAACGATTAAAAAGATAGCTGGAAAAAATGTAATCCACCATTCGCCTGAAAATAAAAAACTATTTCCAAACCTTATTAAAGTCCCTAGTGATGGTGTTGTTGGCGGGACACCAACACCTAAAAAGCTTAATGTAGATTCTGTAATTATTGCAAGGGCCAATCCAATTGTAGCAATCACAAGGAGAGGTCTAAGTATATTTGGCAAGATATGTTTAAACATAATTACAATATTTGATAAACCTATAATTCTTGATGCTGACACATATTCTTTGTTTTTCTCTACGAGGGTAGATGCTCTCGAGACTCTGGCAAACTGTGGCCATTCGGAGATTCCAATTGCAAAAATTAATACATAGATCGCCATCTCACTATGCATTGACTGAGAAATGACTGATTTAGCGATACCATTAACCAGTAGGGCCATGAGAATACTTGGTATTGTTAACTGGACGTCGGTCAGCCTCATTACAATGATCTCATACCTGCCTCCGATAT
Source organism: uncultured Gammaproteobacteria bacterium (assembly GCA_902556205.1). GTDB lineage: Bacteria > Pseudomonadota > Gammaproteobacteria > PS1 > Pseudothioglobaceae > Pseudothioglobus. The sequence goes on along the minus strand of CACDVH010000001.1, from coordinate 29,479 downwards.
AACCCGCAGTAACTCCAAGGAACACTCCAAGCACCATGGCAAAAAGGATTGATGCAAAGCCTACAATTAATGAAATTCTTGATCCATAGATCATTGTCGAAAACATGTCTCTTCCTTGTTGGTCTGTTCCAAGAACGAAGCTCGGATTTCCACCCTCTGACCACGAAGGCGGAGTAAAAGCATCCATTAATGAGACTGAGGCTGGGTCAAAAGGATTGTAAGGAGAGACTATTCCAGCAAAAACCGAACAAAGAAAAATAATGAATAAGACAGCTGAGGAAATAATTGCAATTTTTGAATTAAAAAAGCTATAACCTACATCAGTGTCATAAATTTTATTAAATGTTTTTAATAGCATGGCTAACTCATCTCATCCTTAATTCTTATCCTGGGATCAATAAAATAATAGGTGATATCTACAATAAAATTAATCATGACAAAAATAAAAGCAACCATAATCATGTAGGCAGACATTATCGGTATGTCCACAAAGTATACTGCATTAATAAAGAGTAGCCCCATGCCGGGCCACTGAAAAACTGTTTCTGTAATGATTGAAAATGCAATTAAGGTTCCAATATTAATACCAGTAATCGTAATTACAGGAATGAGTCCGTTTTTGAGTGCATGTTTATAATTGATAGTGTTTTTCTTAATACCCCTAGCTTTAGCAAATTTAATATAATCAGTTTGAAGTATTTCCATCATTTCTGCGCGTACTAATCTGATGACATAAGTCATTTGAAATAAGCTTAATGTGACCGATGGCAGAATCAGTGCCTTAAGTCCAGAGACAGTTAAAAAGCCCGTTGACCATAGACCTAGGTCAATAACCTCGCCTCTCCCAAAAGAGGGGAGTACTCCAAGTACCACTGAAAATAAGTAAATCAGCATTATCCCAATGATAAATGTTGGAAGAGAAACGCCAGCAAGTGAAACAACAAGGATAATATTTGAAATAAAGCTGTCCCTATGAATGCCTGTATAGACGCCTAAAATGACTCCAACTATAATAGCAAGCAAGGCAGATACGAATACTAATTCTAAAGTGGCCGGCATTCGCTCTGCAATTAAATCCGACACCTCTCTTTTCAACTGATAGGATATTCCAAAATCACCCTGAATAACATTGCCTAGAAACCTTGAAAATTGAATATAGACAGGATCGTTCAGCCCAATAGCTTCTCTAACCTCAGCCTGTCTTTCAATTGAAGAGTCTTCTCCAGTCAAGCTGATTACTGGATCGCCAACAAAATTGAATAAAGAGAATGAGACAAAAGCAACAACAATCATTACAAGAATTGCTTGTAATAGTCTTTTAAAAAAATAGCTGAACATGAATTAAATTGAAATAGGGGAGCGGGTATTGTAATATTGTAATATTTTCTGGCCAGATAACTGGCCAGAAAATATAGGTTTTTCTTAGTTTACTTTTGCAAATCTAAATAATGGCTCGTTGTTCATTCTAATCGGAACGTCGACATTACTTTTTGATGCTTGGTTAACTACCTGGTGGTGCAAAGGAAGGTATGTTACGTCGTTTTGAGTAATATCCCAAGCCTCAGCAATCATAGCATTTCTTTTATCTAGGTCTGTTTCAACACCCATTGCAGCAACCAACTCGTCTACTCTAGCATTACTGAAATTTACTTTATTCCAGCTTCCAGAGCTTTCAAATAAGTATGAATATACATAGTGACTATCAAAAGTTGGAACGCCCCAACCTAACATGTACATGTCACTTGTCATACCATTAGCATCACCCTCTTTAACCTCAGAGAAGTGCTGGCTCTTAGTTTTTGCATCAAGATTAACCTTAACTCCAATTTTTGCAAACATACTAATAGCTGCTACACAAATCGCCTCATCATTGATATAGCGATCATTAGGACAATCTAATGTGACCTCAAACCCATCAGGATAGCCCGCTTCAGCTAAAAGTCTTTTTGATGTTTCAGGATCATAAGCCATTCTCTGGTCACGAGCTGCTGTGTGGCCATTAACACCTGGCGCAGTAATAATACCTGCTGGCACACTTTGTCCTCTCATTACCTTGTCTTTGATAGCATCCATATCTAGAGCGTGGTACATAGCCAGACGAACTCTTTTGTCAGCAAAAGGGTTTTTCCCTTTGATGTTTGATGAGTTCAATTCAGCAGATCCTTGATCCATGCCAAAGAAAATCGTTCTATTTTGAGGGGTCATTTTTACAGCATGGCCCATAGAAGAATCGATTCTTTTAATATCCTGGACCGGAACAACATTAGTGTAATCAATCTCTCCAGAAAGAAGTGCTGCAACTCTTGTTGCATCGTTCTTAATTGGAAGTAATTCAATTTTATCAATGTTGTGTTTGTAGTGATTTCCCCACCAGTTATTATTCTTTTCAAAAACAGTTCTTACATCCTGTTCTCTGAAAGTAATTTCGAATGGTCCAGTTCCATTTGCATTAGACGCGCAATATGAAGTTTCACCTGCATCCCAATTATAAGAAGCTTCACATCCATTTGCCTTTGACCAAGCCTCAGACATTACAAATATTTGAGTTAATTGGTTTAAGAGAATAGGATTTGGGCCATCTGTCTTTACCTCAACTGTATGATCATCAATCGCTCTTGCAGATTTAACACTTTTAATTAAATCTACCATATCCGATGGAGCTGTTTTAGCCCTATTGATACTAAAAGCGACATCACCCGCTGTTAAAGATGATCCATCATGAAAAGTTACGCCTCTGCGTATATTAAATATCCATGTATCGTCAGCAGTTGTCGTCCAAGACTCTGCAAGCTGAGGAAGGACTTCCATGTTAATGCCTGGAGTCACTAAACCTTCATATACTTGTCGAGAGACCATATGAGTTGGTCCTTCGTTTTGTGCATGTGGGTCAAGTGTTAAAGAATCACCAGGCATTGACCATTTGATCGTATTCGCTGAAGCTGGTGAAAAAATACCCATGACCAGCACTGACAAAACAATGCTTAAAGTTTTTTTCATTGCATTTCTCCTTTTGAAGGTGTCTAGAAATTTAGACACACAAATTATTAAACAAAAAAAACCAACTAACAAAACGTTTGTTGGCCTCCCCTCAATATATAGTATGCAAAATCATAGGTCAAGAACTTTTTCTTATAATGAGTGTTATTTAGGGATTATTTTTAAACAATAAATGACCCTGTCTAGAAAATTCTATCTAATGTAGTATGGAATTTTATTCAGATATCAGAACTAGTCTTGTTGTAAATAGACCCTAATTTTTTCTGACAAGTCTTTTAATGATTAGAATAAGAGCAGTCAAAACAAATACTAGAATATAGTCAATCACTGGAATTCTTAGAATTTCATGAGCCTGCCCCCAACCTCTCTCGGAATAAATAACAATTAGAGCTATCAAAAATAATCCACCAAAAAGCCATCTTAATAGTCTTGATAGCCCAAGTCCATGCATCTGAGTCACTATGAACATGGCTAAAAAACCAAAAAGAAACATTGTCCAAAATTCCTGGCCTGCTAATAACGCAACAACAACTCCATGAAATAAAACCAAAACCTCTAAAGTGAGAGTCCACCATCGATTTGTATGGACACGAGTAAAAATAAATCCAGCCTGAATCATCAATAAGAAGGTATAGAAAAAACCAAATAAATGACCCCAAGTGGTTTCCATTGGATGAAACCAAAAGGTGTAGACTACTGCCCATGAAAAATAATAACCATGGTATTTAATTAGAAAGGGTTTGACTCCAATGAAATTCTTTCCACCTGTCCCAAAGAATACGCCTCTCCTCGGCGCCTCAATCATTAGAACAACAACCAGTAGTAGAATGACAGAGGCCTGTGATGAAAAAACGGATACATTCTGTGCAAGGCCATCGTACCAGATAGCTGTCTGGAAAAAATGGAGCAGGCCAAAAGCAGCAGTTCCAGCAAGGGCAACCCAGTTAATGAAATGAAGCTTTGTCCGATCTTTGAGGGCCTCTCGATTTTTTTTTGCCCAAATTATTACACCCCATATAAAAAACTGATGAACTAAATATCCACCCCATGCGCTTGCTTGAGAAGCAAAGTTAGGGTCGGGTCTTTTCCAAAAATACCAGGCAGCACCTTGATCAGGCAATAGATTTACCTGGTCAAGGCTGGGCTGAAGAAAGAGTATGCATGAAGTTGCAAGTGCCGCTAGAATAATTGCAATTGACCAAACTCTATTCAACATGCCCTTAACATTAAATTATTCAGGAATTAATTGTCGTCTGGCTCAATAGGTTCTGGTGCCAAGACGTCTCTATTTCCAGCGCTATTCATTGAGCTCACAATCCCGCTTATCTCCATATCCTCAATAATTCGTGCAGCTCGGTTGTAGCCAATTCGCATTCTCCTTTGAAGGCTTGAAATTGACGCTCTTCTGGTTGAGGTTACTATCTGAACGGCCTCATCAAAAAGCGGATCAAGCTCACCACTGTTTTGTCCTGGGTCCTTGTCGCCTACTGGCTCCGATTTTGGGTTTAATATGCCGTCAAGATAGTTAGGGTTTGAGTTCTTTTTAAGATGTTTGACTACCCTTAAAATCTCACTATCTTCAACAAAAGCACCATGTACCCTTGTCAGATGAGCAATTCCTGGAGCCATATAAAGCATATCGCCCATGCCTAAAAGCTGTTCAGCTCCAGCCTGATCAAGAATAGTCCTGGAGTCCGTTTTTGACGAGACCTTGAAAGAAACCCTGGTGGGGATATTAGATTTAATCAGCCCAGTTATTACGTCAACGCTTGGCCTTTGCGTTGCAACAATAAGGTGCATGCCTGCAGCACGCGCTTTTTGTGCAATCCTTACAATGAGCCCCTCAACGCGCTTCGATTTTGCCCTATCTTCTTGGGCTAGAGCGCCTAGCATATCAGCATACTCATCAATTACTATAACTATGAGTGGAAGCGCCTCAAGCTCAGGCTGCTCCTCGCCTTCTTTGGCTGTTTCTGGATTAAAAGAAGGGTCTAAAAGAGGCTTGCCTGCTTTTTTAGCCCGACTTTGTTTTTCATTAAAGGACTCAATATTTCTAACCCCAAACTTTGCCAAAAGACTGTAGCGCCGCTCCATTTCATTGACTGACCACCAGAGCGCACTTGCAGCTTCATTCATATTGGTGACAACCGGCGTTAACAGGTGAGGTATGTCTGCATATGAGGCGAGCTCTACAATTTTAGGGTCAATCATAATAAACCTTGCTTGCTCTGGAGTTGCCTTATATAGAATACTTAATATAATTGCATTCAGTCCAACGGACTTTCCCATGCCTGTTGCGCCTGCAACTAGTAGGTGAGGCATTTTAGCTAGGTCTACTACAACAGGCTGTCCATTAATATCTTTTCCAAGTCCCATGGATAGTGTTGACTTGGCCTTAGTAAATGCATCGCTAGATAGTATCTCTTTGAGGCCTATCATCTCGCGAGTATTATTTGGTATCTCAAGCCCAATGACTGGCTTTCCAGGAATGACATCAACAATCCTCACGCTCTCAACAAGAAGCGCTCGAGCGAGGTCTTTATTCAGGTTCATAATTTGGCTTACCTTGATTCCTGGCGCAAGAGATATTTCAAATTGGGTAACAACAGGACCTGGCGTCACTGCAGTAATAGAAACATCAAATCCAAAATCTTTTAACTTGATTTCAACTTGTTGACCCATCTCTACAAGGAATTCTTCTGTATAGCCTAGACCAGAATTATCAACATCATCTAGAAGAGTTAGATCAGGAAGACCCCCTATTAATCCTGCCTTAAAGAGGTTACTGCTTTGTTCTTTTTGAGGCTTGTCTTGCTTTTTTGGTTTATCTGACTTCTCTTGCTTTTTGGGCTTCTCTAGTTTTTGAGGTTTCTCAGAGGATGAAGTTTCTTGAGACGCTGATGTTTTGGAGCTAATAATTTCTGGTTTGGTTTTTTCTGTTTTAGCTACCTTTGAGGCTCTTTCTTTAAGAGGCCGGCTTTTGAGAATAGCTCCTACAATATTTTTCCATGAAGCGCTTGAGGCTATGCTGAAACTTACCAGGATAATTCCGATATAAATTAGAGTCGATGAGCTACCAAAAAGCTCATAAAAAAGCAGTTCATGCATGGATTTTCCAATCATTCCTCCAGCTAAAAATGTTTCTTTAAGACCATCCATTACCTTTATTTCAGGAGCATATTGATGGGCGAGTGCCGCAAGAAAGAATAGCATTATAAGGTATGAAATGAATCGAATAAGAAAGGTCAGCTGATTTTGACGCTCTTTATTAGCGTCACGATGAAAGTTGTAGCCCAGCCAAATAATGGAAATTGGCAAAACATATGAAACATAACCGAGGATACCAAAGCATATATCTCTTAAATATGCACCAAATATTCCGGCACTATTTTCAACTGGCTTAGATAATTCAGCCCCGCCAGTCCAGGGGTCCTCAGAGGCTGAGCCCGTAATAAGAGAAACAAAGAAAACAGCCCCAATTGTCAAGAGCAAAATAAAAATTGACTCACTTGCAAGTTTAGAGCGCGGATTATTTACAGGGGTATTTTGAGTGGTTCGTTTATTATTTTTTTTCAAGACAGCTTATAATACTCATTTGATTAATTAGTATAAAGTATTTCATTATGAGTGATATCAAACATTGCCGAGTTTTGATTGTTGGTTCAGGCCCTGCTGGCTACTCTGCTGCGGTTTATGCGGCTAGAGCAAATTTAAATCCGGTTATGGTTAGCGGCCTTGAACAAGGTGGCCAATTGATGACTACGACCGATGTTGATAACTGGCCTGGTGACCATGATGGGCTTCAAGGTCCAGACTTGATGGAGCGAATGAAAGGCCATGCTTTGCGATTTAATACAGAAATAATTAATGATCATATTACGAGCGTCGACTTCTCGAAACGACCTTTTACGCTTCAAGGGGGAGATACAACTTATACTGCTGATGCCGTGATTATCTCAACAGGCGCAACTGCTCAATACCTTGGGCTTGACTCAGAGGAAGCCTACAAGGGAAAAGGGGTTTCAGCTTGTGCAACTTGCGATGGTTTTTTCTACAGAGGTCAGAAAGTTGCTGTTATTGGTGGCGGTAATACTGCTGTTGAAGAGGCCCTCTACCTTTCCAATATAGCTGATCACGTTACAGTTGTTCATCGAAGGGACAAGTTTAGGTCGGAGAAAATTTTGTCTGACCAGCTTATGGAAAAAGCAAAAAATGGTAACGTCTCTATTGAGTGGGACCATAATTTAGAAGAGGTTTTAGGAGATGATATGGGTGTCACTGGACTTCGATTAAAGGGTAATGACGGCAGTAAGAAAGAAATTGATGTGCATGGAGTCTTTATTGCCATTGGCCATACTCCAAACACTGGCGTTTTTGAAGGACAGATTGAAATTAATAATGGCTATATAAAAGTTCAGGCTGGATTAGAGGGTAATGCCACCCAAACAAGTGTTGAGGGCGTATTTGCTGCGGGCGATGTTGCAGATCATATATATCGTCAGGCTGTTACCTCTGCAGGCTCTGGGTGTATGGCGGCTTTAGATGCTGAGAGGTTTCTAGACAACCTCTAGATTATACAAGGCTTTCAGAGCTTAAATTCAAACTCAATTTTGATTTGCCTTGTGTATAATTACGCGATTTGGCCATATAGCTCAGTTGGTAGAGCAAGGGACTGAAAATCCCTGTGTCCCTAGTTCAATTCTAGGTGTGGCCACCATTTCTAAAGCCGAATTAGACTTGTGTTTAATTCGGCTTTTTAATTGATAATTTACTAGTCAGAGGCGCGAGTTTTCCAGAAGAATAGCCCAGCTAAAATTAGGGCTGGGATCATTCCCATTGGATCAAATTTTGCTGCTCCAGTTGTAATATGAAACAGTTGAACTGCAACTAGACCCAGATTAATGTATACACCAAAAATTGTACCTACTTTATTAAGGTTGTCTCCAACCCAAGTTGGAGCCATCCAGGAGAAAAGTCCCAGAGCAAATAATGGTACCGCTAAGATTTGCCCAAAAGAAACCATGTTGGGCGTTAAAGTCCATCCAGGACCTTGAGAGGCCATCTCTGGTGCCACCCAAAACAGTGCTGCATAGAGCCAAACAAAGATTGCTTGTGCTTTAAATAAATTGGATAAAGTCATTTTGTACTCCTAAAGTTATAAAAGTTGTCTCTCCATTGCAACAAATCAGACGAAGTAATTTGTTGCTGAAACAAATTATATTCATTCAAAGCTAGAAAAGTAAGTTAATTAGTTATTAATGGAGCTGAGTTGGACTTATAAAATCCTGTTTGGAAGGCTGCAAGGTCTCCTGAATAAAAAGAACTCCTATACGAACAAACTCAACGATTTCATAAAAATCCTCTGCGTTTTCATCAGTATCTAGAAGGTCTGTATCAAGTTGAGATATCTCACTGATGTCCCTGATCATTTCCGTTACCTCTTCATCATAGGTCTCAACTGAGCTCAAACCAAGACCAACTAAAAATCCTTGACACCAATCAATAAGAGTGTTTGCCTGCTCTCTAAGTGGCGTGTGATCGTCGGCAATAACTGGCCAAAAGTTAAGTGTCGGATCTGCAAGTTGTTCGCTCGTATTATTGAAGATTTCTGCAAGGATATGATGTGCTTCCTTTTCCAATAGATTATTAAGATCAATGCTTACTAGGATTTCATTGAGCCAGTCATCGAGCTCGATGTTTTGTTTGACGCAATAAAAGCCACATAACAAACCATGAGCAGAAGATATGGTGTCATCAGTATTGAGCTTATGGAGCGCATCTTTGGCGAGCTCATAATTTATCGGCTGACTCATTAATTTAAAATGCCCCTGCTAGGATTTCCATCACTGCCATTCGCACAGCAATTCCATTGGTGACCTGTTGCAGTATGACAGATTGAGATCCATCTGCAACCTCAGAACTAAGCTCTATGCCTCTGTTCACAGGGCCAGGATGCATAACGATTGCGTCTGGTTTTGCAAGCTTTAGATTTTCAGAGGTCAGACCAAATCCATCAAAGTAGGTTTGCTCGTCCGGAATATCTGCTGCAATCATTCTCTCTTTTTGGAGTCTGAGCGACATAATAACGTCGGCACCTTCTATACCTTGTTCTAGGCTTGCAAAGCGCTCTAGCCCCGGAGTTTCTTCTTTATAGTGAAGCGTTTCTGGCGCAATAAGTCTGATATCAGTTGTTCCCAGTGTTTTCATAGCCTGAATTCCGGAGCGAGCGACTCGGGAATGCCTGATGTCTCCAACTATTGCAACAGAAAGGCTATCAAATGATTTTTTGTGCTGCCTGATGGTGAGCATATCTAGCAATGCCTGGGTTGGGTGGGCATTAATTCCATCACCTGCATTTAGTATTGAAACTCCTTCAATATTTTCAGCGACCCGATGAGGCAATCCGTTTTGTTGGTGTCTTATAACAAACATATCAATCTGCATTGCTTTGAGGGTCTGCATTGTATCCATCAAGGTCTCATTTTTCTTGGTGGCTGAGTTAGCAAGGTCGACGTTAATTGTTTTAGCGCTGGTTCTCTTGGCTGCAATCTCAAAGGTATTTCTGGTTCGAGTTGAAGGTTCAAAGAAAAGGTTTGCAACCGACATATCTCTTAAAATTTTAGATTTTTGAAGTTTAAATTTTTGATCCAGAAGGTCATCAGCTACACTAAGGATTTTTTCGATTTGACTTTTGGGGAGGCCTTCAAGGCCTAAAAGGTGGATGAGCCTTCCATCCGAGTTGAGCTGAGCATCGTTGCTAATCGTGTGTGGTTTCATTGAGCCATGTCTGCAAAATTAGTTCAGCTGATCGTTTATCTACGTCCCCTCTATCAGCATTCTTATGAGCGAAGTGCCATTTTAGTTGGTTTTTTGCTTCCAAAGAAGATAAATGCTCATCGATAAAAAAGACATCAATACTAAAGCGCTCCTCAAGTTTTCTTCCAAACGATTGTGCGATATAAGTCATCTCCTGCTCTTTATTCTCTTTATCAAGTGGAAGGCCAACAATAAATGCATCTGGACTATGCTGCTTAATAATTACTTCAAGTTGCATCCAGTTTGTTGAGCCGTCTTTGTTGTGGATAACTGTATCAATGCCATTAGCATGGCCTGTAAGACTATTGGCTATAGCAATGCCAGTCCTTTTAGTGCCAACATCAAAACCAAGGTAGGTTTTAATTGTCATTGGAGTTGTTGAAAGAGCTCATAGCCGACATATCCGTCGGCAACAAATCCTATATCAGACTGGAATTTTCTTGTCGCTTCGCGCGTTTTAGGTCCTGCCATGCCATCTGGAGTGCCAGTGTCATAGCCAAGCAGGTTGAGCGTGTTTTGGATTTGCATTATATCTTCTTTGTTCAGAAGCGGCTCGTCCAGGGGCTTTGCAGATAGCCTGCCTGCACCATTGAGCCTATCTGATAAGTGTGCAACTGATAGTGCATACAAGATTGACCTGTTCCAACCCATAATCACATCAAAGTTTCTATAAACAAGAAAAGCAGGGCCCTTATGGCCCATCGGAACGATTAATGATGCTTTAAAGTTAGATCTTGGAAGTGCTGCACCGTTCCCCCTTAACACGCCAAGTGCGGCCCACTCATTGACTGTTTTTTCATTCTTGAGACCAGTAAGTCGATAGTCGAAACTTTTTGGAATGAGCGCTTCGCGACCCCATTTTTCTCCTTTCTTCCATCCCAGTTTGCTCAGAAAGTTAGCAGCACTTGCATAGATGTCTTCTTTATCATTCCAAAGATTAACCTTTCCATCTTTATTAGCGTCAACGCCATAAGCAAGGACATTGGTTGGCATAAACTGAACAGCGCCCATGGCTCCAGCCCAAGAGCCGGTTGCATCAATTGGAATGGTTTTGTTGTCCATGAGCTTTAGAGCTGCAATTAATTCTCGTGTGAAAAATTTAGAGCGCCTAGGGTCATAGGCTAGTGTCGCTAAAGACTGAATTAAGCGTTCATTGCCCATATAATTTCCATAGTTACTCTCCAGCCCTAAAAAGGCTACAATTACATAAGCCGGTACTCCATATTTTTGAGAAGATTTGTTAAGCAATGAGGCGTTTTGTTTTAATGTATCATTTCCATTATTGATACGCGTTTTACTCACTCTTTTGTTGAAATAGCGCCAAAAGTTCTGACTGAATTCAGCCTGAGAGCTATCTTTAGAGATAATCGATGGATCTGGCGCAGTAAGTCCAGAAAATGCTTGGTCAATCGTTGATTTGGAGACGCCTTGTTCGATTGCAGATTTACGAACCTGATCTAAAAAGTCATCAAATGAGTCTGAATTTGCAAAAACGCTTGTTGTAAGAAAAACAAGACAAAAAAATCTTAAAAACATATGTGGATTATAATGAGTAAATACATTCTTATTTTAATTAATCTAGCTCAAGATGTCGACCTATAAGCCACTCGCTGAGATATTAAGGCCTGTTGAGCTGATTGATTTTGTTGGACAACAGCATTTGCTAGACATCGACAAGCCAATAGGAAAGGCAATAAAAGATAACCAACTCCACTCCATGATTTTATGGGGCCCTTCAGGAGTTGGAAAAACAACATTAGCGAGAATTATTTGTCGTCAGATGGGCGCTCATTTCGAGCAAATGTCAGCCGTACTTGACGGAGTAAAAGAGCTCAGAAATATTATTAAGCATGCCGAGCTTTACAGACAAAATGACAGAAGCACAATTCTTTTTGTTGATGAGATTCATCGCTTTAACAAATCTCAACAGGATGGATTTTTACCTCATATTGAGTCTGGACTATTAACTCTCATCGGCGCAACGACTGAAAACCCATCCTTTGAAATTAATTCGTCATTACTTTCAAGGACTAGGGTATATGTTTTAAAAAAACTGAACAATGAGGAGCTTGAGACTATTGCCCATAGAGCTATGAAAGACCAGCAGATAAGTCTTGAAGGCGACGGCTCATTAGATTTGGTGATCGAAAATAGTAACGGAGATGCCAGAAGACTCATTAATATTATAGAGCAATTAGCGAATACTTCGGGGAAGACTCTTAGCAAGGCAGATGTCACAAAAACGCTCCAAAAGAAGCTTAGCAGTTTCGACAAAGGGGGCGACATTTTTTACCAACAGCTCTCAGCCTTTCATAAATCGGTCAGAGGCTCATCGCCAGATGGAGCACTATACTGGATGGCAAGAATGATTGTATCAGGTTGTGATCCAAAGGTTATTGCTAGAAGGCTGCTTGCAATAGCCTCAGAGGACATAGGTAATGCCGATCCAAGAGCGCTCCAGATTTGCATTAATGCCTGGGATGTCTATGAACGTCTGGGCGATAAAGAGGGCAATCGAGCTATCGCACAGGCTGCAGTTTTTTGTGCGTGTGCACCAAAATCTAACTCTATTTATAAGGCTTTTAATTCAGCAATTGAAGCAGCAAAAGAGAGTAACGATATAGAGGTTCCTATTCATCTTAGAAATGCTCCTACAAAACTTCTTGAAGAGCTTGATCATGGCAAGGGGTATCGCTATGCCCATGATGAGCCTGGTGCAATTAGTAAAGGACAAACCTACTTTCCTGATGAGATGGGAGAAAAAATATACTATGAGCCGAGTGATCGAGGCTTAGAGATTAAAATCAAAGAAAAACTAGATCAGCTGAGATCAGGCCTATGAATACATTATTGTCCATTGCAAGTATTGGAGTTGGAGCCACAGTTGAGGCTTCAAGTCGATACTATATTGGACTAATTTCAGCCCAGTAGCTTGGAAAAGGGCTGCCTTATGGAACCCTAATCTCAAACGTTATTGGTTCATTTATTGCAGGCGTTTTAATTGTTTTGGTGTTAGAAAAACTTCTTCTGAGTGAAACCTACCGACTCATGCTGCTTGTTGGTCTGGCGGGCTCACTAACGACTATGTCAGCTCTTTCAACAGAGTCTGTTCAGATGTTAAGTGGAGGCCATTATTCTCAGGCCTTTATAAATATTCTTTTGAATTTATTACTTTCTCTCGCCGCTGCAAGTTTGGGCGTAGTCGCTTCGAAATATGTGTTTAATTTAGTCTTGGACTAGTCTTCTTTCAACCTCATCTAAGAGTGTTGAAGAGATGTTGATTCCGAACTGTTTGTCCAGTTCTCGAATGCAAGTTGGGCTGGTTACATTAATCTCAGTGATGAAGTCACCTATGACATCAAGACCCACAAAGATTAGCCCTTTTTCAATCAATGTTGGGGCTATTTGAGCGCACAAATATCGATCTCTATCGGATAGCGGCTGACCCAGCCCTTTTGCTCCAGCTGCAAGATTGCCTTTAAAGCTACCCTTGGCGGGTAGTCGGGCAAGAGCATAGTCAACTGGCTTTCCATTAATCAAGAGTATTCTCTTATCACCATCTTTAATCTCGGGCAAAAACTCTTGCGCCATGATATATCGAGTTTCATTGTTGGTAATTCTTTTGAGGATATTGCTTGTATCTTTATCTCCCTTTGTAAGTTTAAAGATATCCGTTCCACCCATGCCATCAAGTGGCTTGACAACTGCAGTTTGCAGCGAATCAATAAAACTCTCGAGCAGCTGAATTTTTGAACTCACCAGAGTTTGAGGTATACATTCAGGAAAATTTAAAGCAAATAACTTTTCATTGGCATCCCTTAGTGAGCTTGGCTTGTTAATGACCAAAACCCCTTCAGACTCAAGTTGTTCGAGCAGATAAGTGGCATAAATATAGTCCATATCAAAGGGCGGATCTTTACGCATAAAGACAACGTCAAGAGAGCCTAAATTGACCAACTTTGAGGACTCTGAGCTATACCAGCTTGTTTCTGAGTCTTGAACTCTTGTTACCCTTGTTGAGGCAACAACTGTGCCCTCTGAATAAAACATATCCGAGCTATCAAAGGTTTGAATTTCCCAGCCACGATTCTGAGCCTCTAGCATCATTGCAAACGATGAGTCTTTGTTTGGCTTTATGTTAGAAATATCATCCATCAATACGCCGAGTCTAATTTGCTTCATCGGCATATTATAATCCAATCGTATTAGATAATAATGAGCATGACGGGCAAAAAATGTTGAATTGACGAGGTTTTGGGCGTATAATTTCGCCTCTTTAGTGCGGGGTGGAGCAGCATGGTAGCTCGTCGGGCTCATAACCCGAAGGTCATAGGTTCAAATCCTATCCCCGCTACCAATTTAGACCCCCTCTTTTGGGGGTTTTTATTAGGAGTTTTTTGTGGCTAAGATAGCAGACAAAGTGCTTTCAATATTGAACCCCAGTGTCCATGACCTGGGGTATGAGCTCTTGGGTGTTGAGTATGTACCAAGTGGTAAGCACTCTGTGTTGAGGCTATATATTGACTCAGAGAAAGGTATTGGTGTTGATGATTGTGAGATTGTTTCACGACAAGTCAGTGCAATAATGGATGTTGAGGATCCAATTAGTGGGCAATATAATCTGGAGGTGTCTTCTCCAGGTATTGAAAGGCCTCTTTTTAGTTTATCTCACTACATGCGTTTTTTGGGACATGATGTTCGGATAAGAACATATAGGCCAATTGAGGGAAGAAGAAACTTTACAGGCTCAATTGGAAGCGTTAGTGAAAAAAGTAATGCAATAGAGTTAGTGACAGAGCTAGGCCCTGTTACTTTAGAAATAGATTTAATTGAAAAAGCAAATTTAGTTGCTCATTTTTAGGAGAAGCCAATGGATGGCAAAGAATTATTTTTAATGATAGAGGCAATCTCAAATGAGAAGAATATCACCAAAGAGGATGTTCTGGAATCATTGGAAGAGGCTTTAGCAGTTGCAACGAAGAAGCGCAGCAATATCGAAGTGCGAGTTGAGGTTGATAGGCATACAGGTGAGTTTAAAACCTTCAGACAATGGCAGGTCATCGAAGATGGCGAAGAGTTTGTTGATGATGATGGAAACATGTTCGATCCTGAGCTGCACATTTATCAGGCTGATTCAAATGGACTCAATGTGGATGAGTTTGTAGAGGAGCCAATGGAGTCTCTTGAGTTTGGAAGAATTGCAGCTCAGGTGGCTAAACAAGTTATTATTCAAAAGGTTCGTGAGGCAGAGAGAACAGTTGTGGTTGATAACTATTCCGAGAGGGTAGGTGAAGTGGTTATGGTTACTGTTAAAAGGGTGGATCGGGGCAATGTCTATGTTGACATGGGTGGAATCGATGGCATGATTTCAAAGTATGACCTGATTCCTAATGAATCGATAAGAAAAAATGATCGTCTGAGAGCCTACATTAAAGAGGTTAAGTCAACACCACGAGGTGCGCAAATTTTCTTAAGCCGAACAGCTAACGATATGATGGTTCAGCTATTTGAGATGGAGGTCCCTGAGATAAGTGAAGGGGTTATTGAAATTAAAGCTGGTGCAAGAGACCCTGGTCTTCGATCAAAGCTTGCGGTGAAAGCCAAAGACAAGCGCATTGATCCGATTGGTTCTTGCATTGGTATGAGGGGCGCTAGAGTTCAAGCTGTCTCTAATGAGCTTAATGGAGAGCGAGTTGACATCATCCTATGGGATGATGATCCAGCACAATTTGTAATTAATGCTATGGCTCCTGCAGAGGTGAGTTCAATTGTTGTGGATGAAGATAAGAGATCTATGGATATTGCAGTTGAAGAAGACCAGTTAGCCCTTGCTATTGGAAGAGGTGGTCAAAATATTAAGCTTGCAAGCAAGCTCTCAGGCTGGAAACTCAATGTCATGTCTTTAAATGATGCTGATCAAATCCAGGCTCAGGAGATGCAAAAAACTGGCGAAAAGCTTGCTGAAAAGCTCGGTGTTGATGCTGAGGTTGCGGGTGTTTTGATAGATGAGGGCTATACAAGTCTGGATGATATTGCAGAGGCTGAAGCAGACACACTTTCTAAGATTGAAGAATTTGACTCTGAGATGGTTGATGAACTGCAAGAAAGAGCGCAGGATGCACAGCTCGTAAAAGCCTTGAATGATGCGGAGGCTACCGAAGTATTGCTTGGTGTAGAGGGGGTTGATGACTCACTTGCATCCGCTTTGGTTGGAGCTGATATCAATACTGTGGATGATCTAGCAGAGCTCTCAATTGTTGAATTATTAGAAATTCAAGATATTGGAAATGACACTGCATCAGCTGTTATCATGGCAGCCAGAGAAAAAGAGGGCTGGTTTGATTAATCACTGAGGATAATTACAGTAATCGTTACTCAAATATAGGTAGGAATATGGCACATACAGTTGAAACTTTATCAAAATTACTCAAAAAGTCCCCTGACCAGGTTCTTACTATTCTCTCAGCAGCAGGGATCGATGGCAAGACTGCAGAGTCTAATATTTCTGCTGAAGAAAGGCAGATCTTGATGTCGAGTTTGAGTAAACGATCTGCAACAAAGTCGAGTATCTCTGTATCAAGAAAAACTACAAAGCCAACTTCCAATACATCCACTGGCGGAGTTAAAATCCAGGTAAAAAAGAAGCGTGAAGTCCCTCAAAATGACCAATCTTCAGAGATAGATGATGCAGCTGTTTTAAAGGCCAAAGAGGCACTCGAGGCCGGAAGAATTGCTGAGCAAAAGGATGAAGAGCATGATGCAAAGCGCAACGACATGGTTCGTCAACAAAAAATCAAAAATGAGGAATTGCAAGCTCAAAAAACTTTAAAAGAGCAAGCTGAAAAAGAAAATAAGGAAAAAAGAGACAAAGAAAAGATCAAGGCTGATAAAGAAAATGAGAAGAAGAAAGGGCCAAAGAGATTAAGATCTGCCCCAGCTGCCGCACCTAAAAGAAAAGAGCTTCATGTTGCAAAGCACAACCCAAACAGAAAGCTTAAGAAAAAAGAGAGAACACAAATATCTCAGAAAGTTCAAGATGAGCAGGCACAACATGGCTTTCATATGCCGGTTGAACCGATAAAGCATGAGATACACATTCCTGAACAAATTAAGATCTCTGAGCTTGCTCTTAAGATGACCACCAAAGCTGGTGAAGTCTTAAAGGTTATGATGGGCATGGGCGTTATGGCAACACTTAATGATGTAATAGATCAAGACACAGCTATTCTAGTTGTAGAAGAGATGGGACACACCCCAATTGCAAGCAATGAAGAAACTATCGAAGACAGCCTAGTCCAAGACGATATTAATGAGGCAGACTCTATGCCTAGACCTCCAATCGTTACTATTATGGGCCATGTTGATCACGGAAAAACTTCACTGCTTGACTATATACGTAAATCAAAAGTCGCATCAGCTGAGGCAGGCGGCATTACTCAGCATATTGGGGCTTATCAGGTTGAACAAAAGGGAAATCTGATTACTTTTATTGATACACCAGGACACGCTGCATTCTCTAAGATGCGCCTAAGAGGTGCATCAGCAACTGATATCGTTATTTTAGTTGTGGCAGCTGATGATGGCGTGATGCCACAAACTATTGAGTCGATCAAACATGCCAAAGATTCGAATGTGCCTATTATTGTCGCCATCAATAAAATAGATAAAGAGGGAGCCGAAATCGACAAAGTTAAACAGGTCCTTTCGACCCATGATGTGATTGCAGATGAATGGGGTGGTGACGTCCTAATGGTTGGCGTTTCAGCCCATACTGGTGAGGGTATTGATGAGCTCTTGGAAAGCATTACATTGACAGCTGAAATGGCTGAAATCAGTGCTGTTTCTGATAAGCCTGCAAGCGGCGTTGTCCTTGAGGCAAGACTGGACAAAGGAAGAGGAAAAGTTACAACAGTGCTTGTTCAATCTGGAACTCTCAATAAAGGCGACATTGTTATTGCAGGGCTAGAATTTGGTAAGGTCAAGCAAATCATTGATGATCAAGGCAAGCCAATTAATAAGGCCGGGCCGTCAACCCCAGTTGAGATCTTGGGCCTTTCGGGGGTGCCTGACTCAGGTGCTGAGGTTTTGGCCGTGGAAAGTGAAAGAAAGGCAAAAGAGGTTGCTGAGTTTAGAAAAACAAAAGATCGTGAAACGAAACTTCAAAAGCAACAGGCAGAGAAGATGGATAATTTCTTTTCAAAGATGGAAGATGGCGAAGTTTCAACAGTTAATGTTTTAATTAAGTCTGATGTAAGAGGTTCGGCGCAGGCCCTAGTTGAGGCTTTGGAAGAGCTTTCAACTGATGAGGTTAAGGTTAAAGTGGTCTCTTCAGGTGTTGGGGCAATTAACAATACTGATATTTCTTTGGCCAGCGCGTCTGAGGCAATTGTTCTTGGATTTAACGTCAGAGCTGATGCGGTTGCTCGAAAAACTGCCGACACTGAGGGCGTTAGGATAGAGTACTACAGTATCATCTATAATCTGATTGATGATATCAAGGCTATCATGGGCGGAATGCTCAGCCCTGAGCTGAGTGAAAATATAATTGGAATCGCTGGTGTGAAAGATGTATTTAGATCCCCTAAGTTTGGAGATATTGCTGGCTGTATGGTTGAAGAGGGTGTAGTTAGGAAAGACAGCCCGATTCGTGTTTTGCGTGAGAGTGTTGTCATTTATGAAGGCGAACTAGAGTCTCTGAGACGTTTCAAAGATGATGTTAAAGAAGTTAAATCTGGAACTGAGTGCGGTATTGGTGTGCTTAACTATACTGATGTTCAGCCAGGCGATCAGATTGAGGTGTTTGAAAGAATTGAAAGAGCTCGCTCGCTCTAGGGATCGATATTAAATGCCCCAACAGCTCAGCTTCAGATCAGATAGAGTTAATGAGCTCATAAAGCGAGAGCTCACAATGCTTCTTTCAATAGGCACTAAAGACCCTAGGTTGAAAAATGTAGTAATTACAGATGTCATTGTTAGCAGAGATTTAACAAGCGCTAGAGTTTTTTTCTCTGTTGAAGAAGACGAACACAAGAAAATAGCTCAATTGCTCAATAAAGCGGGCGGTTTTTTTAGATCTTCTCTATCTAAATCTCTAGACTTAAGACATACGCCTTCACTGAGTTTTATTTATGACACAGCGCCAAATACCGGGGCTAGAATGGATGACCTATTAAGTAAATTGTGAATTCATAGTCTATGTCTAAACGAAACAAGAAAGGTAGAGATATTGACGGAGTTTTGATTTTAGATAAAGCGTCTGGGCAGAGTTCAAATAGTGCTTTGCAAGAAATTAAGCATTTATTTGGAGCCAATAAAGCAGGACACACTGGAAGTCTTGATCCACTAGCGAGCGGTCTTCTGCCAATCTGCCTAGGCCAATCTACTAAAGTAGCCCAGTTCTTACTTGAGGATGACAAGCGATACTTTGTAAAGGGCAAACTAGGCGAAATAAGTGATACTGGGGACTCAGAGGGTCGAATCAATAAATACGGCTCCACAAAGGGAATAGATGAGGTTTTTATCAAAGAGACTTTAAAGAAATTTGACGGTGTTATCAGTCAGATTCCACCCATGTTCTCTGCCCTTAAAAAAAATGGCACACCCTTATATAAGCTTGCTAGAAAAGGGATAGAAGTTGAGAGAAAGCCCAGAGAAGTTAGTATTCATGAGATACAGTTTATTAGCTTACAAAATGATGTCTTAACCCTTGAAGTGTCTTGCTCCAAAGGGACCTATATTAGAACTTTAATGGAAGATATTGGAAAACATCTAAATTGTGGTGGCCATGTAATCGAGCTAAGGAGAATAGGCTTTGCACACATAATTATTGATCAAAGTAAAACATTTAAAGATCTCAGAGAAATGAGCATAGATGAGTTAGATAATCTTCTCATTGGGCCAGATGAAATGATTCCAAATTTGAAGTCGATTTACTTAGACTATGATCAATCTAGTGATATCAAGTTTGGTCGAAAAATACAATGTAGTGAGTTGGATAGTCCTCAAAAAGTTAAACTTTATGATGCTAATAAGAGGTTTGTTGGCATTGGAGAGAGTAATGGCTCTTCTGAGGTTTTACCAAAGAGGCTATTTATTTAAAGTTTATTAATGTATGTAGGAAGATAATGAATGTTTTAGTTATTGGTTCTGGAGGAAGAGAGCATGCGATTGCCTGGCAATGTTCTCAATTTAACGAGGTAAAGCGTGTTTTTGTAGCACCTGGCAATGCAGGAACTGCGCTTGAGAAAAAAATCTCTAACATCAGTATCGACTCTGAAAATATTCCTGGACTAATTTCTTTTGCTAGAGAAGAGTTAATAGATATTACGATCGTTGGGCCAGAGGCTCCTCTAGTTCTTGGGATTGTGGATGAATTTAAAAATGAAGGACTTGCTATCTTCGGACCATCCAAGAGGGCCTCTCAACTTGAGGGATCAAAAGTATTCTGTAAGGATTTTTTAGACAGAAATAATATTCCGACTGCCTACTATAGGGCTTTTACTGAAACTAAGCCAGCGATAGATTATGTCAAAGAAAAAGGAGCGCCTATTGTAATTAAGGCTGATGGCCTTGCTGCTGGAAAAGGCGTAATTATTGCTAATTCAATAAAAGAAGCAACTGATGCAATTAATGATATGCTTGATGGAAACAGATTTGGTGAGGCAGGATCAAGAGTTGTCATTGAAGAGTTTTTAGAGGGAGAAGAGGCAAGTTTCATAGTGATGGTTGATGGCAACAATATACTTCCTATGGCTACATCACAGGACCATAAAGCTAGAGATAATGGGGATAAAGGGCCAAATACAGGGGGAATGGGAGCTTATTCACCAGCGCCAGTTGTTACTGATTTAGTTTATAAAAATGCCATGGAAAAGGTTATAAGACCGACCGTTGACGCTATGAAAAGTGAAGGGATGCCGTACACTGGATTTTTGTATGCGGGTCTGATGATTAATCAGAATGAAAATGTTAAGGTTCTTGAGTATAACTGCAGGTTTGGAGATCCAGAGACTCAGCCAATTATGATGCGGCTTCAATCGAACCTAGCAAGCTTGTGCCTCTTAGGCGCGAATGGCTCTCTGGCTAATGCAACTGCTGAATGGGATAGCCGATCATCTTTGGGAGTAGTTATGGCTGCTAAGGGCTACCCACATTCCTATCAAAAAGGGGACATAATTAGTTTGCCCGAAAGCTCATCAAGCGTTAAAGTATTCCATGCCGGAACTGTGCTTGAAAAAGAGCAAATACTCAGCAATGGAGGACGAGTATTGTGCGCTACAGCCCTTGGAAAAGATTTAAAAGACGCTCAAGGCAGAGCATATAAGCTTGTCAATGAAGTCAAGTGGAGGGGTAGTTATTTCAGAACCGATATTGGTTTTAAGGGACTATAGCATGAATAAAGAATGCTAGTTATTGGAGTCGATGAGGCAGGAAGAGGCCCCTTGGTTGGTAGCGTGGTTGCAGCAGCAGTCGCTTTTCCACCAGGCTTTAGAGTTGATGGACTTACTGACTCCAAAAAACTTTCTGAAAAAAAAAGAGAAGCACTCTACAACCAAATTACTAGTGAGTGCTACTGGTCTTTTGCTCAATCTAATAGCAATGAAATCGATCAAATTAACATTTTAGAGGCTACAATGTTGGCCATGAAAAAAGCAGTAGAGCAGTTAATGCTCCTTATTGAAGATAATAGTCAAACAATTAGTGTCCTTGTTGACGGAAACAGATGTCCTGATATTCAAAACTCTCGGGCAATTATAAAAGGCGACTTAACAGAGCCGGTCATATCAGCTGCCTCAATTATTGCAAAGGTTACAAGGGATAGACAAATGATAGCACTTGATCAGGAATACCCCGAATACGGTTTTTCAAAACATAAGGGATATGGAACAAAGGCGCACCTTGAGGCGCTTGCAAATTTTGGCCCAATTCAAGGGCAACATCGTTTTACATTCGCACCGGTAAAAAAATTAATCAGACCCTAGTTCATAGAGCTGTTGATTAAGTTCATTTTGTTTGGCCTCTAGCTCAGCCTTTTTAGCCTCTAGCTCAGCTCTTTTTTCAGCCTCTGCTTTTCTCTTGTTGTCACGCTCAACTTCCTTAGCGGGCCTAGCCATTAGATAATTAAAGAGCTTGACAACTTTTTTAACATTTTTTGCCTGACTAGCTATATTGGTAGCATGTTCAGCCTCCCTTTTAGTCACTGAACCCATCAAATACACCACACCTCGCTCGGTTAGAACAGAGACATGGCTTGGGTGAAAGACCTCCTGGTCAAAAAACAAAGTTTCAATTTGAACAGTAATAACGCCATCCTTTGCTCTGTCTAAATAGCTACTATTAGGCATTACCTCAACCTCATTGATAAGCTGTTTAATTTTTGAAGATTTACTTTTGACTATACTTTCAAGGTACTCTTTCGTGTTTTCGGTCGGCGCTTCACCAGTAATTAAAACTGCTTGGTTATAAATGTTAAAGTTAACATGAGCATCTTCTAGCATCGGGTCTTTGTTGACCATATTTCCTAAATCCATATATAGGGTTTTGTCATCTAATATTTCACCCATTGTTCTTCGATCATTGTTCATTGTTGCTACTGTAGTAACTGCAGCAGCGCCTTGAACTATTGGTGAACACGAACTAAGAATTGAAGAAGAAATAATGATTGCACAAAGAAAGAGTATTTTTTTCATATTGGCTTCTAGTTTTATTGAAATGAAAATTAAATAACTAACTTGTATTTTAAATCAGATTCAATTAAAACCCAAACTCAAATATAAATTTGATCAAGCTCTATATTAATAAAGCATAATATTAGTCATGGTAACCTTTGAAAAAAATAAAACTGCCTCATGAGTGGGTCCCTTTATATTATTGCAACACCTATTGGTAATCTCAGTGATATTACCTTAAGGGCTATTGAGACCCTTAAAAATGTAGACCTGGTTTTAGCTGAAGACACAAGGCACAGTAAAAAATTGTTTGATCATTATGAAATTAAATCTCCCTTGACAGCATTTCATGAGCACAATGAAAATGAGAAAGCCAATGGAATTATCAGCGAGATTAATTCTGGAAAGTCAATCGCACTGATAAGTGATGCAGGTACGCCACTTATAAGTGATCCAGGTTATCAACTAGTATCAGAAGCAAAAAAAATAGGAATTAATGTGATTCCAATTCCAGGGCCTAATGCTGCAATTGCTGCGCTGTCTTCATCTGGTATAGCGAGCAGTAGCTTTAGTTTTTTTGGGTTTCTACCAGCTAAGCAAGCCTCAAGGTTAAAGCTTTTGAAAACTAAAAGAAGTCTTGATGAGACAATTATTTTCTATGAATCCCCTAAAAGGATATTAGCAACGATTAAGGATATGATGGATGTTTTTGGAGAGACTCGAAGGGTGTGTCTCGCAAAAGAGCTTACAAAGTCATTCGAAACAATCCTTAATGACAATTTGATAGCATTAATAGATTATCTTGAAAGTGATCCCAGTCATCAGAAAGGTGAATTTGTCCTCATAGTCTCACCCGATGATAAAATAGATTTTGATGAAGCCAAGAGTGAACTTGAAAAAATCTTACCAATTCTATGCGATGAGATGGGAGCCTCCAAGGCTTCCAAGCTAGCATCTAAAATTACGGGTCTAGATAAAAAATATTGTTATAAAAAAGCTATTAACCTATGAGTAATTTCTATAAGCGCCATATTTTTTTCTGTAATAACGTCCGAACAGATGGCAAACAGTGCTGTTCAGAGAATGGAGCTAAAGAGATGTACCGTTATGCCAAAGACAAGTGCCGAGCTAATGGTTCATTGGGTGTTGGAAGATTTGGAGTAAGTGAATCAAGGTGTCTGGGTCGATGTGAAAATGGCCCAGTGGCAGTTGTTTATCCTGATAATGTATGGTATCAATATATTGATGAAGAAGACATTGATGAGATTTTTGAGTCTCATATGGAAGGAGACGAGATTGTAAATCGTTTATTAATTAAATAAATAATCTATCTATTTCAGTTGTTCAATGGCATCAAGTATGTAAGGCCTTAAGTTGTTAGCCATAACTTTTATTCCATTAGAATTTGGGTGTTTGTAATCAGCAAGCAGCATCTCTTTCTCGAGCGCAATCCCCTCCAATAAGAATGGCATTAAGATCAAGTCATATTTTTTGGAAAGCTCTGGATAAATACTATCAAATTCAAGTTGATACTTTGCTCCCATACTCTCAGGAGATTTCATGCCTGCTAGGACAACGACTGAATTGTTATTAATAAATTTGTTAATTATTAAATCCAAATTATTGCTAGTAAGCGATGGGTCTAGGCCTCTAAGCATATCATTTGCCCCAAGACATAGGATTACAATGCTTGGATTATCTCCCAGTGACCACTCAACTCTTGATAGCCCATTCTTTGAAGTATTTCCAGAGATGCTTGCGTTAATAAACTTAATTGTGGGCTCGTTCTCTTTGAAGCTTCTTGTTAACTCTGAAGATAAGTTTTCTTTTTGAGATAAGCCATAGCCCGCCATCAGGCTGTCTCCATAAAGCATAATTTTTATAGGGTCTTGCGCATAAACATTAGTGAATAATAATGACATTATTAAGGCTACAATTAATGATTTGCCTTTATGCTTTTTTGAGATAATCATGCGCTGAATTTTATAATAGATTTTGAAATGAATGCATCTATACAGTTCAATAATGTTTCATTAAGTTATGGTGAAATTGCCGATGAAGTCGAAGTTTTAAAGAGCATTAGTTTTGCAATTGATAGTTCGGAAGTTGTCTCGATTGTTGGACCTAGCGGATCAGGCAAAACTTCAATCATTATGCTGGCTTCCGGTCTCGAAAATGCAACCAAAGGCTCTATTAAAGTCAATGGTGAAGAAATTGTTGGTCTAAAAGAAAAAGAATTATCAGAGGTCAGAAGGAAAAATATCGGCATTGTTTTTCAATCCTTTTATTTGATTCCTAACCTAACTGCTGTGGAGAATGTTTTGTTATCTCTGGAAGCAAACCAACAATATGGCCTTGAAAAAGATGCTGAAGAGCTTTTAGGTGAATTCGGCCTTTCACATCGTATGCACCATCTACCAAGTGAGTTATCCGGTGGAGAGCAGCAAAGGGTTGCAATCGCACGAGCCCTTATCAATAAGCCCAAAATCATTTTGGCAGATGAGCCTACTGGTAATCTTGATAGTGTTAATTCAGAGAGTATGATTGACTTACTTTTTGAATATACTAAAAAAAGCTATACTTCCCTTGTCATGGTAACCCATGATAATTCAATTGCAAAAAGATGTGATCGAATCATTGAAATACGGGATGGTCATATTGTTTGATTTTCAGCAATTCAAATTAATCAATAAATACGCCTTAAGGGATTTCTCAAGAAGCTATAAAAAACTATGGGTAGTCATATCAACTCTATTTGTCAGTCTGCTACTTCTTTCGCTAACGTTTTCAATTAAAGAGGCGCTAAATAGTGAGATTGAAAATAATTCTAAGGAGCTTTTGGGCGGTGATATTCAAGTAGATAGTGACATAGATCCACTTCCAAATCAGGTTATTGAGCAGTTTAATGAGCTTGGAATGGTCAGCTCAACAATAGAGTTTGCGACCATGCTATCCAAGGAAGGCGAGTCCCCAGTATTCACCGAGCTAAGGGCAGTTGATAATAAGTATCCACTCTATGGTGAAGTTGAAACAACTCCTCAGGATGCATCAGAGAAAATTTTCTCTAACAATCAAAAGCCAAATGTCTTAATTAATGAGAGTATACAAAAACTTCTTAATGTAAGTGAAGGTGATGACATTGTAATCATGGGTCAAAAATTTGAAGTTGCCGGCCTAGTGGCATCTGTTCCAGATCTTGCTGAAAGCGCTGTTTTTGGCGAATTCGCGATTATTAGTATGGACAGTTATGAGAAATTTGGGCTAAGCTCAGGGGGTAGTTTTCTTGACCATAAGTATAGAATTAAATTCAATACACTAAATGAGATTAAGGAGCAAGAAGACATCATTAATTCTATTATTGCCTATGACGATAGAATCAAGACGCGTCTACCAGGTCAAAGTGGGCAAAGTTTAAGCAGAGTCATAGACAATTTTTCAAATTTTTTAAACTTAGTCTCTGTAAGTGCCATGGTCATAGCAGGAATTGGAATTAGCAATACACTTTTATCATTTATTAACCAAAGTAACACCAGCATAGCAGTTAAAAAGTCCATTGGATTTCCATCAAGCTTTATTCAAACCATGTATTTTTATGAAATTATGCTAATTCTAATCTTGACCTCAGTTATCGCATATTTGATAGGTGTTTTTAGTCCATTATTGGCGAATGAGTTTCTTCCAGAGTCCCTAGGAATTAATTTGCAACCCTCTTTTAGTGCCTTAGGCTATCTCAACATTTTCTTCATTGGTCTGCTGGTGGTTTTAATTTTTTCTATTCCATCTCTATATTCAATTAGTGAGATTAAAGCAGCCTCCTTATTCCGTAATACATTTAATCCTGTTAGCTTAAATTTCTCATTTAAGAATATTCTACTATTAACTATTTTGGTTTTAGTCTTGACTATCTACTTTGTTTCTCAAACTAATCAGAAGCTTTATACAGTCTTTTACTTTGTGTCTTTCTTTGGCACTATGCTTATTTTTTATGGAGTATCAAGATTATTAATAGCTTTGATTAAGAGGATTTATAAATTTTCAAATAATAGTTACAGGATAGCCTATAGAAATATCGTAGCAAAAAAATCACTTGCACCAATTATGACCATATCCTTGGGAATAGGGTTGACTCTGCTTTTAACGCTAAGTTTTGTAGCTAACAACTTAAAAAAAGAAATATCAGATAGCATTCCATCTTTAGCACCAGATTTATTCTTTGTTAGCATTGACAGAGATATTAAGGGTGATCTTGAATCCTATATAAAAGAAGTTGACCCTAATGCAGAGATTGAATTTAGTCCAATGGCAAGTGCATCCTTTATCTCACTCAATGGAACACCTATTGAAGAAGTTGTTTCTCAAAATAACAGATCAGCATGGGTGGTTAGAGGTGATAGACGAATTTCCTGGTCTGAGAAACCAAAGCTTGATAATCCAATAGTTGAGGGCAAGTGGTGGGAGCCTGGTATTGAGGATGAGCTCTTCATTTCAATGGATAGCAGGGCAGCATATGATCTGGGAATGAAAATCAATGATAAGATTATTCTGAACATATTAGGTCGAGACGTAACGGGCACAATTACGAACTTTAGAGAGGTCGACTATAGAGATATCTCAATTAATTTTGCTATCATCATTAATAAAGCTTTTGCAAACAAACTACCTTATGAGTATGTCGGAACTTTAAAGTCTGGCTTGCCATCCAGTGAGATTTTGGCCATGGTGGTTGATAAATTTCCAAACGTTTCAGCAATCAAGATTGATAGAATCCTTAAACAGGTGAGTGAAGTATTAAATAAGGTATTCATAGCAGTGACAGCCATATCGTTGATTGTTATTGTTGTGGGTTTAATTGTTATTGTGAGTGCAGTTTTGGTTCAGACCACATTCAGAAGGTATAACAATCTTATCTATAAGATACTCGGCGTTGACTTTCCAACAATACTTAAGGCGATGACAATGGAGTTTGCTGTTATCTATGGGACTTTAATATTTTTTGCGCTTTCAGTGGCCACTGTTAGCTCTTACCTTGTCGTAGAGAATGCTCTTCAGCTTACATGGTTCTTTGACTTTGGTCTTGCCTTATGGATACTGGTTTCAACAGCAGCAGTTTCGTTCATACTCATCTTACTTGCAAATCGGAGCATATTTAGCCCCAAGGTGTATCCACTGATTCGAAATGAGTAATTTTTTGGACTCTTAATTTTAGTTAGATAAGTGAAAACAGCTTTTGATTAAGCAATTGAACTTTATCTTTAAGGTCGCTCAATCTCGAGTTATTTTCAATGATATCAGTTGGAAGATGTTCATTTAGCTTAAGACGTTGCTCACGACTCGCTTGAGCCATCAACATTATTTTGGCTTTTGCTGAGTCAATATCATCTCTTACCATGAGGCGCTTAATTTGCGTTTCATTTTCACAGTCAACTAAGATAGCTCTATCAAATGGGCCCCAAAGTTCTTTTTCAACAAGAAGAGGTATAACAACTATCATCACTCCCTCATGACAGTCATCCATCATTGCTTTCATTTTATGAAGAATCTTTGGGTGAAGGATCTGTTCAATTAATGCCCTATTTCTTCCTTTTTTATACAGAACATCTCTTAAGTTTTTGCGATCAAGTGAGCCATCGCTCGATAGAATTGATTTACCAAAAGTATCAACTAATTCCTGGAGGCCCTCGGTGCCTGGCATCACAACTTCACGTGAAATGACATCAAGATCAATAATTTTGCATCCATGAATTTCAAGTAAATCACTAACTAAACTTTTGCCTGATGCAATGCCGCCAGTCAGAGCCACTTTTATAACCTTACTCTTCATATATTTATCAATTATTGATACTCATATTTAAATTTTATATCGAAATGAAGCTGATACAGTCCGAATGATATTATTAATGCTCTATTTTGCTTGACTTTTGGAGCAAATATTTCGATAATAAGCGCTCTTTTTGGTTATGTAGCTCAGCTGGTTAGAGCACAGCATTCATAATGCTGGGGTCGGTGGTTCAAGTCCACCCATAACCACCATATCCCATAAGGCTTTAAGCCATTTCACTTAAATCTAAATATTGCTCCAGTACACACTCAGTACACAATAGGACTAAAAAATACCCTTTTTCTACACCTCGCTTTAATCCAAATAATTAGATAAATAATAATTATTAAATAACCGTAGAGTAGGTGTGAATGCGGACTTATCCGCATCAAATACCAACCGAATAATCGTGAATAAGGAGTTAGATTACTCCCATTTTTTATACTTCTCCGTATCCCATAGAACTAATAGATTTGTATATCCTCATAAGGATAGATACTCAAAACAACAAGAGGAAACGCACTCTCTAATCAAATCACTTCACGATAGTGGATTGGGATATAGGAAGATTTCAAGACATCTCAATACACAAAAAATAACTACGCACAAAGGAAAGAAATGGGGTGTAAGTGGAAACTCTGTTCACTCAGTATTAAAAAAAAACATAGAAATACAGAGAAAGTTAAAAATTTTAGATAAAGAATATGAAATGGTTTGGAGTAGAATGAAAATCAAATATGAGATAAAATAAATTTTAAATATTATTGAGTAAAGGAAACAGGTATGGCAAAAGTTTATATAAACATTCACAGTGGACCTGAGTTGAAAAATAAAGCAACCTTAGGTCTTTTGGTTGCGGTAAATGCTCAAAAAAAAGGACATGATGTTAGAGTCTTTTTTGCTGCTGATGGAGTCCATCTTATGAATTGTAAAGAAAAAGGAGAAATAGTAGGACAGGGTACAGGGGATGTGAAAGAACACCTAGATCATCTTAAAGAAACTAATACTAAAATTTATGTATCAGGCATGTCTGCTAAGGCAAGAGGTTATGATGAAAATATATTAAAAGAATATAATGCAGAATTTGCTATGCCAGATATTTTGATAGAACTTTCTCTAGAGGCAGATTCTTTTTTATCTTTTTAGGGAATTAATAAGATCAACCTAGAAAACTCGCACA